>CALKCP010000006.1 GCA_938083445.1 uncultured Ulvibacter sp. | reverse complement strand
ATTTTCGGAAAGGTCTATTTTCCAAGAGTTATTGTGCCATTGTCTATTGTGGTATCTAATTTATTAAAATTCGGAATTCAACTTTTGGTTTTTGTAGGGTTTTATCTGTTTTATGTATTCGCTAGAGACGCCCAGGTTATTTTCAAACCCTCTTCCACAGAAAACAGCAGGACATCTTAAATAGATATGTCAAAAAAAACCATTAAAAACCCAATGGTTTCTTGAAAGCATGCGGACGATTAAATCACAAGGTCCAAAAGTCTGTAATCCGAGATTCTATTTTCGTTTAAAGAAACGCTTTGCTTTGCCCCATAAAGATGGTTTTCTTTCATCTTCGTGATACCCATTGCCATAAGCGCCATAGCCGTAGCCATAACCATAACCGTATTTGGATTTGTCTTCAAAAAAGTTGAGCACATAACTCAAATTAGCAACCTCACCTTTAGCATACTTCTCATTTATATCTAAAAACATCCCTCTCTTCGTGTAATTTTGTCGCACCATGTAAATGGTTGCATCGGCAAACTTAATGAGCCCCAAAGCATCGGAAACAAGCCCCAAAGGCGGCGAATCTAATACAATATAATCGTATTCTTCCTTTAACTCCTCAATAAGCAACTCCATGCGGTCGCTCATTAACAATTCTGAAGGATTCGGCGGAACAGGTCCAGAAGAAATTATATCCAAATGCTCAAATTTGGTTTTCTGAACAATGGCTTTTAAATCGCTATCCTGAATTAAATAATTTACTACTCCAAGGTCGTTATTCAGATCAAAATCTCCAAATATCTTTGGCTTACGGAGGTCCAAACCAACCAAAACCGTTTTCTTTTCACTCAGTGCAAAAACCGACGCAAGATTGATTGAACAGAATGTTTTTCCTTCACCACTCACCGAGGAAGTAACCAAAACCGTTTTTGTTCCTTGAATGCCTTGCTTCTTATACATAAACTGCAAGCTGGCACGTATGGCTCTAAAGGCCTCGGCAATCGATGATTTAGATGCGTCTAAGACGACGAGGTTAGTACTCAAAAGACTTTTACCTATCACACCTAAAATAGGAATTCTGGATAGTCTCTTTATATCTTTAACTGTATGCACCTTTGTATCAAAAAACACTAGTAAGAAAACAAACAAAAAAGGAACGGCAAACCCCAAAAGGGATGCCATCACATTATTAAGTTGGGTGTTGGGACCCACCTGCCCGCCACCGATATCTTTGGCAGGGTCAATCACTAATACATCGCTCACATTGGCGGCCTTTACAAGACCTGCCTCACTTCGTTTTTCAAGAAATAGATTATAGGCCCCCTGACTTAAATTATACCGTCTTTCAATTTTAAGAAGTTGCTGTTGCTCCGTTGGGAGTTTTCTGATTTCACTTTCATATCTTGCTATGTCTCGATTAATAGAGGCCTGCTCTTGTGCTTTTAGTCCCTTGGAACTATTAATATTCTCTATAAGAACAATTTTTATCGCATCAATTTGCCTGTCAATATCTGCCAAGACCGGCACACCTTCTTTGTAGGAATACTGTAGCCTATTTCGCTGCTCAGCCAAGCTTATAATTTGAGCTACTGCAGTCGTTACGCTTCCTTCAGAAATACCTGCAACGGAAGGCGCTGGAACATTGCGATAGTCGGACCGCGCTAACAGGTAATTTTCTAGAATATCGTAATAATTGAGTTCTCGATCTAATGCCTCTTTTCTTGCATCAAGGGCATTGAGTTTCTCGTTTATCTCGACACCCTCCATTTCAAGATTGAAAATGGCATTTTTATTCTTAAATGTATTGAGCTCGTCCTCGGCTACCTTCAGCTCCACCGATTTCTTAGACAAACTACTGTCGATAAACCGAATTGTATTGGTAGCAAACAAGTTTTTTCGCTCGAGCATATCATCACCCAATACTTTTATCGACGTATTAAGATAATCAACTAGTCTCGCTTTGTTCTGCCCAGTGAGGCTCAATCTAATTACCGACGATCCTGATGAAATAGGACCTACACCAATACCATTGTACCTACCAACCACTCCATCAAAATTTTGAAAACTGAAATAATAAGACCCTCCAGGAGAAACTGCTAATTCAGGATTGGAGACCAAAGTCCCACTTAGAAATGGCAGGGTGATTTTTTCGCCAAAACGAAAGTCTTGCGAGAAACTTTGAGTTTCAAAATGCCTGCTCGACTTTTCTTTTGTATTGTAGTTTTGTAGTAATGCAGCTCCGGCGTTAAATTCGGCCGACAAGGTAAAGGTTAGGGAGTCTTTAAATACAACGGTAAATCTCTTGTTTACTATTTGTGCTCGCGACGTGTCTACTTCTATAAAAAAGGGGGTTTGCTTATACGCATCGACCAATTGATATGCTCCCTCTTTTTGATAGTTTATATAGAATTGCAGGCGCTCAATAACTTTTTCATTATGGGTTCGAGACCGCAAGGTAATAACGGAGGTATTGACCTTATCTGTTGTCCCTCCCCAGTTGAAGGTTAAACTCGTATTGCTTGTAAAAAAAGGGTTTTGATCATCCTTTATCGAAACCAAATTGCTCATCTGATACACAGGAAGCTTCCGAACGTTTATATACCGAGCAGTGGCGAAGGCGATGCCTAATGAAACGACAAACAACGGCCAAAAGCGTACTAATTTAAAGAGAAATCCTTTAAGGTCGAATGTGGTATGTGCATCGTTAATGTCTAAATCTTCGCTCATTTATTTTAAACTAATAAATAGTAGTATCGTTGTCGTTAATGCAGAAAAAACTGCTAATATCGTTGTGAATGACGACAAGCCGTCCGTCCCAAATCCCAAAGATTTTTGAGGCAATGGATTTATCAAAATAAGATCATTGGGTTGCACATAGTAATAGGGTGAATTCATGGCATCAATTTGCGTTAAATCTATATGATGTACTTTTTGACCCAGAGGGTATTGCCTAATAATTACTACATTCGAGCGATCACCCAATAGTTTAATATCTCCACTATTTGCGATTGCCTCCATAATACTTACTTGATCCCTATAAATGATATTAGAACCGGATCCACCGATTTCACCATTAATTGTATAGCGTATCCCTGCTAACTTAACAGTTACAAATACATTGGCCTCTGCCTTGAAGTAATCTGCCATCAAGCGCTTTTCTATTTCCTGTCGCACCTCTTCTACCGTATATCCCAGCACTTGTATTTCTCCCAAACTCGGTACTCGAACATTCCCGTGTGGGTCTACTACAAAGCCATCGTTATATAGTTTTTCTTCCCCTGTTGCATTTAAATTGGCGTCCCCAACAGGATTAAATATCCCAACTGTTTCTTGATCTAAGGCCTTAACACGTATGCTAAGTAAGTCGTTTATTTGTAAACGATAGGGCTCCTGCATTTTACGCATCGGAATTAAGCTGTCTATTGCATTCTCAGGCTCCTGTAAATATGTAAGCTGTTTGGTAGAAATACAGGATGAGAAACACATCACTACAGCTAATAGAACCAATAGATATGTAGATTTCATAGAAGGCTAGGGTTGTTAATCAACAAATATAGCCCAACCTTTGCAATAATAAAATATATTTCATTTTATGTGGTTTATTTCTGCGTATTTTGCAAAAAAAATTAAACGTGAATTACCTTTCAGTTGAAAATATTTCAAAGTCGTATGGAGAACGTATTTTATTCAAAAATATCTCCTTCGGAATCAATTCTGGTCAAAAAATTGGCTTTGTTGCCAAAAATGGAACAGGTAAAACATCATTGCTTAATATTCTTTCGGGTGAAGATACGCCTGATGATGGAAATGTAGTGTATCGCAAAAATTTAAAAGTCGCCTTTTTATCACAAAACCCCATCCTCAACCCGAAACTAAGTATTGAAGAAAGCATCTTTTCTTCAGACAATCCAATATTAAAAGTTATCGAAGCTTATGAGCATGCTTTAGAGAATCCAGAAGACTCAGAAGCATATCAAGTTGCCTTTGATAATATGGAGGTATATCACGCCTGGGATTTTGAAACACGATACAAACAAATTCTCTTCAAACTAAAATTGGAAGACCTCTCCCAAAAAGTAGCTAACTTAAGTGGCGGACAAAAAAAACGTCTTGCATTGGCAAATGCGTTGCTCACACAACCGGATTTACTCGTGATGGATGAACCAACAAATCACTTGGATTTGGAAATGATTGAATGGTTAGAGGCACTCTTTGCAAAAGAAAATTTCACTTTGTTTATGGTCACACACGACCGTTATTTTCTGGAAAGAGTTTGTAATGAAATTGTTGAATTAGATGAAGGAAACCTCTACAGTTATAAAGGAAATTACAGCTATTATTTAGAGAAGCGCGAGGCACGCATTGAAACCCATGCCACTGAAACGGGAAAAGCAAAACAACTCTATAAAAAAGAATTGGAATGGATGCGCCGACAACCAAAGGCACGAACAACAAAGAGTAAATCTCGAATTGATGATTTTGCTCAGATAAAGTCTAGGGCACATGAACGAAGAAATGATCACGAAGTGCAACTGGAATTGAATATGGAGCGCCTTGGAACCAAGGTTGTTGAAATTCATAAAATATCGAAGGCTTTTGATGATAAAAATCTCTTTGAAAAATTTGAATACAACTTTATTCAAGGAGAACGAATTGGCATCATTGGTAAAAATGGAACTGGCAAGTCTAGTTTTTTAAATATCATGACAGGCTCGCTAAAACCTGATAGCGGTAAGGTTGTAATCGGGGACACTGTAAAGTTTGGCTACTACACCCAAAAAGGAATCAACATCAAAGAAGGGCAAAAAGTAATTGATGTGATTAAAGAATTTGGTGATTATATTCCGCTTAAAAAAGGGAAGCAAATCTCAGCGTCACAATTATTAGAGCGGTTTCTTTTTGACCGCAAGAAACAATACGACTTTGTAGACAAACTAAGTGGTGGAGAACGCAAACGTCTTTATTTATGTACCGTCCTTATTAGAAACCCAAACTTTTTAATTCTAGATGAGCCAACAAACGACCTAGACATTGTAACACTCAATGTTCTGGAAAGTTTCTTGATGGATTTCCCAGGCTGTCTTCTCGTTGTTTCTCACGACCGGTATTTTATGGATAAAATTGTCGATCATTTATTTGTTTTCCGCGGAGAGGGGAAAATTCAAGACTTTCCAGGAAATTACTCAGATTTTAGAACCTATGAGGATAGTGCCTCAAAAATAAAGAAAATTGAAACACCCGAAGAGACTAAACAGAAAAATGACTGGAAAGCCAACAATGATAGAGCAAAGCTTAGTTACAACGAACAAAAGGAATATTCCAAATTAGAGTCTCAAATCGCCAAATTCGAAAGAGAACGGGATACGCTTCAAGCTAAATTTGCGACAGAAAAGTGGGATGGCGATGAAATTAATAAGCAATCCAATATATTGCAAAAACTAATTGACCAGGTCGATACAAAAACATCTCGTTACTTTGAACTATTGGAAAAACTGGAGGGTTAAAAATGGTAAGTGCGTAGTGAAACTCTTAGAAAAAGAATGTTCTACCAAGTAAAATCATATCTAAAGTATGTAGTGCGATCCACAAATCAGCATGGGGTCCACTCCCCTTTTGTGTATAAATTGTTAACGCAATGTTTTTATGACAAAACAAATTTTTCGGAATACACGAAACTAACAGAATACCGAAAACACGTATATAAATCGGCAGAAAGCATAGATGTAACCGATTTTGGGCAGGGTTCGCGAGTTTTTAATTCCAATAAAAGGCAGATTGCTGCTATTGCTAAAAACGCAGGGATAACGCCAAAAAGGCAGCGACTACTCTTCAGATTAATGCGCTATTTGGAAATAAATTCTGCATTGGAATTAGGAACTTCATTGGGGCTGGCAACGGCTGCGCTTTCACTGGCAAATCCTTCTGCCAAAATACAAACAATTGAAGGTTGCCCGAATACTTCAGAAGTGGCGCAAAGGTATTTTCGCGATTTTCAACTCGAAAACATCCAGCTTCATACGAAGGATTTCGGAACGTATTTAGCTGAAAACAATTCAGAAGAACAGCAACTAATATATATTGACGGCAATCACAACAAAGATAAAACCATTCAATATTTCAAAACGCTACTGAAACAAACGACCAACAATTCGGTATTTATCTTTGATGATATTTATTGGAGTCCAGAAATGACAGCAGCGTGGCAGGAAATTATAAAACACCCTAAAGTAACAGTGAGTATAGACACCTTTTATTGGGGCCTCGTATTTTTCAGAAGTGAACAGCCCAAAGAACATTTCAATATTAGATTGTAACAACTATTGTAGCTTTGCGTCTTATGACGTACTATTGTTAATCATCAAAAAATCCCCCTCTTGGGTTTCGTATGAGTTTAGTTATAAAAATTAGAAATATTACCAGAGATTTTCCACTTGGAAATGAAATCGTGAAGGTGTTAAAAGGAATTGACCTCGACATCGAACAGGGAGATTACGTGGCGCTTATGGGACCTTCGGGTTCTGGGAAATCGACATTAATGAACCTTCTGGGTTGCCTCGACACACCAACCTCTGGGTCTTATTTCTTGAGTGGTAACGACGTAAGCAATATGTCGGATGACGACCTGGCTGAAATCAGAAATAAAGAAATTGGGTTCGTATTTCAAACCTTTAATTTATTGCCTCGTACCACAGCATTAGAAAATGTTGCCTTACCTATGGTTTATGCGGGAGTACCGAAGGGAGACCGAAAGATAAGAGCGGAAGAAGTACTCGCGGAGGTAGGTTTGGCTGACCGAATGGACCATAAACCAAATCAGCTTTCAGGCGGTCAAAGACAACGTGTGGCAGTAGGAAGAGCATTAATTAATAAGCCTTCCATTATTCTTGCAGATGAGCCTACCGGTAACCTTGATTCCGTTACATCATTAGAAATACTAACACTTTTTGACGAAATTCACAAGCAGGGAAACACCGTTATAGTAGTCACACATGAAGAAGAGGTTGCAGAACATGCGCACAGAATCATAAGACTTCGTGACGGAATAATTGAGAGTGATGTACGGAATAGGTAGTTGTTTTTTTTGTTAATTCTTGGTTTTTTCAGAAAAGAACACCCCAAAAAACTCTGACAAAAAAATGCGCACTTTAAAGAAATTTATCTAAAATCGCATGTGCTTCGGAAATTTGTAATTTGGAATTTAACACCTCCAACAGTATCTTCACATCATGGAAATTAGCTTTTCAAACCCTGTAGTACTTATAATCGGCGGTGTCGCCCTTCTCGCAATGATTTACTTTTGGAACAAGAGCCTCACCCAGAAACAGCGAAAACGACGACGTCGGAGTTTTAAAAAAGAGTATTACGAGAAAAAGAAAGATTCCATTTAAACGAAGTTGGCTGTTTTTCTATTTTCCACCCACCTATTCTAAATCTCTCACCGAAGTCATTTTCATCTAAAGTATCTTATGTACCTTTATCAACAAAAACACAGGCTATGAAAATATATACCAAAACGGGCGATGACGGCACCACGGCACTCTTTGGAGGCACGCGGGTTGCAAAGCATCACATTCGCATTGAGAGTTATGGTACCGTGGATGAATTAAACTCCTACATCGGATTAATTCGAGATCAAGAAATTGATGAAAGATCGAAAGAAATCCTCATCCATATTCAGGATCGATTGTTTACGTTAGGTGCCATTTTAGCTACCGATCCGGAGAAAACGATTCTTAAAAGTGGAAAAGAGCGATTAAACATTCCAAGGATTATAGAAGAGGATATGTACTTTCTTGAAAACGAAATGGATGTCATGAACGAAAGCCTTCCTCCGATGACGCATTTTGTTTTACCTGGAGGCCATCCCACTGTGTCACATTGTCACATAGCGCGCTGTATTTGCCGTCGAGCGGAGCGTATCACCACCGTCTTAAATGAGCAAGAGCCACTAGATGAACAGGTTTTGATGTATCTCAATAGACTATCTGACTTCCTATTTGTACTGGCACGGAAATTGACTTATCAACTAAAAGCGGAAGAAATTCTTTGGATTCCAAAGAAACTCTAATCTTAGATAAATATTAAAATATAATATGCTGATTGTTACCATATTATATACGTTCTTTATATTATTGCAGAAATAATTGTGAATTTACTTGACTTTCTCACCAAAAAAATTATTTTTGCAGCAAATTAAAACCGAAACGCTATGTACTGGACGTTAGAATTGGCATCTTATTTAAGTGATGCACCTTGGCCGGCAACGAAAGATGAATTAATCGATTATGCGATTAGAACTGGAGCTCCTCTAGAAGTAGTGGAAAACCTTCAAGCAATTGAAGATGAAGGTGATTCTTATGACTCGATTGATGAGATTTGGCCAGATTATCCTTCAGATGAGGATTATCTTTGGAATGAAGATGAATACTAAAGGAACCATGTTGAACGGAACATTTCAAGCCTAAAAAAATATAAAAAGTCTCAACAAATGAGGCTTTTTTTTTGCTTAAAAAAGAACTCTTAAAAAGGCGTTAAGCTTTTGGCAATCTAGTTTTTTTGCAGTTTTTTTGTATTACAACCATTCGCTGTTGAAATGGGACCTAAATAATTTGAAATATTAGGCTTGTTTTATTTGTTAATTGGTACCCCACATGAAGTAGAGACCGAGCGAGCTTTGTTAGAACGAGTAAAGTAAGAATGTTGCAAAGCAACATTTTCAACATAAAAAAATTATAATGGGATTTTTAGATAGTGTATTAAAAGTTTTTGTTGGAGATAAATCCAAAAAAGATATTGGCGACCTTCAACCCTTAGTTGATGAAATTAAGAAACATGAAGCTGCGCTGGAAAAGCTTTCTTTAGACGAATTAAGGTCAAAATCATATCGATTTAGAGAGATCATTAAAGAGGACCAAAAAGACATTCAGACTGAAATTAATAGGCTTCAAAAAGAGGCCGATTTGATGGAAGACATCGATAAAAAAGAGGATATCTATAATGCAATCGATACTTTAAAAGTAGACCAATACGAAATCGAAAAAGAAACACTTCTTAAAATTCTTCCTGAAGCCTTTGCCGTAGTTAAGGAAACGGCCAAACGATTTAGAGATAATGAAAATCTTACCGTAACTGCCAACGCTTTTGACCGTGATATTTCGGGAACGAAAGCATACGTGACATTAGACGGCGATAAAGCAACTTGGAAAAACTCTTGGGATGCTGCTGGAAAAGAGGTTACCTGGGATATGGTGCATTATGACGTGCAGCTCGTAGGTGGTGTAGCTCTGCATCAAGGAAAAGCAGCCGAAATGCATACTGGAGAAGGTAAAACCTTAGTAGCAACACTGCCCATGTATTTAAATGCGCTGGCGGGAAATGGAGTACACCTAGTAACGGTGAACGATTACTTAGCAAAACGTGATAGTGCATGGATGGCACCTATTTTTGAGTTTCATGGAATTAGCGTCGATTGTATTGATTATCACCAGCCAAATTCAGAAGAAAGGAAAAAAGCCTATAATGCAGATATCACCTATGGTACCAATAATGAATTTGGTTTCGATTACCTAAGAGACAATATGGCTCATGCTCCAGGAGATTTAGTGCAGCGGCCACATCATTATGCGATAGTTGATGAGGTCGATTCCGTATTAATTGATGATGCACGTACCCCGCTCATTATATCAGGTCCTGTACCTGAAGGAGACCGTCACGAGTTTAATGAATTAAAACCAAAGATTCAGGATATTGTTGACGTTCAAAAAAAGTACCTAACTGGGGTTTTAGCAGAAGCAAAACGATTGATAAAGGAAGGAGACACCAAAGAGGGTGGTTTTCAACTTTTACGAGTCTATAGGGGTATTCCGAAGAATAAGGCATTGATAAAATTTCTTTCTGAAGAAGGTGTAAAACAAATCCTTCAGAAAACAGAAAATCAATATATGTCCGATAACAATCGGGAAATGCCAAAAATTGACGCCGAACTCTACTACGTTATAGACGAGAAAAACAATCAGATTGAACTATCAGACAAAGGAGTAAACTTCCTCTCTGGAGAAGACGATCCCGATTTCTTCGTGATGCCTGAAATTGGTGTTGAAATCGCCAAAATTGAAGGGCAAGAATTGTCTACAGAAAAGGAAGCTGCGTTAAAAGAAATCCTTTTCCGGGATTACGGGGTGAAGAGTGAACGTATTCATACAATGAATCAATTGCTTAAAGCCTACTCATTATTTGAAAAAGACACCCAATACGTGGTGATGGAAAATAAAGTGATGATTGTGGATGAGCAAACAGGTCGTATCATGGACGGTCGTCGTTATAGTGACGGTTTGCATCAGGCGATTGAGGCAAAAGAGAATGTGAAGATTGAAGCGATGACGCAAACCTTTGCTACCATTACGCTTCAAAATTACTTCAGAATGTACAAAAAACTGTCTGGAATGACAGGTACTGCAGTAACTGAAGCAGGTGAACTTTGGGAGATCTACAAATTAGATGTCGTTGAAATTCCAACAAACAGACCCATCGCACGTGATGATAGAGAAGATAAGATTTACAAGACCAAACGAGAAAAATACAATGCGGTAATTGATGAAGTTGTTGAACTTTCAAATGCAGGCAGACCTGTTTTAATCGGTACGACATCGGTAGAAATTTCTGAACTACTAAGTAGAATGTTGAGTATTCGTAACATTCATCACAATGTATTGAATGCAAAAATGCATAAAAAAGAGGCAGACATTGTTGCTGAAGCTGGTAATGCCGGTATCGTAACAATTGCTACCAATATGGCAGGTCGTGGTACAGACATTAAGTTGAGCGATGAAGTGAAAGCCGCTGGAGGATTGGCAATCGTAGGAACAGAGCGTCACGATTCTAGACGTGTTGACAGACAGTTGCGAGGTCGAAGTGGACGGCAAGGGGATCCAGGAAGTTCACAGTTTTATGTGTCACTAGAGGACAATTTAATGCGCCTGTTTGGTAGTGAACGAATCGCCAAAATGATGGACCGAATGGGACTAGAAGAAGGTGAAGTGATTCAGCATTCTATGATTTCAAAGTCCATTGAACGTGCTCAGAAAAAAGTAGAAGAAAACAACTTCGGTATTCGTAAACGACTGCTAGAGTATGACGATGTTATGAATGCACAGCGTGAAGTTGTCTACAAACGAAGGTATAATGCATTATTTGGGGAACGACTTCGTGTCGATATTGCAAATATGATTTATGACACTGCTGAAATCATTGCTGATACAAATAAAGGCGCGCAAGATTATAAGAATTTCGAATTTGAATTGTTTCGCTATTTTACTATGAACTCTTCACTTTCTGAAGATGAATTTGAAAAATTAGACGCGATGAAAATCGCCGGAAGTACCTATAAACAGGCGTACAAGCATTATAATGATAAAATGAGTCGCAATGCCGATATGGCCTATCCTGTAATCAAGAATGTCTACGAAACGCAAAGAGAAAAATACCAGCGAATCTTAGTTCCGTTTACCGATGGAGTTAAAACGTTAAATGTTGCTACAGACCTCGTTAAAGCTTATGAAACTGAAGGAAAGCAACTTGTAAAAGACTTTGAAAAGAATATTACGCTGGCCATCATTGATGATTCTTGGAAAACCCATCTTCGAAAGATGGATGAGTTAAAACAATCTGTTCAACTAGCTGTCCATGAGCAAAAAGATCCTTTGTTAATTTATAAGTTTGAATCTTTTGAGTTGTTCAAATCAATGATAGAAAAAGTGAATAAAGACGTACTTTCATTCTTATTTAAAGGAGAATTACCTCAAGAAACACAGCAGCATATTCAAGAAGCACGAAATATTCGTCCGAAAGAACGATTGAATGAACAAAAGGATGAAATTCAAAACTTGGATGAAAGATCTGCCGAATCCCGTTCAGCAGGACAAACACAGCGTCCACAGGTAACAGAAACAATTGTTCGTGAACAGCCAAAAATTAACCGTAACGATAGAGTCACCATCAAACATGTAATGAGCGGTGAAAGCAAAGAGGTTAAGTACAAACAAGCCATTCCATTAATTGGCAAGGGGGAATGGGTGCTAACTGGGCATTAATACGCAATAATTGATTGCTTTCTAACTATTTAAGTATCAACTATGAAGAATATCTTTATTCTATGTTTTTTAGTAATTACTAGCATTGGTTCAATACATGGGCAGTGCGCATTTGACCCTACCATTACTGGGGATATTATGGCTTGCCCAAATGAAACAGAAGGTACCATCTATAGCAATCCTTCAGATGCTGATGGCTATCAATGGTATAAACGATCCTTTAGCGGAGGCACCTCAGAAATTATCCCTGGAGCTATCGATAACGCTCTAAATCTTGTTTATTTCGACGATCTTTTATTTTATTTTTCAGTGGATGTAACCGTAGCTGGATGTACCGAAAGGTCTGATGAAGTGCTTATTGACGGATGGGCTTTCCTTTTACCCTCTGTGACCCAAACCGGTGATTATACTACCGATGGTAGTGGAAACTTTCTAATTTGCGAGGGAGAGGCTATTATTTTCACCCTTAACAATCCTTACAATACAAATATAACATGGTTCAAGGATTCAAGTCCAATTCCAGATACTAATTCTCAGGTTTTGGAAGTAACGGAGGCAGGTATTTACACAGTTAGTGGGGCACCAGATGTTTGCCCTGATTATATTCAAAATCTAGGAGTTGATTTACCCGTTTTGATCAACACCGACCCAAACGTATGCACGATATTAAGTATTTCTGAACCTCAGGTTAATGTGTTTTCGTTTAATCCGAATCCGGTAAAAAATATCTTAAACATTATTTCAAAAGACCAAATTGAAACTGTAAAAATATATGATGTTTCAGGAAAACTGCTCGATGAAACATCGAACACCAATATGGATGTTTCTCATTTAAATTCTGGTTTGTATTTTATTCAAGTTTTAGCTTCAGGTAAAACGAGTATGAAGAAGTTTCTTAAAATGTAGTTACAACCTAAGTAAGACTGCAATTCTAAACCTCCATCACCTTATGAAATTGGGACAAAATATCCCTACCCGTTTCTATGTGGACTATTAATTATTTTTCATTCTGTGTTGATTTAATTAATTAATTAATATTTTAGTAGAAGGATCCAGTAAACTAAAATAAAATCAATTAATTATGACTAAAATTTACTTCAAAAACCAGAGAAAACTTTCACTCAATAATAGCAAGCTCCTTATTATAGTCTTTTCGTTACTGATGCCGTTTACCAACGCGAACGCACAATTCTTTGAACTTGGTTCTGGACTCACTGCAACCAGCGCAAGTTCAGATGGCTCTGTTGTTGTTGGTGACAATGGAGGTCAAAACTTTATGTGGACCGAAGGGTCTGGTGTGGTTTTAATTGGAGGTGTAGCACCTCAAGGTTTTGGCGGGCAAGCAGCTGTTAGTGGTGATGGTACGCTTATTTCAGCCACCAGAATTAACCCTAGTACTAATTTAGGAGAATTAAGCTCTTATAATGTTGCCACGCAAGCATGGACGTCTCATGGCTCTTTAGGTTCTTCGTCTGGTAGCTCGGCAAGTTCTGCCTGGGGAATGTCATCAGACGGACTCACCATCGTTGGTTTGGGCTGGATAAATGCTGGAAGTGCACATGCTATTAAATGGACGGCTGCAGGAGGGGTTGAAGACCTTGGCAGCAGTGTTAGTGGCAGAAGTACAAGAGCAAATGCCGCCAATAGCGATGGAAGTATTATAGCGGGCTGGCAGGATTCTCCCTCTGGTTTTAGGCAAGGCGCCATATGGACCAATGGTGTTCAAAATTTGATTACCCATGCCAACGGAGATCGAGCTACCGAAGCTGGTGCCATATCTGCAGATGGTGTTTGGACCTGCGGCGGTCAGGGTTTTTCTAATGATTTTCAGGCATGGAAATGGAGTGACGCTACTGGGATCATAGATATAGGTCCGGCACCTACATCAGGCTGGCGAGGTGCAGCAACTGGACTAACAGCAGATGGTTCTAAAGCCGTTGGCTTTTATCGTCCTTGGCCCGCGCCTGCAACTTTTGGCAGGGGTTTTATTCACACAGAACTAGATGGCATGCTAGATTTAACCGATTTAGCTATTACCTTAGGAAACGATTTACAGGGCGCTATCCTTGCGTTACCATTAGGTATATCGGATGATGGCTCCACTGTAGTAGGTGTAACCAATTCGGGGCAGGGTTTTGTTTTAAGGATACCCGCAGAACCGCTAAACAATGGCTGTTCGGGAGCAATAGCGTTAGATTGTGATGCTATTGTTACCGGCAGTACAGCAAATGCCACCGACTCTGGTGGCGAAGCAGCTCCCGATGTATATTATAGTTACACTGGGTCTGGAACAATTGAAAATATAACAATCTCCTTATGCGGCGGAGGTACAAATTACAACTCCTATTTAAGAGTTTATTCGGACTGCACATTGGCTACAGAAATTATAGCGAATGATGATTTCTGTGGTGAGCAATCTGAATTGACATTTGAATCGGATGGGTCTTCTACCTATTATATCATGGTAGAAGGAGCAGGAGCAGCTTCAGGGGTGTTTAGCCTTGAAATTTCATGTACGCCGATCCTTGGCTTAAATGATAACGTATTTAGCAGCCTTGTTGTGTATCCCAACCCAGTGGATAACCAGCTTTTTATAAGAAACTCTGAGCCAATTAAGGTGGTTACTATATTTGCCATAACTGGCCAAAAGTTACTGCACATGGCACCTAACAACACATCTGTGAAAATAAATACAGACCACCTACAATCGGGTGTTTATTTTGCACACATCGAAGTGAGCGGATATAAAAAGGTGATTAGGCTAATAAAATAGAGCGCCCCTATTGAACGTATAAAACCCTAAAGTTGCAATGCTTTGGGGTTTATTTTTTTTTATCTTCGACAAAAATTACCAATCAATACGGATGAGACATCTTAAAATCGAATTTAAATGGGCTATTATCTTCACTATAGCATCCCTTACCTGGATGTTTCTTGAGCAAACATTAGGATGGCACGATGAAAAGATAGCAGATCATTATTGGCTTACCATGCTCTATATACCGCTGGCCATTTTTATGTATATCCTAGCGCTTCGTGAAAAAAGACGCCGGTTTTACAACAAGCAATTGAGCTGGCGACAGGGTTTTCTTAGCGGTTTTGTAGTAAGCCTATTTGCAGCTGCACTTTCACCAGTGGCGCAATATCTCACTCATAATTATATAACCCCAGCGTATTTTCCAAATATTATTGAATATTCGGTTACGAATAAATTAATGACCATCGGCGCGGCAAATGAATATTTCAACATCAACAATTATATGATGCAGTCTGCAATCGGAGTGCTTATTGGCGGATTCGTATTATCTGCTATAGCGGCCTTTATTTTAAGAAGAAATTAAACGAAGACGCTTTATTTGGTGCTCTAGCTTCTGCATTACTCGATCTCGATTCAAACGATTCTTGTCGAACGTATTCAATTTAGTATCTTTAAACTCAAGAATATATCTTATGAAAAAACTTGTGAAAATATTGTTGTGGATCGCTGGCGTTATTGGAGTCTTGTTACTTCTATTTAATTTCATTCTATGGCCCATCTTACAGCAACAAACAAAAAAGAGCAGTCCAGAAAAGAATATAACATATTCAAAAGGTGAACTAAGGTTGAATCTTTTTTATTGCAGTCCTTCGAAAAAGGATAGAGAAATTTTTGGCAACTTAGTTCCATATGATGAAGTTTGGAGAACTGGGGCCAATGAGGCAAGTACTTTTACAACGAATAAAGATATTATGATCGCTGGAAAGCCTCTTCCGGCAGGAAAGTACACCCTTTGGACTATCCCTACTGAAACGAGTTGGAAGGTAATCTTCAATGACAAAATGTATGGATGGGGTGTAAAGTTAACCAATCAGAAAGCTTCAAGAGATCCCGACCATGATATTTTGGTTGTTGACGGAAAGGTCTCAAAGAGTCTAAATACTGTTGAAAAATTTTCAATCACGCTACGTGTATCTTCTCCAGATACGTCAATCCTCATGTTTGCTTGGGACAATGTTGTTGTGCCTTTAGAAATACGACATCAGTAAAACTAAAAAAGCCCTTCTAAAAAAGGCTTTTTTAGTTTATGTCCATTTTTTTACTCGTCAAGTAATAAATTAAGTGTCACTGTTATATTGTCTTCTGTTGCCTTTGAAAAAGGACATATTTCGTGCGCTAGATTAATGATACTTTCACCTGTATTAAAATCAACGCCGGAAATATAACAGTCTAAAGTAGCTTCAAGAAAAGCCCCATCTTCATCTTCACAGAAGCCAATGGTAGCTGTAACACTATAATCATTTCCAATATCGATGCGCTTCTTTTTAGCAATCACCTCCATAGCACCGCCAAAGCAAGCAGCATAGGCACAGCCAAATAATTGTTCTGGATTAACACCCGCTCCACTATCTCCTCCCATCGATTCTGGCACCGAAAGCTTTAAATCAATTTTATTATCTTCTGTATTTACCTGACCTCCTCTTCCTCCTACTGCCGTCGAAGTTGCTTCATATAAAGTTTTCATTGGTTCTTATTTTTAAAATTAGTGTTTCATCAATATACCACCGAAAACTGGCTTTTTCAAACTATATTCATAAAATTGTTATAAATTCACTACGTGGCAAAAACAACCCAACATAGTAATTCTTTAACTGAAAAAGACGGCGTTTTACAACCTGATGCGTTGAATAAAACATCTGTGGAACGACTTAAGGTGAGTCGTAGACAAAAACCATCCATTCAAGAGCTCATTGAAGACCTCGTAAACAACGATAAAACGGCATTGAGCAGAGCTATCACTTTGGTTGAAAGCAACGCGCCAAAACACCAGCAGCAAGCCAAAGAAATTATTGAAGCTTGCCTACCCCTAGTAAAAAAGTCGATTAGAATAGGTATTACCGGCGTTCCAGGAGTAGGGAAAAGCACCTTTATTGAGCAATTCGGTAAACTGTTAGTGAATCAAAATAAAAAAGTAGCGGTCCTAGCTGTAGACCCTAGCAGTTCGTTAAGTAAGGGAAGTATTTTAGGCGATAAAACGAGGATGGAAGATCTTGTTAAGGAACCTAATGTGTTTATTCGTCCCTCTGCCAGTGGAAGTTCTTTAGGCGGGGTTGCTCGTAAAACCCGTGAAACAATCATTCTTTGCGAAGCCGCTGGATTTGACACTATAATTATTGAAACCGTTGGCGTTGGTCAAAGCGAAACAGCTGTGCATTCGATGACCGATTTCTTCTTGTTACTAAAATTAGCCGGTGCCGGTGACGAATTACAAGGAATTAAAAGAGGGATTATGGAAATGGCTGATGCGATAGTAATCAATAAGGCCGATGGTCAAAATGTGAAAGCTGCCAAGCTCGCTAAAACAGAATTCAACCGAGCACTTCACTTATATCCTCCTAAAGAAAGTGGCTGGGCACCAAAGACCTTAACCTGCTCCGCTATTAAAAATGATGGAATTGATGACATATGGTCTCTTATTTCAGATTATCTTTCTGAAACATTAGAGAATGGATATTTTCAGAAAAAAAGAAAAGAACAAAACAAATTTTGGCTTATTCAGACCATCGAACAGCGATTGAATAGTGATTTCTTCGGGAATATTTCAGTAGCCAACGAATTAGAGAACCAACTAAAACTTCTCGACTCAGGAAAGACAACCCCTTTTGAGGCAGCAGCCATTCTACTCGCTTTTAGAGCCTAATACCAACCATCAAATTCCGTATTTATTTTTTATAAATACTCATGTTTGCATCATAAACAGGACTATCTATAGCCAAAAAGTCTAAAACACTGTGAAAGACATTGTGCTGCGAATGTTCTTGGTTTTCCTTCAGTTGTTTAGAATCATCCGATAACCAAACAATAAATGGAATCTCTAGCTGCTCTTTTGGAGCTATACTTGCTGGTATTCCATGCATATACAGGTTGCTTTCGCCCAAAGATTCTCCGTGGTCAGATATATATATCATAGAAGAATTATACCCCTCCAACTGTTTTAGTTCTTCAATTAAAGTAGCTAAAATATAATCTGTATAAAGAATCGTATTGTCATAGGCATTTATAAGTTCTTCCTGAGTGCAATTTGCTAGCTCAACACTTGTACATACTGGTGTAAATGTATTGAATTCTTCAGGATACTTTTTGTAATAGGTAGGACCATGACTTGTACTTGTATGCAGAACAATCAGTATTTTATTTTTATCACTTGCCTGTATCTCTTCTCTCAAGCCGTTGAGCAATACCTCATCATAAACATCCCGCTCTCCTTTATATATTTTTCTTAGGTTCTCCTTGTTTTGAAAATTTTGAATGCGAACGGTGGGTTCCCCCCAATTTGTAGTTTTCCAGATAACTTCTACGTCATTTCTAAACAAGTAATTCGGTAAAATTTCGTAAAGTTTATTCGTGTTTTTATAATCTAAAATACATTTCACACCCGCTCTCGTATACGTTGCGCAAGATTCAGCATTATAATGATGAACATTTTCAATTTTAGAAAGTAGTGGATTGGTGTTTTTTTCATACCCATATAAAGAAAAATTACTACTTCGAGCAGATTCACCTATCACGAGAACAGCAACCGATTTTTTATTGTCTTTTAGTGTGGCGTCTGGCAATAAAATTTGCGTTTCATTTTTGTTATTTTCATGATTATAATACCTAGTGATGTTAACTACATACGACCACGGCATCACCAAACCTCCTAATGTTTTTGAGTTTTTATCAATCCATAGCCAATTGGGAGCGTTAACAAACGCGATCGATAATAGGAATATCAACGTTAAAAAAACCTGCAGTAAAAACTTTTTTAATTTTACTCGAATGACCTCGAATTTGAAAATTAAAATACTGGGCAATACCCCCAGTAAAATGATATACACAAGTAAACCAAATGATAAGAAACTACTGGACTCTTCGTAATTAGTGTTGAGAATGTTACCAATCATTGTTCTATCTATAATAACACCATAGGTATTAATAAAATAGACAGCGATAGCATTGAAGTTGAAGAACAGTACCAACAACCATTTTCCAATAAAACCCAAGAGATACAATCCTATGTAAAAAACAAGTGCATTTAAAAATAGTGCTGCAATAGTTAAACTAACCAGGAGTAAAATGCCGTTTAAACTTTGAACATCAATATTGCCCCAAACAAATGTATAGAAAGGGTATTGATATAAAACAAGATTTATAAAACTGAATAATAACGCAAAATAACTTAGTTTAATTCTGTTTGGCATATGCCCTTGTAATTAAAAATAACGTTCCAACTAATGATATCAAAGACAAATAAAATATGGGTAAGTTGTGATCAATAATTTTTAGTATGATCAAAGCTATCCAAATTATTAAAAGCAACATAAAACCAGGGTAAAACCTTTTGTTTTTAATCCAAACCAACCACCTTACATTGTTATTTACTCTGATCCCTATAATTACAGCTATAAAGCCTAGCGCAATTCCAATTACAACATCAAATGGATAGTGTGCACCAACCGCAACTCTTGAAAATGCAATACTAAAACCTGCCAAGAGCATGAGCAAAGACCACACTATTGTATATGATTTTTTTTTCGGCATAAAAGCAAATAATAGTAAAATAATGACCACAAAAATAGTCATAGAATGCCCAGACGGGAAAGATTTATTTCCTAGGTGTGTTTTACCAATAATTATAAAACTATCAATGTCATATACATGTGCTGGTCTTGGCACATAAAAATATTTTTTAAGAACAGCAGCCAATATTAATGTGATTAAGGAAGATGTCAATAGCACCTCCCATAGCTTAGGAGCATAAAAGAGAAAAACAATTATCAATGGAAAAATGACGAATACATCGCCTAACTCAGTGATGTTAAGCTGTATATTAGGGTATGCAGCTAATGTGCTGTTCATAGATAAAAACAAACCTTTTTGACTCTCTACATAGGCATCAACAAAGTTCGTTTCTTCAGAAAATAAAAAAAATAAAAAGAACAAAATCAACACTAAAAAAGGCAGCATTAATTGCCATAATTTTACGTGCTTAAAATTATTTACTACAAAGGCATCTAACCCAAAGTTATTGATCATAATTTTTTTATAAATCATGTTTTTTAAACAACGTATGACAGAACAAAATGTCCTTTGCATAGTGTTTTTCGTAAGGCTTTCATGACATTTTAATTTAATAAAGGTATAAAAAGAACACCCCACTAAACTATTCAAATATATTGTTTTAAAATAGGATACGTTACTTTATTACTGCTTCCTAGCTGTTTTCATGTTCGGTTTACAAACATTTATTTTGATACTTTTTAACTAGAATTTGTATTTAAGCCCGAGTAAATAGGTTTCATCTCCACTCGAAAAAGTAAGCTCGTAATGTTCTCTTTGATAGGGTGTGGTAAACAAATACGTACTTCCTATACCAACTAAAACTCCAGCTGCGACATCCCAACCATCATGACTGGGCTCATTTCCTTGTAGACGTGTATAAGCTACAAATCCAGCCAAGGCATAGGATGGGACTCCATATGTCCAACCATACCTTCTTTGAATAAATGAAGCGCCCGAAAACGCCACTGTTGTGTGTCCCGATGGAAATGCACGCCCATCAATTGCCCCGTTTGGTCTTGGTTTGTCTATTGCTATTTTTAATCCATAGGTCAAAACGACGGCAGTGCCAAAGGATTTAGCAAATTGCCATACACCTGCCTTATCCCACAAAATTATCGTACTAAGCCCTGCGGCAAATGGCAGAGCGTATTGAACAACATCTCCAGCACTTCTAATTTTCTCTTCATTTTTTCTGAGGTTTTGCTCTTGTGACTGAGCCCAACAAAAACTTGAAATCAATAGGAACAAAAAGAGTATTTTATTTTTCATGTTAATAGTAAAGAGAACCTTAAGGCGCAAATATTTTTAAAGATTTTGGCACTACTTTTATTTCAAGCGTTTTAGCAAAAAGATCAAAACGCTCCCCGTCCTTCTGTAATTTAAATGGCATTTGTTCAGTGTTTTTTATAACTACTGCATTTGTTTTTCCTTAAACCACCTTAGCTGTGCCTCCAACCCTTCTTTCAAACCAGTCTTAGGATTGTATCCCAATAATTTTCGAGCCTTGTCAATATTGGCCCTAGTGCGAGATTGATCGCCTGGACGAGCATCCTTGTGCACAATCTTTATTTTTATTTGTAAGATTTCTTCAACAATAGCTATCCCCGTTGCAGTCGAATTCTCCTCTTCGGTACCTAAATTAAATATTTCGGAATTACAAATGTCTTCTCTGCCTATTACACTTACAATTCCATCCACAATATCTTGAACATAGGTAAAACTTCTTAGATGTTCTAAGCTTCCATCGAATAGCGGAAACTCCTTATCATTTAACCCGCAATCAATGAGTCTTGTATATAATTTATCCGGACGTTCCCTTGGGCCATAAACTGAATATAGTCGCAATGAGCAACTTTGCAATAAGTTCCTTCTAGAATAGGCTAGGACGAGCTGTTCTGCTGCCAATTTGGTAACACCATACCAAGATGCTGGCAAGGGCACCTGATCTTCAGTTAGCGTTGCACTAAGCCCGTAAATAGATGATGTCGCAATATTGACAAAAAAAGGCTTAGACTTAAGTGGCTCCGTAGCGGTTAGAAGTCTTTGTGTCCCTAATACATTGTTGCTAAAATAGTCTTCAAATGTACTAGTTACCTCAATTCCCGGATGTGCGGCGAAGTGAAAGATACAATCCAAATCCTCCGTCACCAAATCGCCCAAATCATCTGTTCTAAGGTCAAGTCTATGGGTTTTAAGCCCTTTATTTTCTAATGCTTTGGAATTTGTTTCTTTTAGAGAAATGTCGTAGTAGGTAGAAAAATTATCAACCGCCAAGACCTCATGTCCCAACTCCAAAAGTCTTTCCGAAGTATGGGAGCCAATAAAACCTGCTGCACCAGTCACTAATATCCTCATAAGCTTATTTAGTACTGCAAAATAACATCTTTTTTACAGTTCTTTTTTAAAAACAGAAGATTCTTCAAAAAAGAATACTTTTGTAGAAAGCATCTCCACAAATCAATGTACGAGTTTACAATAATAGTTCCGGTGTATAACGAAGAAGATAATCTCGAGCGAGTTGAAATCGAATTGCTGGCCTACACCAAAATAGCTGCTAAAAAAACAACGGTTTTATTTGTAAACGATGGGTCTAAGGACAAAAGCCAGGAACTTATTGAAGCAGTATGTGCCAGAAATGAAGACTTCCATTTTATACATTTCACTAAAAATCATGGTTTGAGTACTGCAATAAAGGCAGGATTTGACATGGTTGAAACGGAATTTGTTGGTTATATTGATTCCGATTTGCAGACAGCACCTGAAGATTTTAACTTATTACTAGCACATATCGGAGAATATGATTTTGTTACTGGGGTACGTGCAAATCGCAAAGATTCTTTTGTAAAAAACATGTCTTCAAAGGTCGCCAATCGCATTAGGCAGGCATTTACAAGCGATGGTATGGATGACACAGGATGTCCATTAAAAGTAATTAAAACAGATTTTGCCAAACGAATACCTATGTTTCAAGGATTGCACCGATTTTTACCCGCAATGATCTTGCTTCAAAACGGTACGGTTCTTCAAGTACCCGTGCAACATTTCCCACGCCTTGCAGGAACAGCTAAATACGGGTTATGGAACCGCTTACTTGGCCCTTTAATGGACTGCTTTGCCTACCTCTGGATGAAAAAGAAATACATCAATTATGAGGTAAAAAACAGAAGATGAATCTTGACTTAACGTACATCGATGCTATTGGTTTTTTTGGTCAAGGCCTTTTCTTTTCAAGATTTCTTGTTCAATTACTCCTTTCGGAAAAGTATAAAATGGTGGTAACACCCAGCATATTTTGGAAACTCAGCTTATTAGCATCTATGATTTTCTTTGTATATGGCTATCTGAGAGAGGATTTTTCAATAATGCTCGGACAATCAATTACTTATTTCATATACATACGAAACCTCCAACTACAACAAGAATGGCAAAAAATAAAAAAAGTATTCCAACTACTATTATTTATTTTCCCAGCCATCATTGTTTTTTACGGGTACAATAATGGTGTGTACGATCTAGACAAGTTACTTCGAAATGAAAACATTCCCTCTTGGCTTTTAATTCTTGGAATTGCTGCCCAATTGGTCTTTATTTTTAGATTTGTGTATCAATGGCTGTCTTCTGAAAATAAAAAGACATCTCATTTACCTCTCGGCTTTTGGGTTATAAGTCTTACAGGGTCCATATTAATTCTAACCTATTCTATCTATAGGGTCGACAAAGTTTTATTCATCGCTCATTCCGTTGGAATGTTTGTATATATGCGGAACATCTATCTTTTAAGAAAACAAAATGAAAGCGCTTAAAGACAACCACCTTCTGCTGCTAATTTTAACGTGCATCGCTATTTTCTTTGTGCATTTGGATGCCTTATTCGTTAACATTATAGAAGCACGTAACTTCGTTTCGGCAAGGGAAATGCTGCATGATGGAAATTGGCTACTCACAACACTAAACGCCGAACCCCGGTATCAAAAACCACCCTTACCAACTTGGCTCACTGCATTTTCGGGAGCAATTTTCGGGCTAAAAAGCCTTGTTGCTTTAAGGCTTCCGGCAGCAATACTTGCCCTAATTACTGTGCTATTGAGTTATAAAATTTCACTTAAATTATCCGAAAACAAAACCTACGCCTTCATTAGCGCACTGGTTCTGACTACTTCTTTTTATATCGTAGCCTCAGGAAGGGACGGGCAATGGGATATTTTTACCCATGGTTTTATGATGGTATGTATCTATCAATTGTATTTATTTTTTACTCAAGACGCTAAAAAATACCACCATATTCTTATAGCGGCAACCTTTTTCGGATGTTCTTTTATGAGTAAAGGTCCTGTCTCCATGTATGCCTTATTGCTTCCTTTTATAGTTGCCTTCGGAATTGTTTACAAATACAAAAACATTAGATCTCGTTTGATACCATTGTTACTGTTCCTAATACTCTCTTTCATATTTTCCGGCTGGTGGTTTTTGTATACCTACACCTACGACCCCATAGCGGTTGCTGAAATTACAAAAAGAGAAGCGGCCAACTGGACTGGGTATAACGTTCGACCGTTTTACTATTATTGGAGCTTTTTTATTCAAAGCGGAGTCTGGACAATTCTAGCCTTTATTGGCCTACTGTATCCCTATCTCAAAAATAGAGTGTCGAATAAGAAAGCATATCGCTTCACCTTCCTATGGACCATAATCTCGGTACTATTCCTATCCATAATTCCTGAAAAAAAGTCTCGGTATCTCTTACCCGTACTAATTCCACTAGCATTAAATACGGGGTTTTATATCGAATATATAATACTGAAGTTTGCTGAAATTAAAGACAAATGGGAAACCATTCCCGTCTATCTTAATTTTGGGTTGATCGCATCTATTGGACTTATTTTTCCAATCGGAGGGTACCTATTTCTGAGGGAATCCTTGGAAGGAAAATGGATTTGGTTTGTTTTGTTGTCTGCGGTTTTATGCTGCATCGGATTCTTTATGCTTCGGAATCTTATCCGAAAAAAAATGCAGGCTGTTTTCTATTTAACGATTGTCTTTATAGTGGCAATTATTTGGCTCGGACTTCCTTTAGCCGATGTTTTTAAGGACAATGCTTCCTATAGCAGGCTTTCTGAAATGAAAGAATGGCAGCAACAAGAAAAAGTTGAAGTATATGAATACACCTATTTTACACCAGAACTTATTTGGGATTATGGCAAACCTATTGAAGTGCTCACACAAAATAATGAACTAAAAATTCCATCAGAAAATCGCTTCGCTATCCTAGTTGGGGAAGAAGAATTACCCGCTTTCATTAAAGCATTTACGGCCTACAAAGTAGAGAAAATACGTCGTTACGATATGAATGTGAGGGCCGAAGGACATAGAGCCCATCGAACCAGACTCTTTAGAGATCTGTTTTTAATCACAAAAATAGTACCTTAGGTATTGAATTTCGACTGCAGAAACGCTTGAAACTCAAAAACGAACCATCCTAATAGACTTCCGAAGAACATCCCTGTAACAACATCTAAAGGATAGTGAACACCTAGGTAAATACGGCTATATCCAAGAAGCACTGCCCAAAAAAGTAAGAGGAAGGGCAAATACCTGTAGTAAGACTTTAATAACAACCCTAAAAAGACAGCAGCTGCCATTGAACTGGCCGCATGCGCTGAAAAATACCCATAACTTCCACAATGATCTGCGACAAACCGCATGCTTCCCTTCAAGCTTTCTACTTGACAAGGACGTGGTCGCTGTAAGCCATGTTTAAACAGGTTGGCAAGTTGGTCTGTGGCGGTAATAAGCAGTGCCGCACATACCATCACAATTAAGGTTCCTTTCAGGCCTAGATTTTTGTAAACCAAATAAAGTAAAAAAGCATATAAAGGAATTGAAGACCATTTTTCAGTGATAATGCGCCACATTTCGTCCCAAGGTTCACTCCCTAAGGTGTTTAGGTATAGAAAAAGCTCCGTATCATATTTTAGCAACTCTTCAATCATGTTCGTAACGGGCAATTTCACGGTCATAGAAGGCCGAAGCTTCCTTGATATAATTTTCTGTTTCTGTTTCTAGTTCTTTTTGATCGTGGTTATCAAAATCTTCAAGCCATTCTACATCATCGTCTTCAAGATTAATAATAAAACGTGGGAATTCTGTATGTATAACGAATATCGCCGTTGGATAATCACTATTGTCGCCAAGTAAATATTTTGGAAAATCCATGTGCTCGTTTTGATCGTTAATTGTTGCTGTGCAAAACTACAATAAAAAAAAATCTCGGGCGTAGAACCCGAGATTTTAATTAACAAACAAAACAGTGCTCCAATTTAATTTTTCTTTTTCACAACTATTAATCTGGAGCATTTTTAAACAGGTACAATAGGCGTTAGCCTTGCAATGCTTAAATTTATTTCTTTTTAGGTGTCAATCGGGAACTCCCGATAATAATTTACTCTTGAAACGGTTAACCCAAAGTTTTAGGTGGCTAAAAATAATAAAAAACGGAAGTAATGCGATGAATAGTTATTACTACTGGTTTCTTAAAACTAATTTTTTGGAAAGTTTGTTAAAACGTATAAAACACATAATTGCAGAAGCTGTAAGTCCTGCTAATAATCCAATCCAGATACCTGAACTACCATAATCACTATGCATACTTAAATAATAAGAAACGGGGAGGCCAATAACCCAATAGGCAATAAAGGCAAGAAACGTTGGCACTTTAACGTCTTGCATTCCACGCAAAGCTGCTATTGTTACCACCTGTATGGCATCAGATATTTGAAACACTGCCGCAATAATTAATAAGTTCGATGCTAAAGAAATTACCTCAAGATTATCTGCGAGATTCTCGGTATCATTTAAGTCTAAGTACAACTTCGGCAGGAATCCATTGAATACAATAAAAAGTACCCCAAAAATGGCTGCCAACATACTCGTTTGTAAAATAATTGAAAAGGCAATCCTTCTTAATTCTGTAAATTGTTGCAGCCCTTTTTGGTTTCCAACCCGAATCATTGCCACTACTCCAAAACCCATAGCAATCATGAAAGTCATAGAAGAGAGGTTTAAGGCAATCTGATTTGCAGCCTGAGGGTTTTTCCCTAAAATCCCAGACAACCATATGGCCGCAGTAAAAACGGCTACTTCAAAAAACATTTGCAAAGCGGAAGGAAACCCTAAATTAACAAGCTTCATCAACATAGATTTGCTAAGTGTGAAAAATTTTATATTTACAACAAAAGGCTTCGATTTTTGATGTCTTGCGAGCATGAACCATAAATAAATAACCATCACCATGCGAGAAACTAATGTACCTATTGCAGCGCCAACAATGCCTAATTCCGGGGCCCCAAATTTTCCGAAGATAAAAATATAATTAAGTAAAACATTAATGCCATTAGCAGCAATAGTAGCATACATAGGGTATCTGGTCATGGACAGGCCATCGCTAAATTGCTTAAATGCTTGAAAGATAATTAAAGGAACTAAAGACGCCGCCACCAAAGTCAAATATGGCATCGCTAATTCTACAACCTCAATAGGTTGTTCCATCGCATACATGAGGGGTTTGGCAAACAAAACCAGTAAAAAAAGTGAAATCCCTAAACCAGTGCATAAAAACAGTCCATGCTTAAATGACGATTTTCCAGCCTTGAAATTTCCTTCGCTATCAGCTTCAGCAACTAAAGGCGTTATAGCAGTTGAAAAGCCAATGCCAAGAGACATCGCGATAAACATAAAACTATTACCTAAGGATACTGCCGCCAACTGAGCCGTACCTAATTGACCTACCATAATGTTATCCACCATAGCCACCAAGGTATGCCCTAGCAGACCGAGCATCACTGGAGCCGCTAAAGATAGGTTGGTCTTAAATTCTTTGGTGTAATCGGAAAACAAAATATAAATTTTAAATACGAAGGTAAAAAACCAATCAAACAAAGAAGTTAAAACTTTTGTATATTTCTGAGCTAATTGATAGGTTATATGCAATCTGAGGCTAGTACTCCCGACCAATACATTAACAGCCTTCCTGAGGAACGAAAAACAGCTGTTCAAAGACTTCGTAAGGTCATATTAAACAATCTTCCAGAAGGATTTGAAGAATGCATCAATTATGGCATGCTGGGATATGTAGTTCCTCATTCCATCTACCCAGATGGATATCATTGTGACCCCAAAAAACCACTGCCATTTATGAACCTCGCGTCCCAAAAAAATCACATCGGATTTTATCATATGGGTATTTACAGCGATCCCAAACTTTTAGAATGGTTTACCACAGAGTTTCCAAAGCATGTCCCTGGAAAATTAGATATGGGCAAAAGTTGTATTCGATTTAAAAATCCAGAAAAAATCCCTTTTGATCTTTTAGGTGAATTGGTTTCAAAACTTACGGTACAAGACTGGATTCAACGTTATGAAAGTGTGTTTAAAAAGTGATTATTCCTGCGATCAAACTACTCGATAATTTTTTAAAAGCTCCGGATTTTGTTATTTCTTCGGACGAATATAGCTTTATCCCTTTTCAAATTTCTCCTTTTAAAACAACTCCTAAAGAGCCCTTTACTTTTCCTTATAACATCATTATTGGCAAGCAAGCTGAATACTGCTTCGCCTATTATCTAAAGCATTCTAAACGCTATAACTTGATTGCTTCCAATATTCAAATAAATGGCGCTGCTGAAACCATAGGCGAACTTGACTATTTAGTTTTTGATTCAAAAACAAAAGCAACACTTCATGTCGAACTAGCTTGCAAATTTTACTTGTTTGACTCAAACTCGGACGAGCCAATAACAAATAAGTGGATTGGCCCTAATCGAAAGGATCGTTTAAAAAAGAAGTTAGACAAACTGAAACTGAAACAATTCCCCTTAATTAGACGAAAGGAAACACAAGGCATCTTAAAGGAGCTTCAAATGGATGTAAATACCATAAAACAGCAACTCTGCTTGAAGGCGTTTCTATTTTTAAGGAAGGGCACAAGTCGCCATGAATTTTCAAAAAATTATCAAGCGTGTATGGTGGGATATTGGCTTCCATATTCCGAATTTATTTGTGAGGAGAAAACAGCCCTTTATGCCGTTCCGAAGAAAAAAGAATGGTTACTTCCCACCGAGCACATACAAGAGTGGTTTGGCTTTTCTGACGTAAAAACCATACTAAAGACCCAAATAGAGAACAATCAAAGTGTTTTGGTATATAAAAAGGTAGGTTCCCAGACAGTACAATTTTTCGTTGTTTGGTGGTAAAAAAAAGACCGCCAGTTTAGGCGGTCTCTAATAAAAAAATACTCATTTAGATTAATTATTGGTCTTCAGAGCAATTCTTGCAACATCTCCTCCAATAATTCCGTCAGTGCTTTCAAAAGCCAATACTAAGGGTTGAAATTCTGTTGTCAAATCAATGTTTAGGGCAGTAAAAGCTAATGAACCAGAACGTTCATTGGCCGGAATCATAATGGTTGAATCAAAAGAATAACTGCTTGAAGGAGCCGACGTTTGGTCTGCAACCACAATTATTTGAAATGTTCTGTCTGAAGGAGAAGCTTCAGAAATAAAATAAGGTATGTTGAAATTTATAACTGGTAAGTTATTTGACAACGGCAATTCCAAGACATTCCCCAGATTAAATCCAGCAACTACAGGTCTTTCAGCATAATCGTCGTAGGTTTCACAAGACGTGACCAACAAAGCTGTTAAAAATATTGTGAGTATGATATGTGTTTTTTTCATCTGTTTTAGTATTAAAAATTAATAACCTGGGTTTTGAACTGCATTAGGGTTTTGATCCAAAGTACCCTGAGAGATAGGCATTTGGAATTTAAAATTCCCCTCAGATAATGATAAAACTTCACTTGGTGTTCCACTACCATCAGCCAAATCACCCGCACTAGTTCTTTGCACTCCAAGACCCCATCTTTTCAGATCATAAAAACGTTGATACTCAAACGCAAATTCTAATCTTCTTTCTTGTCTAATGGCATCACGTAAAGCATTTCCTACTTCACCGCTTGGAGCTGTTAAATATCTTTTTGTTCTAACCTCATCCAAGGCCGCTCTTGCCGGAGTTTCCTGACCCAAGTTAAACAGCGCTTCTGCTTTGTTTAATTTAGCCTCAGCAGCACGGAAGATTTTATAATCAACCAAACCGTTAAACTGACCCGCACGACCAAACAATTTCTTAATAGCATTAAAAGAAAGTCCCATGCCGTTATTAGCTGCTTCCATAGTATAAGCTTCCTTTCGAATGTCGTCAGCTGCGAATTGATTGTATAAATCGAAAGAGACAACGTATTCTGGAATTATTGATGTCATACCACCTTGACTCCAAGCTACTCCAATGTTATTGCCCAATACCCCAACGTTATTTGGAATATTAAACAACAAACCTGCCTGTGAAGAATCTTCCCAAACTCCTACAATATCATCACGAGATGCAACAGCTGTTGTTACTGCGTTTGCAGCATCAAGTGCATTTTGCCATTGTCCCATGTAAAGGTAGACGCGAGAAAGCAACAAATTTACAGCGTCTTTGTTAAGCCTTCCAACAGCATTTGACCCATTGATATCTAAGGCCGCATCCCGAAGATCGGTGATTATTTTATCATAAACCTCTCCAACAGTTTCTCTAGCAGGTTCAATATTGGGATCAAAAGTTACAACATAGGCAACTCCAAGGCTAGCATTTGCATCACTAGCTTGGGTTGGTATCTTACCAAAAGATTTTACCAAATCAAAATGAGCCATTGCACGCAGGGCTTTGGCTTCGGCCACAATGTTTTGTTTACTTTCACCAGCAAAATCTTGAGCATAGAATAAGACTTGATTTGCTCTATAAATTAGTGAGTATGCATCTCCATATAAGTTAGCCAAACTATTACCGCTACTTGGAGAATATCTAAAATTGTGCATTATATTCTTCGTATTTCGTCCACTAGCAGAAATAGTCACATTATCACTTGCAACATCTCCAATTGTTAACATAGATCCGCCATCGCTACTGCCAAAATATCCTCCAGCCGTTAGATTACTGTAAACACCTCTAATTCCGTTTTCAAAATCTGCCGCAGTCACGAACGCATTCTCGGTGGCAAATTCGTCAAAGGGTAATTGGTCCAAATTTTCAGAACACGAGTTGAAGACCCCTGCAATAAAAACAATAACTAAAATTTTATATATTAAATTCTTCATTTTTATCTTTTTTAAATTAGAAACTTACGTCTATACCGAACTGAATCGACTTCGTATTAGGATAACTATATAATGTCGCTTCTCCAGGAGCCACGGCATTTCCAAAACTAATTGTTTCACCCGATGACAATCCTACCTCAGGATCGCCAAAAAACCTCGTGAAAGTGATTAAATTTTGTCCTTGACCGTATATGCGTAGTGAACTAACTGGCCAGTTTTTTGTAATACTCTTCGGAAATGTATAAGATAACGTTATACTTCTCATACGAATATAATCACCTCTTTCAAGAAACCTATCTGAACCAGCAGCAAGTGCACCCTCATCAAGTCTATATATAGGGCTTGGTTCCACTCCTGTGTCTCCAGCTTGTTGCCAATAGTTGAACGCGGCAACCGCTTGGTTGCTATCCACATTCAAACCATCTGAAATTAAATTACTTTTTACAAAGTTATTAATCCAGTTTCCATATTTAAATACAAAATCCGTGCGAAGTCCAAAGCCTTTGTAAACAATATTATTAAAGAAACCACCTTCCCTATCGGCTATCGTTGATTTACCTTGGAAAACTCTATTTTGGTTGTCATCTTCTGGAAGATCTTCAACAAAGTAAGCAACATCATCTGCTCCTAAATACATCGGTCTACCAGTATCAGGATCAACTCCTGCATACCGAATTAAAAAATGCTCGTTAATTTTTACACCTTCTCGAAATCGAATATTGTAAGTATTAGAAGCATCAACATCCTCGCCATCCGGCAACGAAACTATTTTAGAGTTTTCTAATAGCAATATATTTCCTCCCATGGTCCAGGTTAGTTTATCGTTTCTAACGATATCGCCTTGAAGTGAAATCTCAAATCCACTGTTATTTATTTCACCAAGATTTCCAAATACAAATCCTACTCCCGATTCATCTGCTCGCGGAATTTGGAATAATAGATCTGTTGTATTTCTATCAAAGTAGTCAAATACTCCTCTTAATCTTCTATTGAACAAATTAACCTCTAAACCAACATTAGCCGTCGTGGTTGTCTCCCATTTTAATTCCGGGTTTCCAATATTAGATGGAATTGTTGCCGAACCTCCAGGATATGAATTAAATGCTACATTATCCTGTGCGGCATATCTAGTAATACCATTTCGGTTACCAACCGTTCCATAAGCGGCACGTATTTTAAAATCATTCACTGCATCTACTTTAAAGAATTTTTCTTTTGCAATATTCCATCCTACACTACCACTCCAAAAAGTACCCCATTGAACTTGCTCACCAAAATTAGATGACCCATCACGTCTTATTGAGGCAGATACCAAGTATTTTTCACTAAAATCATAATCTAAAAAGCCTCCGTACGATATAAGAGCCAATCTCGTTCTGTTTGTGCTACCATTAGTAACTTTAGCAGCATTAGACTGCGTTGTTAACAAAGCTGATGGAAATCCAATACTTCTTACAAAGTATCGATTAAACTCATTAAAGTTATACTCAAACAAGGCCAATGCATTCAGATTATGATTGTTCTTCCTTAAATTATAATTTAACCTATTACTTATAGTCATGTCTAATCTTTGGTCTCCCGTGTCAAATTTATTTCCTGGATTATCTGCATCCCCAATAAGATTGTCCAGAATACCTCCCGGTTTTGAGTAAGACTCTTCTCTTCTATTTAAATGACTTATCGAAGTATTAAATCCGTAACTTAAATTTTTGGAGAATTTAACCAAAGCATCTACCGATCCAAGGGTAAGATTATCAATCTCCTTATTAGGTTCACTTAATAAGGCCCCTCTTACATTAAAAGTTGAAAGTGTTGGACTATAAATGGGATTTCCATTTGCATCTAAAGTGACATTTCCATCTTCATCTAATACAAATTCAGTTTCCCAGGGATTGTAGTCATACATCGCCCTAAACGGATTTTGAACATTGTTTCTATCTCTAGGTTCGTCACTAAGTGAACGAGAATACCCAACATTAACACCAACGGTAAGCCAGTCTTTAGCATCAAAATTAACATTCAGCCTGGTATTAAGTCTTTCAAAACCATTTAATTGATCTATAATCCCAGTGTTCTTAACATGACCAACAGCGAAGAAGTAATCCATTTTCTCTGAACCACCTGAAATCGACACATTATTGTTCTCAATAACACCTTCTTTCAGTATTAGGTCCTCCCAATCGGTTGCATTTCTTAATAGAAAATTTCGTTCATCGGATCCCGGATCGGTCGTTACACCGGGATTATTTGAAGCCTGACCAACCCCCAGAGAATACATCTCAGCTTCATATTGAAACTTCTCAGAAATATTCATCATAGTAAAGTTAGGATTAATCCTGCTTGTTACGCCATATCTTGTACTATAGCGAATAATCGCCTCTTTATTTCTATTTCCCTTTTTGGTCGTTATCACCACAACTCCATTTGCGCCCCGAGAACCATAACGAGCTGTCGTTGCGGCGTCCTTGAGTATTGTAATATTTTCAATATCCTCTGTGGCAATGGCTCCTAAATCTTCTTCCCGAAGAGGAGCACCGTCAATAATGTATAAGGGTGAAGATGCACCAGCACTTAAGGAGCCCGTACCTCTAATACGAACAAAAGCTCCTTGACCAGGCTTTCCATTTGCCGATGTAACTTGGACCCCAGCAGCCTTTCCTTGTAAAAGGTTGTCTACGCTTGTTGTTGGCGCTAATTGTGATATTTCACTGGCAGAAATAGATACAACAGAAGAGGTTTGAACCGTTTTATTCCGAGTGGAATATCCAGTAATTACAACTTGGTCAAGTAAGGACCCTGCTTTCATTAAAACATTTATAACATTTGACTCATCGACTTTTACAACCTGAGTTTCGAAGCCTACGTAGCTAAATATTAGCGACTTACCAGTTTCAATGCTTATAGAATAATTACCATCGAAATCGGATTGAGTTCCAGTATCGGTATTCTCTATAATGACGTTAGCACCGGGTAAGGGTAAACCATAATCATCGGTTACGGTACCTGACACCGTTTTTTCCTGAGCGAGCACAACCGTCATATTAAATAACAAGAGTACTAAACAATAAAAGTAGTTTCTTTTCATAAAAAAAATTTAATTAGCATTTAACAAAAACATACATCTTAAAAGAATCAAAGCTAGATATAAAATCGTATCCTAACCTAACAATTAATATGACAACTAGTAACATAAAGATGCCACTTATTTCTCCAAGATAAGAAAAGCCCGATAATAATTAACCTTATCCTGTTATTTAATATTTTATAAAGACCGTAATGTCTTAATATACTCTGACGGGGTCTGTGAAAGGTGTTTCTTAAAAGATTTGTTAAATGAAACTTTATTATTAAAACCAACTTCATAGGCAACTTCAATAATGTTCATGCTTTTTTCTGTGTCGTTCTTGAGTATCTCTATCGTTTCTTCGATACGGTATCTATTTATCAATTCGAAAAAGCTCACGTTAAAGTTTTCATTTATTACTTGAGAAGCATTATGTCTTGTTGTATCTAATTTCTCGGCCAAGTAATCTAAATTAATAGTACTTTTCCTGTAGACCCTCTCTGTTTCCATTAGAAAAAGGAGTTTCTCTTTCAACTCTTCGGAAAAGTTGGGCGTTAAGCTCGATTTCTTGTATTTTTCCTTGGAAATCTTGAGCTCCTTTCGTTCGTTTGCAAACATATTTGGTCTTAAGTATGAATTATAACCCATATATAAAACCATTGCGGCAATTACAGCGACTTGGAGATGAAATAAGAGGTTGTAATTTGGATGAACTTGCATTATTAGGACGCCATATACAATATAGCAAACGACATAAAATTCTACAAACAAAACCATATTTCGTAACCAAGTTTGAAGTACGGAAGTAAATAGTTGAATTCTCTTCTTACTCTTTATATACAAACGAAGTAATAGCGATCCATAAAATACCAAAGAAAGTATTTTGGTTGTAACCGTAAATAACAAATAGGGTCTGCGATCAAATGAACCCACATCGAGCATTATATTCATTTTCTCTTGGGCAGGAAGAAGAAAGACCGGCGCAAAAACTATTACTATAAGCAGCGTTGGCATAAGATGAATGAAATCCCATTTTTTAAACGTATAGTTTAATGTGATTCGTTTAAAATAGAAATATATCAGTGGACCGTACAAATAAATAGTTACGGATGACACATATAAAACATGTGGAGATTTAAACTTTAAATTGGTTAAAAAGAGAAATATCTGAAATATAAAGACGGCATTTATGAATACAAAGGTCCCAATTAAGAAAGTCGCGACCCTATCTTTTTGCTTCTTCAATAAGAGTAATATGAAGATGAAGAAACCAATGAGCGATGCAAAAAGATAAAAAAAATACAACCAAGAAAAGGTAAGGCTATACCTTTCAAAAAGTGGCGCAAACTCAGCACTCTCTTTAAATTCTGTAAAATGGCCCGAATCAATAAAGCCAACTTCCGAAGAATACTTCATATAGTACTCTGCATATATACTTGCAACCAGTGGATTGTTATTTTCAGCTGCGAGAATAGCCTGATCTTTATATAGTTGAAGATGCTCTTCATTAAACTTCACCTCATCTTTATTCTTTCTAAAAATAAGGTAGTTTGATAGTGGATCTTGATTTTGATTTTCCACGGCAACTTGCTTCACATCTTGCGCTAGTAAACTATTGTCGGGAAATAGAAAAAACAAACAAAATGAAAAAACAAAGACAGAAAGTGATTTCGTAAAAATGATCATTTACACCTACTTTAATTGAGTAGTTGAAAGATACAATATGTTTGCTAATAATCAAGGATTTCGGTAACCCCCGATAATAGTTTACCTATGAAGACAATAAGCCAGCGTCTTGTTTCTGAAGTAAAAATCACACAACACTTAGCAGAAATTCTAAAAAAACATTATTCCCAAGGCTGCTTTTTAATTTGGTATTGATTTAGTTTGAAAGGACACCATAGGTGTCAAACAAGTATATCAAACTTGCCATCGTTGCCCCACCCAATTCTAACTCGCGCTTATTCACAGCATCAAAAGTATCGTTGGCGGCATGATGGTAATCGAAATAACGCTGAGAATCTGGACGAAGACCAGCAAGAACCATCCCTGGTTTTTTTAAAGGCCCAATGTCGGCTCCACTGCCGCCTCTTTCAAAAAAATGAATTAAATACGGCTTAAAAAGTGCTTCCCAGCCCTGAACCAATTCGAAATTTAAATCATCACAATCGAAAGAAAAGCCTCTAGGGGTAAAGCCACCGGCATCGCTTTCTAGGGCAAATACATGTTTCTCGCCTTTTCTTTTTGCTTCCGCAGCATATTTAGTAGCCCCTCGCAAGCCATTTTCCTCATTCATAAACAAAACGACTCGAATGCTATGCTTTGGCTTGTAGTTCATTTCTTTAAATAAGCGAAGTACCTCCATAGACTGAACACAGCCCGCACCGTCATCATGCGATCCATCGCCTAAATCCCAAGAATCTAAATGTCCTCCCACAATCATGTATTTATTAGGATACTTACTTCCTGTGATTTCACCGATAACATTATGAGACAAAACATCATCATAATTTGTACAACTTTGCTTAAAATAAAATTGAAGACTTGGTAAAAGCTTTAGCGTACTGCTCAATACGTTCGCACCACGCGTACTTATAGCGCAGGCTGGAATTCTTTCATTTACTGGTGTGTCACCGTAGGTCATGGTGCCTGTGTGAGGGAAATCATCCAAACGCAAATTCATAGAACGCACAACAACACCTACTGCACCGTACTTTGCGGCTTCCATTGCTCCTGCATAACGCTGGTCAACGCAGCCTCCATATGCTTCAAATGTTTGAATAAGGTCTGCCTGCATGGGCCGATTGTAAAAAACAATTTTTCCTTCTATTTGTTCCCTCCCATATCGGGCCAAATCTTCAATTCCCTGCACTTCTATTACCCCTGCTTTTAATCCTATTTCTGATGTAGACACAGAACCTCCTAAGGCGCAAACATCGGTTCGAATCGTCTTTCCTGGTCCCGTCTCAAGGTAAGCGTATTCAGGGAAACCTCTTGTCCATTTTGGCACCAATACCGGCTGAAGCCACACCTTATCCAAGCCTAGTTTATCTAATTCCTCCTTGGTATATTGAACGGCCATTGCCGCATTTAGAGTTCCTGAAAGCCTACCGCCAATATTATTAGAAAGATAATCGAGCCAATCGTAGCTTTTACCATTCAGTAATGCCATATCATAGATACTGCGAATGGTGAGAGAATCCTGTGAATTAACCTGTTGTGAATATCCTTGCAAAGCAAAAAGGAGAAACAATAGAATGATCGTATTTTTTTTCATAGTGAGGCAGATTGCGGTTTATGTGACTATATTCCTGGCGAATTAATCGTTCTCCAGGCGTTTTTTAAAATCTTCAATTTGAGCTTTAATCTTTGGTTCTAGTTCGGGTTCTTTAATATCCTTATATTTCTTTAACTCTTGTAGCAGAATGGAAGCAACGATCAAGCGTGCTGCAGGCTTCACATCTGAAGGTATTATGTACCAAGGAGCGTGAGGCTTTGATGTCTTATTTATGGCATCTTCATAACAGCGCATATAATCGTCCCAGAGGTCCCGCTCATCTAAATCACCTGGTGAGAACTTCCAATTCTTATTTGGTTTGTTTAATCGTCGTAACTGCCTCTTTTTTTGCTCATCCTTTGATAGGGATAGGAAGAATTTAAAAATGATAGTTCCATTCTCTGCAATGGTTTTTTCAAACGCGTTTATTTGTTCAAACCTTTTCTCCCAAAATGCCTCATTGACATCCTCAGTACTATCCAGATCGGGTAATAACTCACTCATTAGGTAGTTGGGGTGGACTCTTGTTACTAAGACATTCTCATAATGAGTTCGATTAAACACACCAAACTTACCACGTGCCGGAAGCGCTATATAATGCCGCCATAAGTAATCATGCTTGTGCTCTAAATTAGTGGGTGCTTTAAAACTATGCACCTCTACCCCGCGTACATTAAAATCCTTAAAAACTTCTCTTATTAAACTATCCTTGCCTGCCGCATCCATTCCCTGCAGACAAATCAAAACGGCGTATTTCCCGTGGGCATAGAGTGTATCCTGCAACCTGCCTAGTTCAACACGCGTTATTTCAAGTGATTTTTCTAGATGATCTTTAGACGCATCAAAACCTTCATATGTTTTTACTTCGGAAATCTCAATATCCCTTGAAACCTTATAATCTTCGATTTTAATACCAATCATTTCCTTAAGAATTAACTCAAAATATACCTTCTTATTTACTTGCAAATAATTTTACATCTTTCTCACTTACTTCCGACCCACCAAGAATTATGAGTCGCTCTATAACATTTCGCAGCTCACGAATGTTCCCCGTCCAATCGTATTCCTGCAACAACTTAATTGCCTTACTAGTAAAACTCTTCTGAGACGTTCCGTGTTCTTCTGCTATTTTTTTGGCGAAATATGTAATTAAAAGTGGAATATCATCCCTTCTTTCATTTAGAGCTGGAACATTAATTAAAATTACCGCAAGACGATGATACAAATCTTCTCTAAAATTTCCTTCTGAAATTTCTTTTTTAAGGTCTTTATTGGTTGCTGCAATAACACGAACATCTACCTTAATATCTTTATCGCTACCCACTCTTTGTACTTTGTTCTCTTGCAATGCCCTTAAAACTTTTGCCTGTGCAGATAGACTCATGTCTCCAATTTCATCCAAAAATATTGTACCCGCATTTGCAGCTTCAAACTTTCCTGCTCTTTCTTTAATTGCTGAGGTAAAGGCACCTTTTACATGACCGAACAACTCACTTTCAATTAGTTCACTAGGAATTGCAGCACAGTTTACTTCAATCATAGGGCCTTTTGAACGTTCGCTTTTTTGATGAATCCAATGGGCTACTAATTCTTTTCCTGTACCGTTAGGACCCGTAATAAAGACGCGAGCTTCAGTAGGAGCTACTTTTTCAATCATTTCCTTTACCTGACTAATAGCCTCGGAAGCCCCTACCATTTCGTAATTCTTACTCACTTTTTTCTTCAAAAGTGCGTTTTCTATAACAAGTTCTTTTCTATCTAAAGCGATACGGACCGTATTTAACAATCGATTAAGGTCAGGAGGCTTCGATATGTAATCGAAGGCGCCAAGTCGCATTGTATTCACAGCTGTATCCAAATCTCCATGACCAGAAATCATGACCATAGGAATTTCAGGTTTTATTTTCTTAACGGCTGCTAGAACTTCAACACCATCCATCTTAGGCATTTTGATGTCACATAAAACCAAATCGAAGTCTTCTTTTTTAATAAGGTTGATCCCTTGCAGACCATCTTCAGCTTCTTTTACCTCATAGGCCTCGTTTTCTTCGGTGAGTATTTTTATAAGTACTCTGCGAATCGCAGCTTCATCTTCAATTATTAATATTTTGGGCATTCTCGATAAATTTTGAATTTTATTCCGCTCCTAAGATAAAAAGTATTTTCATCATTAGACACATATCGGTTGCTTAGATCGGCAACCTTCAAGCTCTTTTCACAGTAACAATAACGATTCCCAACCTCGCTAACCATGGCAGAAAAATGGTGTTTAAAATAAGGCTATGGTTTTAATGGGTTTTGATAGACATGGACATCTCGCTGCGGAAAAGGAATTAAAATGTTATTTTCCCTAAACAAGCCGTCAACCCTAAATCGCAGGTCACTTTTTATTTTTGGAGCAATAAAGCTATCATTTAAATAAAAGTTAATACTAAAAATAAGCGCGGAGTCGCCAAAATCTTCAAATAAAACAAAGGGATTTGGGGATTTTAATATTTCTTCTTGATCCGCAACGCTCTTCAGCAAAAGACCTTTCACCATTTCAGTATCACTCCCATAAGCAACCCCTACTTTTATTGACTCTCGTGTCGTTTTATGGTTCTGCGTATAGTTGAAAATAGTCTCTGATATAAATAAGTGATTCGGAATAATAATTATTTTATCATCCCTTGTAATGGCACGTGTTGTGCGCAGCTTAATATCTAATACGCGTCCCACCTTTCCTTGTACTTCAATAATATCTCCAACTAACAGCGATTTATCGACCATGATTAGCAGCCCCCCAATAATATCTTGAAAGAGTTCCTGCAAGGCAAGACCCACACCTACTAGAAGAGCTGCCGATGCGGCTATGAATGGTGTAACATTAATACCGACCACACTAAGCATCGAAAAGAGAACCACGATATAGGTGATGTATTTAATAAACTTAAAAACGCTCAAAAATTTTAACTGATCCGCCTCGTCCATATTGCGAGTAGAAATTTTTCTCGCCCATTTAAGAATGAAACTTGCAATAATAAAAGAGGCCATGACAACCAGAAGCAAGCCAATTGAAATTTTTACCTGATGCGCTCCATCACCAAAATGAAAACCAAAATTTAGAAACTCTTTTATCGAGCCCCAAATGTTCTCATTAACAACTTTCTTTATATTATCAGTTACATCTTCTTGCATATATTTTTAATATTTAAGCCACTTAAATATCTCCTTATAACTTGCCTTTTTTCCATACATCAAAATACCTACCCTATAAATTTTTGCAGCAGACCATACGGTCCCTATAAATGTAGTAAATAATATCGTTAATGAAAGCAATTGTTGCCAAAGAGGAACACCAAAGGGAATTCTCATCAGCATAACAACAGGTGAGGTAAAAGGGATGTATGAAAACACTTGAGAAACCGTCCCATGCGGATTTTCAATTACAGTGAAAAATCCAACATAAATAGCCAGGATTAACGGCATAAGTATTGGAAGCATAAACTGCTGCGTATCCGTTTCACTATCTACAGCGGCTCCTATTGCAGCATAAAGGGATGCATATAGCAAATACCCTCCAATAAAAAACATAAGAAACATAATCACTAAATTGGCTATAGGTAGGTTGTGAATCTCTAATATCAAGTCTTGAATAATTTGCTGTGTCCCACCATCCAAATTCTGACGTATCAACTCTTCTTGGGGTGATTGCATCTCGGAAGGCTCTATACCAAATATAGTACTAATAATAAGGCTAAAAACTCCCATGAGGATAACCCAGGCACTAAACTGCGTGATTCCAGCCAAAGTAGTTCCTATAATTTTACCTAATAAGAGCTGGATGGGCTTCACTGAAGAAATAATAACTTCTATTATTCTACTTGTTTTCTCCTCGATCACAGACCGCATTATCATATTGCCATAAATAATAATAAACATAAACAACAAATAACCTGCAGCCCCGCCAAAGCCTAATTTTAAGATAGATCCTAATTTTGAGGTCTCTTGACCTTGGTAGGTTTCTTGTTTGGCACGAACCCTAATTCTAAGTTTCTTAATACCTTCGGCATCGATTCCAGCTTCCTTTAACCTCAGTGCATTCGCTTTTTCAGCAATCACATCTTCAATAGCATCGATCTGCTGCAGCGAGGCTGAATCTTCTGAGTAAAAAGCAACAGCATTTGAAATATCTTCTATTTTTTCAACCTTCGGAATAAAAAGAAGACCATAGTCTTCAGATAATTCACTGATTTTTTTCGCCTCTGAAAGGTCAAAATCTTGGAGAATATTAAATTTTAAGGTTTCGGTATTTTCGAACTCGTTAGCAAACAAACCACTGTCATCAAGTACCGATATTGTGCGAATACTATCATTATTTAATTGAGATAGGTAGGCAACCAAAGTAAAGATACCCACCATAATAAGCGGGCTTAAAAAGGTCATAATAATAAATGACTTATTGCGAACCTTAGTAATATATTCTCTATGTATGATTAGTCGAAGATGATTCATTTTATTCTATTAATTTTTTTGCACAGTCTCAATAAAAATATCATTTGCGGATGGAATCACCTCAGCGAAATGATTTAATTGCCCCTTTGACATTAAAAACTGGACCAAATCGTTTGGCGAACTATTTTCAGGGATTTTAATTTTATATTGTAACCCATCATTAATGCTCTTAAAAGACGTAGGAAACACCTCAAACTGATCTTTAAGTATTTTACTGACTTCTGTCTTATTTTCAGTAAGTAGACCAACTTCAAAGGTGTTCGACTTATAGGCTCTTTTGATGTCAATCAACCTGCCATCTAACACCTTATTGGATTTATGAATTAAAGCGATATGGTCGCACATCTCTTCAACCGACTCCATTCTATGGGTAGAAAAAATAACAGTGGCTCCATCATCGCGGAGTTTTAAAATTTCATCTTTTATCAGCGTAGCATTTATTGGATCAAAACCACTGAAGGGTTCATCAAAAATCAATAATTTAGGTTGGTGCAGCACTGTTACGACAAATTGAATCTTTTGAGCCATCCCTTTTGAAAGCTCTTGTATTTTTTTGTTCCACCAATCACCAATTTCAAGTCTATCAAACCAATACTTAAGTCTCACCCTAGCTTCTTGCTTTGAAAGGCCTTTCAACTGGGCAAGATAAAGAACTTGTTCGCCAACTTTCATTGATTTATACAAGCCTCTTTCTTCAGGTAGATAACCAATGTTTTGAATATCGTTTGGCTGCAATGGCTTACCATCCAGAAGTATGGTACCGGAATCGGGCATTGTAATTTGATTAATGATACGAATAAATGTTGTTTTACCCGCGCCATTTGGTCCTAGCAATCCAAATATGCTACCTCTAGGCACCTCAATTGAGATATTGTTTAAAGCCTTGTAATCACCAAACGACTTGGAAACATGTTCCGCGACTAAGAGTTTTTCCATAGTAACTATTCTGTTTGGTAAATATATCGATTTGAGAAAGAAGCAATCTTTATTAAAGAACTAACTTGTTTCAATTAGTAAAAGATTAACAGCTATTGTTAGCATTTTATAAGTTTCCTCTTGATTCACAATTCTAAATTTCTTAAAAATAAAACCCACCCTCTAATAAATTAAAGGATGGGAAAAAATTGCTATGAAAAAGAAAAATTACTGCCGCTTTAACACGACAGTAATCAAATATACCAAAAAAAAGATAATAAAGATTGTTTAAGAAAACATATCTTTTACTTTCTCAAAAAAAGATTTATCTTCCTTTTCTGGCTTTGGTTGAAAATGCTCATCGTCTTTCATTTTCTCAAAAAAGTCTTTTTGTTCTTTCGAGAGCGTCTTAGGAGTCCACACATTAATATGCACTAATAAATCTCCTGTACCGTAACCATTAATGCTTGGAATCCCTTTATTTCTTAACCGAAGTATTTTTCCACTTTGAGTGCCGGATTCAACTTTTATTCGAACTTTTCCTGTTACGGTATCAATTTCTTTTGAACTTCCTAAAGATGCTTCTGAAAAACTGATATAAAGATCGAAGTGTAAATTATCACCCTCTCTTTGCAATCCAGCGTGGGGTAATTCTTCGATAGCTACCAAAAGGTCACCAGCAATACCATTACCAGGCGCATCATTCCCTTTACCAGATACTTTTAATTGCATCCCATCAACAACTCCCGCAGGAATTTTTATAGATACCGTTTCTTCCGTAGCTAACATGCCATCAACATCTGCGTTGCTTGGTTTTTTATCGACTACTTGACCACTACCCTTACATGTTCCGCAAGTAGCCGCCGTTTGCATACGACCCAAAATTGTATTTTGAATCCGAGTTACCTGTCCATTACCGTTACAGGTTGAACATGTATTATATGTCGTGCCCTGCGCTACCTTTTTACGCTTTACTTTAATTTTTTTCTCAACACCATTTGCAATCTCTTCAAGGGTCAGTTTTACCCGAATTCGAAGATTACTTCCTTTAACCGTGCGACGTCCTCCGCCACCTCCAAAGCCACCAAAGCCGCCGCCACCTCCGCCACTGCCAAAAATATCTCCAAATTGACTAAAGATGTCATCCATATTCATGCCGCCACCGCCGCCAAAACCACCGCCACCTTCAAACGCCTGATGGCCATATTGATCGTAACGTGCTTTTTTGTCTGAATCACTTAATACTTCATAGGCTTCTGCTGCCTTTTTAAAAGATTCCTCGGCATTCGAGTCGCCCGGATTTTTATCAGGGTGATGTTCAACAGCCTTCTTACGGTATGCCTTTTTAATCTCTGTTGCTGAAGCACCCTTTGAGAGGCCTAAGATATCATAGTAATCTTCTTTCATACTTATTGTCCTATTACTACTTTGGGGTAGCGTATTACTTTTTCACCTAAGGTGTAGCCGGTCTCCAAAACGTCGATCACCTTGCCTTTTAAGTCTTTACTTGGTGCGGGTATTTGAGTTACTGCCTCATGTATTTCTGCATCGAAAGTATCTCCCTTCTTAGTTCCTATGGGTTCTAAACCTTTCGAACGAAGTGTTTCTCTTAATTTATTGCTAATGAGTTCAACTCCCAAAAGAGCACTAGAATCACCGCTTTTTTCAATTTCTTTTAAGGCTCTGTCAAAATCATCTATAACGGGAAGCATGGATACCATTACATCTTGACTTGCTGTCTTAAACAACTCAATCCGTTCTCTCCCTGTTCGTTTTTTATAGTTTTCGAATTCTGCAAATAACCTTAAATACCGATCTTTTTCAACCCCCAAGTCAGTCTTTAACTGAGCCATTGGGTCTATATTTTCCGGCTCTTCAGTAGGCGTGTTTTCCGATTTATTCTGGTCTTCTAACTGAACTTCTTCGTCAACCACTACATCCTTATTTTTATCTTTGCTGCTCATAAATGAGTATAATTTTTGTTTTTTAGAACGGTACAAAAGTACTGCCAATTCGCGATAATTGTCAAAATGTCACCTAATTATTTTTAATAAAAATCTTAGATTTAGAAAAATGCGATCAATGAGGAACAACAGGCCGCGACATTCTCTCATCTAACCGCAATAAAGCCCAATGTCTCTGCTGCTACTCTTTTTTTAACATGCGTTTCTTAAAGCCTAGATAAGACGGTTCATTGTACTGAGAGAATTGAGGTGAAATCAATCAACAGAAAGCAAATCTGCACAGGCAAGTTCAATAGTTGGATAGGCAAACTCGTATCCACTTAATTCTAATTTTTTCGAACGCACTAACTGACCTTCCAAAGCCAGTATTGCCATCTCACCAAGCATCAATTTTAGGACAATGGACGGCACTTTCGGCAACCAAAGAGGGGCGCCCACATGTGCCGCAATTTCTTTATTAAGTGCCCTATTCGTTACAGGATTTGGTGCCACGGCGTTATAAATTCCTTCCAATTTATGAGTCAATACGTGCAGGTATATGCTGGCTGCATCATTCAAATGAACCCAGGATTGCCATTGATTTCCACTTCCTAATGGGGCTCCCAACCCTAATTTAACCGTTTGTGCCAGTTTTGGAAAAACGCCCCCATCCTTGGCAAGAACCATTCCTGTGCGCACAATAGAAACCTTCATGCCTAAACTTCTAAACGGATCTGCACTGGCCTCCCATGCCTTTACGACATCTGCTAAAAAAGAAGTATCGACCTCAATAGTATCTTCGGTGTATGCATCGGTTTCTGACCTTGGATAGACACTAACACCACTAGCAGAAATAAAATGAGATATAGAATGATCTAGTTTTTGGAGTGTCTTAAAAATAAGGTCTGCCGGTATGGTTCTACTTTCAAGAATTTCAGTTTTGTAGCTTTTTGTCCATCTTTTTCCGATGTTAGCACCGGCTAAATTAATAATAGCTGAGACACCTTCAAAAGCCGCTACATCTATGTCATTTTCGATGGGGTTCCAATAAAAACCGCGATACTTGGAACGATTTTCAATCTTCGATTTTCTTGTTGTAAAGTAATGCACAGAAATACCATCGGCATTGCACTGTTTTACAAGCTCTCTACCAATTAATCCTGTCGCACCGGTTATTAAGATTTTCATTAAATATTTTAGATAAAATTAATCGTTTCACTTCAGAAGACCTTGAATATTAACGCAAGATTATGAGCGCGTTTTAAACCTTTGTAGCACGTAGCATTTCACGTTTACCAGGAGGTCCGGGCAATCGTTCAACCACAAAGCCAACAGCCAACATAGCTCTTCGAACACTGCCTTTTGCAGAATAGGTTACAAGTACTCCCTTTGGTTTTAGGGCATCGAACATGAGCTTAAAAACGGTTTCTGTCCATAATTCGGGCTGCACCCTAGCACCAAAAGCGTCAAAAAAGATGATGTTATAACCATCAGAATCCTTTATTTCTGAAATAAACTGCTTCCGTTTTGTAAGGGTAAAATTTCGATTTATTTGCGAGGCACTTCCCCAACTTACTTGATGCAGTTTAAGAAACGTTTCTTCTGAGGCATCCAGCATGGCAGCATAATTTAAATGCGCTATCTCTTCTTCAGAAATCGGATACGCTTCAATTCCAGAATAATTTATTTGTAGGTCTTTTTTACTGGATTCCAGTGAGGTTAAAAAAGCATTGAGTCCAGTTCCAAATCCGATTTCTAAAATTGAGACCTCCTTGCTATCATTTTCACTCATCCAATGAGTCAAGCCTGCACTAATAAAAACATGAACCGCTTCAGCAATGGCACCGTGCTTTGAATGGTATTGCTCATTCCATTCTGGTATATGAATGGTTACAGACCCATCTCCAGTAATTAAAAATTCACGTTTCAAAAGCTATTGAATCTCTGGAATAAGCACTCCAGATGAGGTAAATGAAAGCGTTCTTTTCGGCTCTGTAATGGCGGCAATTTCATCTAAAGGTTTTCCAGCATCTTCTGCGAAATGTCGCTGATCTTCAACACTTACTTCTTCTATAAAGGCAAAACCGTCTACAATTACTTCCCGTCCTGCAATATCTTTTGGCATAAAGAAACCATAGTCTTTAAATTTAACCATTGCTTCCTCTTCTCCCATATCCATGCGCATCCAACATCCTTTGCTTTGGCAAACAGAATTTACTTCAGATTTAAATTTTACCGCAACAGTATCACCAGGCTTGAGGCTTTTATAGGTTTCTTGAATTTCCATACTTGACAATGTTCCAATATCATCAATTTTATTGCCAAAATATTGAGAGGTAGCTTCTTGAACGGTCTTTTCAGCAGAAGCCGTTTCATTTTTTTTAGAATCATTACAACTTCCTACAAACAGAGCAATGGCAAGCATATAAAACAAATTTTTCATCTCAAATATTTTAGAAATTAATAACAACATAATACAATGTAAAATTATGAAATCTTTACATTTTTTGTACCTAAAATTTTGACTATTTTTGCATTCTAAATGAAAGATGAGATGGGCAATACAAATCAAGAACAAATTAAGGTTCAAAAAACATCCAAAACAAAAATAAATGATATCGATTTCGAAAATCTTGTTTTTGGCAAAGATTTCTCTGATCATATGTTTGAATGCGATTTCAAAAATGGAAGCTGGGAAAATCCTATCATTAGGCCCTATGGCGACCTAACCATTTCACCATCAGCAAAAGTTTTTCATTATGGTCAGGCAGTGTTTGAGGGCATGAAAGCGTATAAGGATGACCAAGGAAAAGTCTTTCTTTTTAGACCCGATGAAAATCAAATAAGAATAAACAAATCGTCGGTAAGAATGGCGATCCCTGAATTCCCAAAAGAGTTGTTCTTTGAGGCACTAAACAAACTTCTCAACCTTGACAAAGACTGGGTAAAACCAGGAATTGGCAATTCACTCTATATCCGCCCCTTCGTTATTGCAACCCAGCCAGGTGTTTCTGCCTCGCCATCTGACGAATACAAATTTATGATCATCCTATCGCCTGTGAATGTTTATTATACAGGTGACGTAAAAGTTGAAATTGCAGAGCACTATAGCCGCGCAGCCGATGGTGGTGCTGGTGCTGCCAAAGCAGCTGGAAATTATGGCGCGCAATTCTACCCCACTCACCTGGCGAAAGAGAGAGGTTTTGATCAAGTGATTTGGACAGATGCCAACGAACACAAGTATATGGAAGAAGCAGGAACCATGAATCTATTCTTCCGAATTAATGACACCCTCATAACAGCCCCAACGAGCGAAAGAATCCTTGATGGCATTACCCGTAAAAGTATCATTGAGCTTGCCAAAAGAGACGGGGTGCAAATTGAAGTGAGGCCAATTGAAGTTTCTGAACTTATTGAAGCTGCTAAAGATGGTTCGTTGAAAGAAATATTTGGAGCAGGAACAGCCGCCGTCGTGAGCCCTGTAAATGCCTTCGGTTATAAAAACGTTATTTACAATTTACCACCAACAGCTTCGGGTTTTTCAGCGAAGTTTAAAAAGGAGCTGACAGACATACAATACAATCGAAGTGAAGATACTTTCGGCTGGCGATATGAGGTTGTTGATTGATTATTGAAGAGTAAAAAAGTTGATTCGTTTATTTGATGAGGCGTGTAATCGTAGTTTAAAAAGTACTATTTCTCATCACTCAACTACACGGCTCAAAAACTTCCCAATAAAACGATTAAACCAAATTGTTTACTTTTCTAATATCTCCTTGATATTCGGTTTAAAATAATTTGGGCCTTTTAACACCTTGCCATCTTCCCGATAGATTGGCTTCCCGTCGGCGCCTAATTTACTCATATTGGAACGCTGAATTTCATTAAAGACCTCCTCTATTTTATCTTGCATCCCATGCTCTATAATGGTTCCACATAAGATGTAGAGCATATCGCCTAAAGCGTCGGCCACCTCAACCAGATCTTTATTATTAGCCGCCTCTAAATATTCTTCATTTTCCTCGCGCATAAGCTCAAAACGCAATAAATTCTTCTTCGCGTCTAACGCTGCAGTTGGGTTGTTCTCTATCCCTAGACCAAACGCTGTATGAAATTTATGAACGGCTCCTATTTTGTTTTTCATATTTATGTCCGCCAAGGCGGTTCCCTTTTAAATTAGTATCGTATTTTTACATGCTATAAAACTACAAATTTATGTTTAGTACTGGTCAGATGATTTTCGCTTTATTTTTTGTGATTGCCTTTGTCATAATTATAGTCTATAGTTACCGAAAAGATAAAAAATTACACAAAAAATATTACGGAGGCAGTTTGTGGGTATTACTCGGTTTTATAGCCTTCGTGCTAATTCTAATGGCTATTAAGACCTACTTAAAAGGATGATAATTACATAGCTTCTCAAGCTTATTATTTAAAAAAAAGCCTCCTTATTTTCATAAGGAGGCTTTTTTTATCTTGAAGTATCTGCTATTTCAAATGCATCAAATTACTATAATTCTTAGTATAGTCAAGCATTTGTGATTCAAAGGATTCAGGTTGTTCGATTGTAAAACTCTCAATCTCTCCTGCATCGTTCATGGCTGGAACAATCACCGGATTTACAAACCCACTATAGGGTGCGGCTGTAAATTGCTTGTCGCGCTCTAAAACCTCAGCGTGTATTGCCTGATCTACTTTAACACCATATCCCTCTACCAAGGCTTCTACAGCAGCAAAATCACCCTCAGACTTAATACGTTGGGTTTCTCTTAACAGCTGTCCGAACAAATCATGTAATTTCTCATAATCGTTAATTTTGAAATACGTCTTTCCGTCTCGACTTACTTTTTCAATCACATTATCGGCTTTTCCTTTTTCATATGCCCAAGCCGAAACCCACTGTCGGTTCACCATGTGTGCCTCTTGAACATCATCTCCTAATTTTAATCGAATTAATTGAGTCATTAAACCATTTCGGATATATCCATCATAGGCTGTCATTCCTATTTTTCTCCAGTCCTCAACCAATCCTAATTCTTGTAATTTCGGATTGTATAAATAGTACAATCCAACCAAGTCTGCACGGCCTTCCTCTAATGTGGAAGCATAATTCTTTAAAGTTTCTTTTGTTTCACCTATACCTGGGTTTAGTTGTCCAGATGCATGGCCAATTACCTCGTGCAAGGCTGTATGCAATTTATCGCCTAGTTGTCCATACGCCTTTTCATTTTCGTACTCTTCAGTTGAATTCACAAATTCTTTTAAACGACCTGAACTTCCAGCATTGTTATAGGCATGAATGATATTACCCAGAGAAACAGATTTACTACCAACGGAAGCACGAATCCAGTTTGCATTTGGCAAATTAACCCCTATTGGAGTGCTTGGAGATGAATCTCCTGCTTCACCCGCAACATTCACAACCTTATAGGTTACACCAACTACAGTTTCTTTTTTATGCGCTTCCATTAAAGGAGAATTGTCTTCGAACCATTGCGCGTTTTCAGATAAGACAGCCATTTTCTCAGACATGTCAAAATCTTTTATTTGAATTATTGACTCATAGGAACCTCTATAACCCAACGGATCGTTATACACTTCAATAAAGCTATTGATATAGTCAATATTTCCATCGGTAGCGGCAGTCCAAGCCACATTATAATCGTCCCAAGTTTGTAAATCTCCTGTTTTGTAATACTTAATTAGCAAACCTAGAGCCTCACCTTGCGCTTCATTTTCTGCAACGCCTTGTGCTTTTTCTAACCATTCGACAATACTGTCAATCGCTGGTCCAAAAAGCCCTCCAGATTTGTATACCAGCTCTTTTAATTCGCCATTTTCTTTCACCAAACGAGAATTCAAACCATACGACAATGGTTTATCAGGGTTCGGAGATTTTTTTTCTTTATAAAAAGCTTCAACATCGGCACTAGTAACATCGGGCCCATAGAAGTTAACGGCTGAGAGTGCAACATTATCAACCCCTTTTGACTGATTTACCTTTTTTGAATCCTTATCATTAAAGATTACATCAAAAGCTTCACCTTCAAGCCTTGTGTTTGTATCGGCCAATAGTCCTTTTAGATAATCTGATGAGAAGGCTGGTGTAAACTTATCATTAGAATAGTGATGATGTATTCCGTTTGAGAACCAAACTCGTTTCATATACGTTTCAAAGTTTTTCCAGTCTTCTGCTGTTTTATCACCAGCATATCCTGTATAAACACTTTCAAGCGCTTTTCTTATCGCAAGGTTGTGGCGGTAGTTTTGATCCCACATAATATCCCGTCCTTCCAAACCGGCTTGGGTAAGGTAATACACTAGTTTTTGTTCCTTCAAGGTCAAATCGTCCCAACTCGGTATCTGATAGCGCAATACCTTAATGTCGGCAAATTGTTCTACTAAGTAGTTAAAGTCATCCGATTTCACCTCTGTTACTTCTCCTGTTTTTGCATCTTTCTGTTCTTCTTTACAAGAAAATAAAAACACAGAGCTCATGGCAATAGCTACAAATAAAAAGTTCTTCATTTTAATAATTTTTAGTTCACACAAATGTAGCAAAATAATAGACTTCTTTTTTAATTTGAGAAGCTTCACTTTTTAAGTACAATAAAATAATATTGAGGTTTGTTCACAGCACATCAAAGCGTCCAAAAATTGTGTATATTTAGCCTGCTGTATTAACTCCTTTATCACAATGAAGTTCATTAAATATTTAACATTTCTCACATTATTATTTCTAATTGGTAGCGCTCTATTTTTCGGAACCAAAGACAGTAAATTTGACGTTTCTGAAACGAAGATTATCAATGCTCCGGCAGAGGTTATTTATAACCAAATAAAAGATTTTAAAAATTGGCAAAACTGGGGGCCTTGGATTCAAATTGATTCAAATATTCAAATATCACAATCTGAAAAAAGTGAAGGAACGGGTGCTACGTATTCATGGAAAAGCAAACATGAAGCACTTGGCAATGTTTCGATAGAAACCAAAAAGGTAATTCCACTAAAGGAGATATATCAAGAAATTTCGATTGAAACACTACTAGGAGATTCCAAAAGCGAGGTGTATTGGAGGTTAGAGGAAACCGAAACAAAAGGTCAAACGAAAGTGGTTTGGGGTATTAAGGGAGATCCTCCATTCTTAGAAAAAATTCTTATGTCCTTCAGTGCGCCCAATATAGTTGCAAGAGTTGGAATTCTTTTTCCTAAGGGACTCTCAAACCTTGACGAGGTTGTAATCGAAAAAATAAATGCCTTTGTAATTAACGTTGACGGGGTTACTGAGTATAACGGAGGCTTTTACCTGTATACTGCAAGCGCCTCTAAAATAGCTGATATCGGTTTAAAAATGGGATCGTTATTTGAAGAAGTTAGCGATTTTATGACTAAAAATAATTTGCAAATAACAGGAATGCCTTTTACGATTTACAATGACATTGACACGATGAATGCATCTGCTATATATTCGACTTGCATTCCCATAGAAAACAAGGTGACAACACCGATTGGAAGTACGATCCTTTGTGGGTATATGCCTCAGACAGTGGCACTCAAAACAACCTTAAAAGGGAATTATACTCGTTTAGAAACTGCCTATAACAAAGCCAATGAATATATGCGAACAAATAACTTACAAAGACACCCAAGAGCAAAGATGTTTGAAGTATACCGAAATGATCCAAACCTCACTGCGAATCCTGCCGATTGGCTAACCGAAATATACATTCCTATTGTCCCCTTGTCTAACATTAAAAACTAAAGAATGAAGCAACTTATCCTTGTTTTTATTGGTGGAGGTATTGGAAGCGCCTTGCGTTTTTGGATTGGCCAATATCTTAATTCTCCCAAATATGAACTTCCCTATGGCACTTTTCTAGTAAATATCGTGGGAAGTTTACTCATTGGTCTGATCTTAGGATTCACCTTTAAAACCCAACCTCTTTCTAACAATTTTATCCTCTTTGCTGCCGCAGGCTTTTGTGGTGGTTTTACGACCTTCTCTGCCTTTGCATTCGACAATCTGGCATATTTAAAAGCTGGCGACCTAACATCCTTCGCTATTTATACAACAGCAACCCTTCTTATTGGATTGGGCGCAGTGTTTGTTGGGATGTGGCTGGTACGGTTTTTTTAGTGCCCATTAAAGGCTTTTACACCCGCTTCAATCCGAACTAAAAGATCATTTTCTTTGGGAGGAATTGGACAAGAGTATTTATGATTATACGCGCAGTAAGGATTATAGGCTTTATTAAAATCGAGAATAATGGTAGTGCCTCTTGGGATACGTGCATCTAGAAATCGTCCTCCTCCATAAGAGCCATCGCCACTCGTAAGGTCTGTAAAAGGTAAAAATAAGTAGTCCTCATATCCCGCTTCGTCGTAGGGAGCCGTGCTCTGATATAAAGCCAACTCTAATTCGTTTCCATCAACACTAAAATGAGCTTCGCCATACTTTACATACTCTGGCAATCGCTCTGTTGTTGTTGGCATTAAAAAAGGTATTTCGTTAGGTGTGCGCACAAATTTTGCCTTTACACGATATTTTAAATCGATGGGATAAAACTCCAAACCAGAAAAGTGTTTAAAATCTTCATCTGTTAAGATGGTTTTTTCCTTATCCAAGAAATGTTCGTTCTCTGATGTTTGATGCGCGACAACCTTTTTGGTAATTTTTCTCTGATGAGTGGCCGCACAGGATATTAAAAAAAAGACGGAAAGAAGAAGTGTATATTTCATAATAAAGTACTGTTAATGTTAAAAGTTCATGTTAAGTTTATCCGATATACTTTGTTATAACCTTATTGGAGACTACGTGAGATAGCACAATTTGAGTCTTTGTTTCTCCATACGTTATTAATTGATCTATAAACCTTTCTAAATGTTTTTGATCTTTTAAAACAACTTCCATGACGATATTTTCATTGCCAGTAATTCGGTAGCAATTAAGAACTTCATCATAACCCTTGACCTTATGTAAAAAAGGCTTGAGTTTTCCCATAAAAGCCCGTAAAGTAACAATAGCCATTAACTGATATCCAGTCTCAAAAGGAGAAACAATTGTTTTGTACCCATTAATAACCCCGGCATCTTCCATCTTCTTAATGCGCTCATTGACGGCTGGAGAACTAATTCCCGCACGCCTACCAATTTCCGCATTTGACATCCTTGCGTTTGACTGAAGACAATTTAAAATCTTCCAGTTCAGTGAATCAATTTTCATTCTAATTAATTTTTACTATAAAAACATAAATACTAAGGCAAATATACACTTTTACTTTAAAATCGATAGTTTTATGTCCGAGCAACTCACTAAATTTGAATTGCCTTGAAAAACGAACCGTTTACACACAAATGAGACCTTTAAGACCAAACCATTTTCCACAATCTGCCTTGCACCAGAAAGCAATGGACATTTTCACACTTGCCAGAAATGTTTCAGCTTATTTTGTATATGATTTAGCACATCTACAACCCAATGGGCATGAAGATCCAGGTATTTATTTTACGGGTGATATCGTACAGCAATCTGTCTCACTTGCTCCAGAAATTCTAAAAGCCGAAAGCCAGCCTTTTTCGGAAGAAAAATACAAGTCGGCAGCATCGGTAACGCGTCTTACCAACTTGTTATATAAAAATTGTGAGCGTCTTGAACAGTTGAATAGCAACGGCAAAGACTTTTTACCACTACTGCGTTCAGAAATAAAAAAATTTAGGAGACTGCAACGCACCTGGATGTTGACACTTTAAGGGCCTTCCATCTTTTCTATTAGACGTTTAAACCTTTCAGAACTCCTGTATTTATAAAACTCGGTTGCATTCAGAATGTATTTTTTTTCTGAAAAACCCATAGAAACAGCTAATTCGAGATACTCGAAAGTCTCGTCTTCCCTATTCAACTGCGCATAATCCTTGGCAATTAAAAAAACTGGGTAGCTCCCTTTAGGTTGAAGTTCTGCCAAAAGGCGATGGCAATAAAGTGACTTCTTATAATTTTTATCCTTTACATGGATATTCGCCGACTCCATTAGCAGCGAATAGATCATATTAGATACCCTAATCCCTAGAAGTTGTTTCTGCCTATCTTCTGAAAGCATATATTCTTCTCTGAGAACCGTTAGCTTTTTCTGCCACCATTTCACATTATGAACTGGAGGATTTTTCTTAATCTCTCTAGCAAACTTATTTAAAAAAACCCTTCTCATAGTCAACTCGTTCGTCTTCAACGACATTCGTTTTCTAATTTGTGCAGGGTATTCGCTTGTCGCTTTAAGCTTGACTACTTTTACAGAGATACTATCCAAAGTATAATAGTGATCGAAATTTCTCTGCAAGCGCTGGTATTCCCATACTGCGGATTCTATTTCACCCTGACTTTCACTTGCCCTAGCTTCATCGTAAAATCGCTTGTATATTTTATTTATATCAAAATAGTTTATTGGCTTCTGATTTTTTCTGATTGCCTCTAATTCTAGCCAATCAAAAGCCTTTGATATTTGACCTGAAGAAGGCCAACTATGTCCGTCATCATTTATAAACAATTCATTATCAATCTGAAGCCCGTCGAGCCAATCTTGAGCACTTAGCATCTCTTGATAATTCATATCCTGTTTCCCAATCAAACCTACATATGAAAAATCTTCTTTAACCATCGGTTTATGCAAAATGTACGAGGAGAAACCGGCGCCGCAAGCAATAACACCTGCTATCTTTTTTGATAAAACCGCTGCGGTAACTGCAAGCCTAGATCCACTAGAAAATCCTGCCGTGTACACCCGATCTTCATTTAATAAAAAGCGAGCAAAAACGCCTTCAAAGAGTCGGTTGATAATGATGCGATTGTTTTCAAATGGACCCTTTTTAGAGTTGTTAGAACAAACTAAAATATAATTATATCGCTCTGCAGCTTCAAGGAATGGTTGAATTCCTGCCTTCCCCCTAGCCCCTGGTTCAAAAATAAAAACAATGGAAGATGCTTCGTTTTTGTCAAACTTCTTCGGAAGGTAAAGTGCAAATGTTTCTTTCGAATTCTGAACACTCACGGAATCGGTAATGACTCCTGTTTTAAAGTCGTACACCTGACCAAAAACCGCTGGTCCTATAGAAAAACAAAATAAGAGTAAAAGACAAAAGAATCCTTTTGTAAAAAACAGGTTCTGAGCTGAAGTTGGTTTTAAAAGTTTCTCCATTCGTCTTATTATTTTACGCCCAACAACCCGAAAAGAGGATACCCTCGGGGTAATTTCCTCACTTTTTTCAATTACATGTTTCTTCTATACTGGCCTCCCACTTCAAACAAAGCCGAAGTGATCTGACCTAGTGAACAATACTTGGTGGCTTCCATCAATTGTTCAAACATATTTTCATTGTGGATAGCAGCGTATTGTATTTTCTCAATCGCCATTTTAGTGAGGTCTTTGTTACCTTCCTGTAAATGTCCTAGCGTTGCAATTTGATATTGTTTTTCTTCCTCTGTTGCCCGGATAACTTCCGCTGGTAAAACAGTTGGTGATCCAGTGCTGCTTAAAAACGTATTTACACCAATAATTGGAAACTTCCCGTTGTGCTTTAATGTTTCATAATACAAGCTCTCCTCTTGAATCTTCGACCGCTGATACATGGTCTCCATAGCTCCTAAGACGCCACCTCGCTCAGTAATACTATCAAATTCTTGCAATACGGCTTTCTCAACCAAATCGGTTAGCTCTTCAATAATAAAAGACCCTTGAATAGGATTCTCATTCTTGGCTAGCCCTAGCTCTTTATTAATAATGAGCTGGATGGCCATCGCACGTCTCACACTCTCCTCTGTAGGGGTTGTAATAGCCTCATCATAAGCGTTCGTGTGAAGTGAGTTGCAGTTGTCGTAAATTGCATAAAGTGCCTGCAGCGTTGTTCTAATGTCGTTGAAATCAATTTCCTGTGCATGCAGTGAACGCCCGGAAGTCTGTATGTGATACTTCAGCATTTGTGCCCTTGGATTCGCACCGTACTTTTCTTTTAAGGCTTTCGACCATATTTTTCGAGCAACACGACCAATCACCGAATATTCAGGATCGACACCATTACTAAAGAAGAAGGATAAATTAGGACCAAAATCATTGATATCCATGCCACGACTCAAGTAATATTCAACATAGGTAAAACCATTAGATAATGTAAAAGCCAATTGAGTAATTGGATTTGCTCCAGCCTCAGCAATATGATAACCGCTTATGGAAACCGAATAAAAATTTCGAACCTGTTTCTCAATAAAATATTCTTGTACATCACCCATTAATCTCAGCGCAAATTCTGTTGAAAAAATACAGGTATTTTGCGCCTGATCTTCTTTTAAGATGTCTGCTTGCACGGTACCTCGCACTTGCATCAAGGTTTCCGTTTTAATTTTTTGGTATGCCTCTTCTGTGAGCACCTGATCTCCTGTGATACCCAAAAGCATCAAACCAAGGCCATTATTAGTTTCAGGTAACTTCCCTTGATAGCTCGGTCTGTGAACGCCTTTCGCCTTATATATTTTAGCAATCTTCGCTTCAACTTCCTTTTCTAGGCCATTTTCCGAAATATACTTTTCACAGTTTTGATCGATAGCAGCATTCATAAAAAAGCCAAGGAGCATTGGTGCCGGGCCATTTATTGTCATACTTACCGAGGTGAGTGCGTGACTTAAATCGAAACCAGAATATAGTTTTTTAGCATCATCCAGGCAACAAATCGAAACGCCTGCATTTCCAATCTTTCCGTAGATATCCGGACGAAGATCAGGATCATTTCCGTAGAGTGTGACACTGTCAAAAGCTGTAGAAAGTCGTTTGGCAGGCAAACCCGCACTTACATAGTGAAAACGTCTATTGGTACGCTCGGGCCCACCCTCTCCTGCAAACATGCGTGCTGGGTCTTCGCCGGTGCGTTTAAAAGGGTACAGCCCTGCGGTAAAAGGGAACTCTCCTGGAACGTTTTCCTGAAGTGTCCAACGTAAAATATCTCCCCATGCCTGGTATTTAGGCAAGGCTACTTTTGCAATTTGCGAATGCGACAGCGACGTTGTATGGGTATCTATTTTTAGTTCTTTACCACGTACCTTGAAGGTATACACTGGCGATTTGTACCGATTTACTTTCTCGTCCCAGCCTGTGATGACTTCCCAATTATAAGGGTCAAGATTGAGTTTCACACGGTCAAATTCTGCAATTAACAGTTTCATAAATTCCATGTTCTCGATCCGATTCTCCTTCGTCGAATCACTCGAACTGGCAAGATTCAATTCGATTCCATACTTTGTTAAACTCGGTATTACATTGAGTACCGACTCTAAGGTTTTATAAATCCCATAAAGTTTTTGGGCTACTTCCGTTTGATCATCTGCTCTTTTATCATAGGCTCTGTTACTTTCAGCAATTTCTGAAAGATAGCGGGTGCGTGCCGGAGGAATCACAAATATTTTTTCAGACATTTCATCCGAAATTTCAAAGCTACTTATTAGGTCTGAATCCGACTTAGCAACGATTTCATCCATAATGGCTTTGTACAACTTATTCATCCCAGGGTCATTAAACTGCGATGCTATCGTACCGTATACAGGCAATTCTTCTTGAGGGGTTTCCCAAAGTTGATGGTTGCGGACATATTGTTTTTTAACATCACGCAGCGCATCTAAAGAACCTCTTTTGTCAAATTTGTTGATTGCTACCAAATCGGCAAAATCTAACATATCAATTTTTTCAAGCTGAGTAGCTGCACCAAACTCAGGAGTCATTACATACAATGATACGTCACTGTGCTCAATGATTTCTGTGTCACTCTGCCCAATACCGGAAGTTTCTAGAACAATAAGATCAAAGCCTGCCGCCTTTAGCACTTCTATCGCTTGCGCTACATATTTGGATAGTGCCAGGTTGCTTTGGCGCGTCGCCAAACTTCTCATGTATACGCGTGGAGAATTAATAGCATTCATTCTAATTCGATCCCCTAATAGCGCACCTCCCGTTTTACGTTTCGATGGATCGACAGATATCAATCCAATAGTCTTTTCTGGGAAATCGATTAAAAACCTTCGAACAACCTCATCTACCAGAGAGGATTTCCCAGAACCTCCTGTTCCTGTGATTCCTAATACAGGAGTCGAAAGTGTCTCGTTTTTCTTCTGAATATTTTGAAGGGTCTCTTCCGCAATTTCTGGAAAATTTTCAGCTGCAGAAATAATACGCGCAATGGCTCCAGGCACTTGATTTGACAATAAATTGATTTCACCGTTTAGTTGATCCCCAATAGGGTAGTCTGAGGTTTTGACCAAATCATTAATCATTCCTTGCAAACCCATTGTTCGCCCATCATCTGGACTATAGATTCGGGTAATCCCGTAATCTATTAGTTCTTTAATTTCCGAAGGTAAAATAACGCCGCCACCGCCGCCAAATATCTTGATGTGCGCTGCTCCTTTTTCCTTAAGCAAATCGTACATATATTTAAAATACTCATTATGACCTCCTTGGTATGAAGTCAATGCAATAGCATTCGCATCTTCCTGTATAGCGGTATTTACAACTTCCTCTACAGAACGATCGTGCCCTAAATGAATTACTTCTACACCCGTAGATTGAATAATACGACGCATAATGTTTATTGCAGCATCGTGACCATCAAAAAGAGAGGCAGCAGTTACAATTCGGACTTTGTATTTTGGAATATAAGGGGTTTGTTGTTGCATCAAAAAAAAGCTATGTTATCTTGATTGTAAATTTACAAAATTCGAGATAGATAACAGACCATGATGTTTTTTAAAAAATTAAGAAGTTACTTCCTCGCTTAAAACAGGGTGGAGCGTTTTAAAATATGAGAACGCATTTTGTAAGCGCGAACCATACCAACTAAAATAGGCGCCATCGACAAGAATCACTTCGGTTTGGAGTGCTTCTTTTAGTGCTATTACATCGCTTTCTTTAAATGGAAATGGTTCTGAAGAAAGCAATATGAGATCGGCCGATTTCAAGGTTGAAAGTTCAATTTCTGGGTAGCGGGAATTTTCTTCTGAAAGAATATTTTCAAAATTATTTAATTCTAACATCGCATTTACAAAGGTGTTTCTACCCGCTGCCATATAAGGATTCTTCCAAATAAGATATGCTACTTTCTTTCTTTGGCTTGATTGAATTACACTTGAAAAATGATTTGCTTCAGAAACAATCTTATCACAAATCTCTGCCGATTTTTTGGATGCATCAAAAACCTTCCCTAATGAAAAAATCATCTGCAAACTGTCTTCTAACGTGTAAATATCGCTCACCCAAACAGCTGCAATCTTACTGCATTCTGCAACGATTTCGGCGGTATTTTCCTCTTTGTTACAAATAATAATATCGGGCTTCAATGCCTTGATATTATCGTAATGGAGCGTTTTGGTACCACCTATAATCGCAACCTCATTTCGAAGTTCTTTGGGGTGAATGCAAAATTTCGTGATTCCGACAAGCTTCGATTTTAATCCGAGAGCAACTAATAATTCGGTTTGAGACGGAACGAGAGAAATAATGCGTTCTGGAGTCTTTTGAAATGTAAGTGTTCTATTTAGCTGATCGTTAACGAGCATCTAAAATAGTTTCCATTTGTTGTTGAAGTTTGTGTGCTTCAGTGGCTGCAGCATCAGCAAAATCTCTAGTATTGGCGGCATAGATAATGCCTCGGGAAGAATTGACTAACAATCCGACATCTTTTGACATTCCGTATTTACATACTTCGGAAAGACTTCCTCCCTGCGCTCCAACTCCTGGCACCAACAGGAAACTATCCGGAACAATTTTTCTAATTTCTTCAAAGTAATCCCCCTTCGTTGCGCCAACAACATACATTAAATTCTTGCTATTCGCCCATGACTTTGAAGTTTCAAGCACCGTTTTATACACTTCGTTTCCTTCTGTCATTTTTACTTGAAAGTCGGAAGAACCTGCATTTGACGTAAGCGCTAAAAGAATGGTATGTTTCCCTTCAAAAGCTAAAAATGGCTCTACTGAATCCTTTCCCATATAAGGCGCCACAGTAACCGAATCGAAACCCAAATCTTCCAGAAAAGCTTTCGCATACATTCGAGACGTATTTCCTATATCTCCTCGTTTAGCATCTGCTATCGTAAATATCTCAGGGTGGTTTTCATTGAGATACTGTATCGTTTTCTCCAGCGCATTCCAACCTTTTAAACCGCAGGCTTCATAGAAGGCCGTGTTTGGTTTATATGCCACTGCCAAGTGATGCGTAGCATCTATAATTGCCTTATTAAAAGCAAATATGGGATCTTCCTCGGCTAATAAATGCTTCGGAATTTTATTTAAATCCACATCCAATCCAATGCATAGAAAGGATTTTTTTTTATGAATTTCAGAAATTAAATGATCAATATTCATGTTCTGTGTCTTTCTTCTTGCGTCTATTCTTAAAAACTTTCCCCAGTCTCCTTAAGTTTCTCCGTATTACTTACTAATTGTAACTCATCAATAATTTTCTGAATATCACCGTCAATGATATTCCCTAGGTCATACAGTGTGAGCCCAATTCTATGCTCAGTAACACGTCCTTGCGGATAATTATAGGTTCTAATTTTCGCACTTCGATCTCCACTAGATACCATAGAACCTCTTTTCAATGCATCTTCGGCTTGTTTTTTAGCAAGTTCTAGGTCGTACAGACGAGAACGCAATACTTTAAATGCTTTCTCTTTATTTTTATGCTGTGATTTTTGATCTTGACATTGAGCGACTAATCCTGTGGGTATGTGGGTTAGACGAACCGCTGAATAGGTTGTGTTTACTGATTGCCCACCTGGTCCAGAAGAACAGAAAAAGTCAACACGAACCTCTTTTGGGTTTATCTCAACGTCAAATTCTTCGGCTTCCGCGAACACCATTACCGTTGCTGCACTTGTATGAACCCTTCCCTGTGTCTCGGTTTGAGGAACTCGCTGAACCCGGTGCACGCCCGCCTCAAAACGCAAGGTTCCGTAGACATCTTCACCCTCTATTTCTAACTGGATTTCTTTAAATCCGCCACTTGTACCTTCACTAAAATCAACAACGCTAGTTCTCCAACCCTTGCTTTCACAATACTTGGTATACATTCTAAAAAGATCCCCTGCAAAGATACTTGCTTCATCACCACCAGTACCCGCTCTAATTTCCATGACAGCATTTTTAGAGTCTTCTGGATCCTTTGGGACTAAGAGAAATTTAATTTCTTCGTCTAATTCTGGAAGTCGTTGTTTGGCCTCATCCCATTGCATTTTAGCCATCTCTAACATTTCAGGATCGCTGCCATCAGAAATAATTTCCTGGGCTTCAGAAGCATTATCGGTCAACTCAAGATATTCGGCCCGTTTCTCCATGAGTAAACGAAGGTCTTTGTATTCTTTATTTAGCTGAACGTATCTTTTTTGATCGGTAATGATATCCGGTTGAATGATGAGGTCACTCACCTCATCGAACCGTTGTTTTATTATCTGAAGCTTCTCTAACATATGAATTTAATAATAGGGTAAAATTACAATTAAAAATAGGATTTTAGAACAGAGTTTCTACAGCAGCGCTAATAGAAAAATTCTCCGAATTCTGAAGAAATGGTAAGTCGCTTCTCTTCTGAATCTTCAACCCGACCTATAATCTGAGCATCTACATTAAATGATTTCGAAATCGCAATAATCTCGGGAGCGATCTCTTTTGGAACATAGATTTCCATTCGATGTCCCATGTTAAATACTTGATACATTTCCTTCCAATCGGTCCCACTTTCTTCCTGAATCAACTTAAAAAGGGGAGGCACAGGAAACATATGATCTTTTATGACGTGAAGGCTTTCTATAAAATGAAGAATTTTTGTTTGTGCGCCACCACTGCAATGCACCATCCCGTGAATCTCTTTGGATGTATATTTTGTGAGAATTTCTTTAATAATAGGGGCATATGTTCGCGTTGGAGACAAAACCAATTTACCTGCATCGATAGGGCTATTTGCAACCAAATCGGTCAATTTTTTAGAACCCGAGTACACCAATTCTTCCGGAACCGCTTGGTCATAACTTTCGGGATATTTTAGAGACAACTCTTTTGAAAAAACATCGTGCCTCGCAGATGTTAAACCGTTGCTCCCCATTCCGCCATTGTATTCTGTTTCATAGGTTGCCTGTCCAGACGATGATAATCCAACGATAACATCGCCATGCTTGATATTTGCATTATTAATCACATCAGCTCTTTTCATCCGAGCCGTGACCGTTGAATCGACAATAATGGTACGAACCAAATCACCAACATCTGCTGTTTCACCGCCCGTTGAATGAATACTCACGCCAAATTTTTCCAAATCATTGATGAGCTCCTCTGTCCCATTAATAATTGCTGAAATCACTTCGCCTGAAATCAGGTTTTTATTACGTCCTATAGTAGACGAGAGCATGATTTTATCAACGGCACCAACGCACAATAAATCGTCAACATTCATAATTAAAGCATCCTGCGCTATTCCCTTCCAAACCGACAAATCTCCTGTTTCTTTCCAGTACATATACGCCAGTGATGATTTGGTTCCAGCACCATCGGCATGCATAATTAGGCAGTAATCATCGTCTGCCGTTAGATGATCAGGAACTATTTTACAGAAAGCCTGAGGAAACAAGCCTTTATCAACGTTTTTTATAGCATTATGTACATCTTCTTTCCCTGCGGAAACCCCTCGTTGGGCATAGCGTTTAGAAATGTCTTGACTCATATAAATATCTTATGCTGTAAAAGTACGCATTAAAAAAAGCCCACCAAAGTGAGCTTTTAAGATTTTAACATGAAATACAATCCACTAGACACATAAAAACCAGATACTAAAAAAGTAGCTGAACAAACGTCCAGCTACTTTAAAAATGTCCTTAAATGTATTTTTATTTTGTGAAAAGTAACTCACGGTATTTAGTCAATGGCCAAAGCTCGTCATCTACCAAAAGTTCTAACTTATCGCAAGGGTGTCTAATTTCATCAAAATAAGGTTTTACATCATCGCAATAGGCAATTGCTAATTTCGAGACGTCTGTTATTTTGTTGGCCTTTTTCCTAGCGTCTATCATTGCGGTAATTTTCGAATTAATTGTTGCAATATGTGCGCTAATTTCTTCAATTAAAACCATCTGCTCTCCTGCAAATTTCTTGAAATCCTTGCCGTAAATGTCCTTAAGCCCTTGCACATTTTCGATTAAAATGTTCTGGTATTTTATAGCAGTAGGTATCACGTGATTTCTGGCAATATCTCCTAAGATGCGTCCTTCTATCTGGATACGCTTGGCATATTCCTCAAGTTCAATCTCATAACGCGCTTCAATTTCCACTTTATTCATAATCCCAAGACCTTCAAACAAGGCAATGGTCTTTTTAGAAACTCTTGCTTTCAATGCAACAGGAGCCGTTTTGTGATTACTTAGACCTCTTTTTTTAGCTTCCTTCTCCCAAGCTTCGCCATAACCATCTCCCTCAAAACGAATTCTTTTCGAGTCTTTGATGTATTCTCTAAGGACGTTGAAGATGGCATCATCCTTCTTCATATTCTCATCTTTAATGAGCGCATCAACAGATTTTTTAAAGTCGATTAATTGGTTTGCAACAATGGCGTTTAATACCGTCATTGGGTTCGCACAATTTGCAGTAGAACCTACCGCTCTAAACTCGAACTTATTGCCAGTAAAGGCAAATGGTGAGGTACGGTTTCTATCTGTATTGTCTAATAATATCTCCGGAATTTTCCCTACCACGTTTAATTTAAGGTCTGTTTTTTCTTGAGGTGAAAGTTTTCCATTTGTCACTTTCTCAAGTTCATCTAAAACTGCCGTAAGTTGCTCCCCAATAAAGGCTGAAATCACTGCTGGTGGTGCTTCATTAGCACCTAAACGATGATCATTACTTGCACTAGCAATAGAGGCTCTTATTAATTCCTCGTGATCATTCACCGCCTTCAGGGTATTGATAAAGAACGTCAAAAACTGAAGGTTCTTCATCGGTGTACTTCCTGGTCCTAGAAGATTCACTCCTGTATTCGTTGCCAACGACCAGTTGTTGTGTTTTCCACTACCGTTAACACCTGCAAAAGGCTTTTCGTGAAATAGCACTACGAAGTTATGTCTATCTGCAACCTTCTTCATCACATCCATTAATAATGAATTGTGGTCTACGGCAAGATTACTTTCTTCATAAATTGGAGCCAATTCGAACTGATTTGGCGCTACCTCATTATGTCTCGTTTTTACTGGAATACCCAGCAACATGCATTCGGTTTCCAAATCTCTCATATAGTTCAACGCTCGAGAAGGAATGGATCCGAAATAATGATCGTCTAATTGTTGTCCTTTTGCTGATGAATGCCCTAGAAGGGTTCTACCTGCCAATGCAATATCGGGTCTTGATGCAGCCAATGCGCTGTCTACCAAGAAATATTCTTGTTCCCAACCTAAGGATGCAGTTACCTTAGAGACGTTTTTATCAAAATATTTTGCAACCGCGGTTGCAGCACCGTCAATAGATTGCAGCGCACGAAGTAAGGGTGTTTTATAATCTAAAGCTTCTCCTGTATATGAAACAAATACAGTTGGTATGCAAAGTGTCGTTCCATAAATAAATGCCGGTGACGTTGGGTCCCAGGCTGTATATCCTCTTGCTTCAAACGTATTTCTAATTCCTCCATTTGGGAAACTTGACGCATCTGGCTCTTGTTGCACTAATTGCCCACCTGCAAATTTCTCTACAGCATGACCATCGTCCATCGTTTCGAAGAAAGCATCATGCTTTTCAGCAGTAGCTCCTGTTAAGGGCTGAAACCAGTGTGTGTAATGAGTTACTCCTTTAGAAATAGCCCATTCTTTCATTCCTGTTGAAATCTGGTCGGCCATCTGTCGGTCAATCTTCGTTCCATGCTCTACGGCACTCATAACGCTTTTGTACGAATCTTTAGTCAGAAACTGGCGCATCGATTGTTCGTTGAACACATTCTCACCAAAAATCTCAGAGCGTCGCGCTGGCTCATTCACTTTTATTGGTTTGTGGTTGAGACTTTCTTTAATTGCATGAAATCTTAATATGGACATTTGAGTGCTTTTTAAGGTTTTTTTAAATTGAATTTGGTAAAAATATAAAGTTTTTAATACATACCCCCCATTTTTTTACAAATTGTTAATAAAAAACGTATTTTTCAACAAGACACCCCGTGAAAAAATTCCAAAAGTTAGATTTTTTAATGATTTTAGTGAAATTACATCAACATTGTAACATATTGATTGGAAATTTTAGCCGAAGACCTAGCTAAGAAATGTCAAACTAATAAAGAGGGCGTAAGCAAGAACAATAACGATCCCTTTAATCCTTCCAATTTCCCATTTCTTAGGAAGAAATGCCAATGGGATCAGCACTGCAGAAAAGCCGAGCATCCAAAAAATATCACTGGATAAAACCGCTTCACTTTTCACTAATATGGGTTGTATAATAGCCGTAATGCCTAAAACCGACGCGATGTTAAAAATATTTGACCCTATTAAATTTCCAAGAGATATCGCCTTTTCCTTTTTCAAGGCGGCAATAACTGAGGCCGCCAATTCAGGAATACTAGTGCCTACAGCAATCATCGTAACCGCTATAACACGCTCGCTAATACCCATGATTGTCGCTAAATCTACTGCGCCAGTTACGAGAAGTTGACTCCCAAAAAATAAGGCCACACCGCCAATAAGGAACCATACTATTATCTTAAAAGAAGACACCGTCACAAGGGCCTCGTCAAGAACAACGTGAACGGCTGTTTCCCTGGTTTTTCTTGCTCTCCGTATTAGGAGGTATAAATAAATAAATAAAGTAGAGAGTAGTGCAAAACCCTCCACTCGCGAAATGACCCGACCACTGGATAAAATAAAGTACAATGCTACAGATAGAAGCATCATTACTGGCCAATTAAATTTGTAGAAATCCTGGTCTATTGTCAAAGGCGCAATGATTGCTGTAACTCCTAACACCAGACCAATATTAGCAATATTAGATCCAATTACATTCCCCAAAGAGATATCACTAAAACCATCAAGAGCTGCCTGTATACTCACCAACAATTCGGGAGCCGAAGTCGCAAAAGAAACAACGGTCAACCCAATTACCATCTTCGAAATATGAAACCTAAAAGACAAGGCGACAGACGAACGCACCAAAAAATTACCGCCAACAACCAACAACACCAAGCCTAAAAAGATAAATAACACGCTCATAGATTCATTTTGAAAACACAAAGATAGCAATTCGATTTATGAAAACGATACACAAACACCATCCTAAACTGCAAATAAATAGCCATTCACAGCGCATAAAAAAAAAGGGCGATTTTGATTGATTTTAGACAAGGGCCAAAATAAAACAAGCGACAGCTTATCTGGAAATAGCCATAACAATGCACCGAACAATGATGCCTATAATGCTGAAATTTTTTGAGAGGTGTTTTTATTTGTAGTTTTGACAAATGAAAAAACAAGCTTTTGTAGTATTGGCAAAATTCAATAAAGCAGTCTTACCCAGCTTTACCAAGAAAAGACTCGATCTAGCGAAGGCTTCAAAACTGCAGTTAGCCCTTTTTGGATATCGATTATGGGTTACTAAAAACGCCTTAGACTAATACGTAAGTAGAGGCTTAACATCATAATTTTTCAAGGCATCTGCACCCCTTAGAAATTCTAATTCGATTATAAAATTGCATTGCACCACCACCCCGCCTAATTTTTCTATGAGCTTACAGGCGGCTTTTGCAGTGCCACCCGTTGCAAGTACGTCGTCATGAAGTAAAACACGATCTCCCTTTTTAATAGCATCCTCGTGCATTTCAATTACATCCATTCCATATTCTAACGAATACGGCTCGGCAATTGTAGTATAGGGTAATTTACCAGACTTACGTATTGGCACAAAGCCCGCATCTAGTTGCTGCGCTAAGTGCATACCAAAGAAAAAGCCCCGAGCTTCAATGGCAACCACCTTATCAATTTTTTGATTATTTACAAGTGTCAATAGGGCATTAATGCAAGCTTCGGAAGCATCTTTATTTGCTAATAAAGGCGTGATGTCTTTAAAAAGAACACCCGGTTTCGGAAAATCCTGAATATCGCGAACAAAATCCTGTAGGTTTATCATTTTTTTATCAATTACATCGTTTTATTAAAAGTACCCATTAAAAAAGACGGAACAAAATGGTTTCAATTTTTTATATTTTTATAATACAGGCGCTTAGCGCCCTTTGGCCTTCTTTAAGAACTACAAGAAAGCATAGAACAGCCTACTTTATCTCTCGCCCAATCGGGTCGCTTTGCAAACCACTTATGTTGCTGCTCTTGCTCGGCATAGGGTTGCTTTAGGAGCTCAAACAGTTCATCAATAAGCGTATAATCTCCTTTATTTGCAGCATCTATGGCCAATTGCGCCATATAATTACGCAAGACGTATTTTGGATTTATAGCATTCATTTTTTCTTTTCTTTCTGAATCGGTAAGTAGTTCCCGAGACAACCTCGTGTCGTATTCCAAAAACCAAGCATCCCATTGCTTTCTCACCTCAGCTGAAACTTCAGTGATGTTATAAAAAGCATCTTTAACCACTGCTATTCCGTCAGAAAGTGCTCCCTTTCTGAAATTACCCAGGTTTCTAAAGAAAATGGTCATGTCGGTTTCAGTGAGATGCAACGCAAGTTCTACCTCTTTAATAAGGGTTGCATCTCCCTCCTCTTTCAAATTGAAGCCTAGTTTAGAACGCATCATATCTAGATGGGCACGCGTGTAGTTGGTTCTATAATCGGAAAGAATTGTTTCGAAACCTGCTGCTTCGTCTAAAAGGGGGTATAGCGCATTGGCCAATTGGTATACATTCCAAAGCACCACCTCTGGCTGACTGCCAAAGCGGTAGCGTTTATGTTGACTGTCGGTGGTGTTTGGTGTCCAACCAAAATCGTAGCCTTCCAACCAACCATAAGGCCCATAGTCTATGGTAAGTCCAAGGATGGATACATTATCGGTATTTAGCACCCCATGTACAAAACCAACACGTTGCCAATGAATCACCATGTCTAAACTTTTTTCAGCAACCTCCTTGAAAAATGCCAAATAGCTCGCTTTTGAGGGCTTGCCCAGATGTGGAAATAAATTTTCTATGGTATAATCTACTAAGGCTTTAAGCGTTTCGTGATCTCCTCTGGCTGCAAGAATTTCATAGCTGCCAAAACGCAAGAATGATGGAGCAACACGAGTAACAACGGCACCTTTCTCATAGGCCGAATTCCCATTATACATTACATCCCTCAAAACCTGATCACCGGTCAAACCTAACGATAAAGCCCGGGTCGTTGGCACGCCTAAATGAAACATAGCCTCACTGCACAAATACTCTCTAATTGAAGATCTTAAAACGGCCAAACCATCGGCGGTTCGCGAATAGGGCGTTTCGCCAGCTCCTTTTAATTGCATGACCCACCTTTGCCCTGCATGTTCAATCTCGGTGAGGTTAATGGCCCTTCCGTCGCCAAGTTGCCCGGCCCATTGTCCAAATTGATGGCCTCCATAACACATGGCATAAGGTGTGGTGTTTGGTAAGACCGAATTGCCCGTGAAGACATTTTTAAATTCGTTCGATGTCAAGTCCTCATCAGTCAAACCTAGCATTGCCGCCATCTCCTTGGAGACATGCAACATCTCCGGATTGGCAGTTTGCTTGGGAGTTACAAACGAATAACAGGCTTTTGTGACCTGCCTTGGCGTATTTTCCAAAATGGGGTCGGCAGGAAGGGATGTTGTAAACGTATTTTTTATACTAAGCTTCATTTTTTTATTTCAGTATCTATTGATGATTTTCAAAAGACAAACATCTATTCAAGTAAGTAGGTTTCTTTAAAAGAGCGATTGCAACTAGTTGACCCAAAGGAAGCAACTACATCATTCGCAGAACCATCACATCTTAATTTAGCAGCCGGAAGGTCGTTTCAAAAACCATCGAGAGTGCATTATGCCTTGCCAAATAATTTATCAAGAGATTTCCCTTTGAGCAGAAACCACCCACTGGCTTGATCTGGATGTTTAACCGTAATCTTTATGGACAGATGTTCTTTTTCAGTGAAAATGGTAACATCGCCTATTTTCATTTCTCTTGCCTCTGTTTGATTAAAAGAATCAACTAAAAAATCATAGAAAGTGTCCAATTCAGCATCGCTGGATAAAAAGACGAAAAATTTTATATCATCTCCGCGCACATACTCTTGATTTTTATAAATAAAGGTATAACGTTTCATATCACCTTCAGCAACATACTTTAAAATTGGATACCCACTTAAGTGATGGCCCACGCCAATGGTATGCGGTGTATCCAGATTGTTCGCTTCACTTACTTGACCGAAAGAAGACATAGCGAATAAAAAAACGAAGAGGAAAAGTGTCGATTTCATAAGGGTGATTTTTAGTAGTTCGACAAAGGTATCTTTTTTATTTGAAGCTATTTATTAGGTAACGACTCAATTCTTACTTTTACTCCATTTCGCACACGCAAAAGTGCAATGGCTGCCTTCACCATTGACCCTCTCTTTTTCTATATTCATAATTGCCAAAGTCTAATTATTGCCACAAGATATTTTGTACAACCCTTGCACCACTTGTAGGGTTTTTTTATGCTCTGTAATAAATCACTACTTATGATTAAGAACTAAAAACCAAAACAATGAAAAAATTAATCTATTTATTTTTAACTGTGCTTATCGTTGCTTGTTCGTCTGGGGATGATGGGAATGACAATAATTATGAAACCTATTTGGAAATTGTTGTTAATGGTCAAACTTATAGGGAATCGCTTGTAGGTTTTGGATACGGCAATTCTTCACAAGATTGTAATGGCCTATCATCATTTATAATACCACTTCCCGAGATAAATACTGCTTCAAAAAGATATTCAGCAGATATTTTACATTTTTATCAAACAGTTAATTTTAACGAGGCAACAACAGGGAGTTATCCTATAAAAGGGGAGTATTTAGATGATGATTGTCATTTAACACTCTCCTTCAGGTTGACAGAGAATTCAGGAAATAATTTTTTCAACTTAACTGATGGCGCCCATACAATAACAGGAATCAGTGAAATAAGTTCTGATAATAATGATACCGAATGGGTGGTTGAAGGAAATTTTAATGCAAATTTAGAAGATTCAAATTCTGGGGAATCGATAAGTCTGACAGGTTCTTACAGAGCAGTTTTAGTAACATATCAAGATTAAACCATAGGCATATCTTCTTCTTTTAATTTAGCTATACCAAACCTATTTCTTACAAGAACTATATAC
>CALKCP010000005.1 GCA_938083445.1 uncultured Ulvibacter sp. | reverse complement strand
AAAAACCTCGGCCGCTTGTAACGAATTATCAAAGCTGTAGGGGATTTGTGATAATTGGGCAGAGTTACGCAAGCCAATACCTGGTTCTGGACCGTGCCAAGTTACTGGCAGGGCATTGTTCTTATCCGTTATCGTTGTACCTGCGCTTAAACTAGATAACTCTTCTAAACAATTTTCGTGATCTTTTAATAAATTTTGGGCCAGTTTAGGCAATTCGTTTATTGGTAGTTTCTCATTTTTCATTAAATGAAAATAAAAACCCGATGGTCGCCTTACTGTTTGTGCTGCATTATTAATTAGAATGTCTAATCTGCTGTATTTTTGCTCTATATAATTACAGAAAATTTCTACGCTAGGTATGTGTCGTAAATCAAGGCCGTGAATATGCAAACGGCCACTCCATTGATTATAGTCGTCTTCCTTAGAAAACCTAATGGCAGAATCTGCTGGAAAACGTGTGGTGGCAACAACGGTAGCACCAGACCGCAATAACATTAATGTAATGTGATAGCCTATTTTTAATCGAGAACCTGTTATTACAGCTACCTGATTTTCTAAATCTGTGGTTTGAAAACGTTTTGCATAATTTAAATCGCCACACTCGCCACACATCGTATCATAAAAATGGTGCAGTTTTGTATATACCTTTTTACAGACGTAACAGTTTCTAGGCGACTCTAATTCTAATGTGGCATCTGGAATAGCCGCTGCAGCTAGTAGTTTTGGTGCTACAAATAGCGCTGCTTCTCTGGCAGAGCGTATTCCTGTAGTTTTTCTTGCGTGGGTATCTTTGGCGATCATTTTACGTTTCACGGCCTTTTTGGCATCTTTTCGCCTTCGTTGAAACTCATCGCGACTTGGCCTAGTTAAGCCTCCAGCTGCCTTAAAGAGTTCGATTCTCTGGTCTTCTGGCAATTCGAATAGCTGATTAGGGTCCTCAAGCAACCTCCGCAACGTTGCTATGCATGCTTCTAGATCCGTAGTGCTTACTCTTTTGCTCATATCAACTACCTACTTATTTAGGAGGTTAAAATACGTCTAACCCTGCCTCAGGTTTTAAAAACTACTTAAAAAACAAAGAGCCCATCTATTAAGATGGGCTCTTATTGAAAATATATGGATATATACTTAGATAACTTTTACGTTTACTGCGTTTAATCCTTTGTTTCCTTCTTGTAAATCGAATTCAACTTGGTCACCTTCTCTAATCTCATCGATTAATCCTGAAATGTGCACAAAATGATCTTTATCAACTCCTTCTTCAGTGATGAATCCAAAACCTTTAGCGTCGTTGAAAAATTTTACTGTTCCTTTGTTCATTATAATGTAATTTATTATTAATATATACTAAATGCAAAGATAGAGCGATTAATCGAAGTATGCAACCGTAATTTAACCTTATTCATATTGTAGGGTTATTACTATTTTAAAACACTTACAATACCGTCTAATACCTTATTTTTATTATATATGCAGTGTTTTTCATTAGTTCTGTTTTGGTTGCTATTTATGCACTTATAGCTTTCTTCGTTAGCATTTAAATTGCGTCATAAGGTCTCAAAAAAGCATTTTTTTCCTAAATGTCATTTCTTTTAATTCGCTTTATATAGCGACTATGTTTTTAGAGGCATATTAGTATTGGATAAAAACACCATAAAAGGTTCTGTCAAGATAACTCGAAGTAGTTGAAATACTTTGAGGGTGATTACTAAAGAGAAAGACCAACGAACCAAGTTAATTCAATTGCAGGTAGTATCTTTGTCATAATTAATAAAACACGAGACGATACTGTTCTCTTTTTCATTCTATGCCTTTTAAAAAATTACATTCCGATATACAAGATGTGCTCGAGTTACAAGAAATAGTTGCACCTACCCCATTTCAGAGCCGTAGCATTCCTGTAATAAAAAGTGGTGCTAATGTTTTTTGTGTCGCACCAAAAGATAGTGGAAAAACGACCACACTTATTCTTACAACCTTGCAGAAATTAAAATGTGAAGCTGGCGAAAATGCTCCAAGGGCTGTCGTTCTTGTAGAGAACAAGGAAAGGGCCATGGAACTATATGATGCTTTTTTAATGTATACGAAATACAACTCGTTGCGTGTGTATGTGGGTTACGAAGCGCTTCACATTGATGTTCAAAAATCAGAAATATTTTTAGGCATAGACATTCTTATTTCTACACCAAGGTCAATGAATAAGCTCTTTTTAGTAAATGGAGTAAATACCTCCCAATTAAAGATATTTAGTATAGACGACGCTGAGATGCTCATTCAAAGACCCGAATATGCTGCTATTATGTCCATTACTCAAAGCATTCAAAAATGCCAATATGTGTTGTATTCAGAAAAAATGCATCCAACATTAAAACGTTTTGAATCCTATTTTATGGAGTACTCTAAAAAAGTAACTTCGCTCTAATATACTAGTCTCGGTTCTATTGCTCTGGTTGTTAATTTCACTGGAGCTTTGTATACTATCTTACTAAACATGAATAGTTTAAATATTTAAAATGACAGCAAAATGATCCCTAAACTTCATTATATAACCCAGGGAAATTCTATAAAAGAACATCTAGACAACATTCAGATCGCTTGTACATCGGGTGCAGAATTAGTGCAGTTGCGTTTAAAAAATGTTTCAGAAAAGAAATTTTTAAAAGCTGCTACAGCCGCCAGAGAAATCACGTCTCAATTCCAAACCAGGCTCATTATAAATGATCATTATAAAATAGCCAAAGAAGTGAAGGCGGATGGAGTACATTTAGGAAAAACGGACTCCTGCCCTACTATGGCTAGAAAGCATTTATACACTTGGCAAATTATTGGTGGAACGGCGAATACCTTGGAAGATTGCGAAAATTTAATTAAGAAAGAAGTCGATTATATTAGTTTAGGCCCCTTGAGGTTATCGAAAACGAAAGAGAATGTATCTCCTGTTTTAGGTTTACTTGGATATTCTATGATTCTAGAAGCTTTACATACTGAAACCCCAATTATAGGTGTTGGAGGTATAACCACAAAGGATGTTAAAGCTGTTTTAAAAACTGGTATTTCTGGTATTGCCGTGTCTGAAGAAATTACAAGGAACTTTGACACTATTAGAACATTTGACCAATTACTAAACGCATCTTCAACAGCAGAGCAGCGCTATACGTTTAACTAGATTTAAGCCCCTACCTAGGCAATAATGGTAGTTCGAGATTACTGTTTAAATGCATCTATATAATGTGGGTATATTAATCTTCCCAACCCCATGGAGCCCCAGGAGTTTCGATTGGTTTTGTAATATCCATGACGACTTTAAAAACACGGTCTGTTCCTAAACGACGTAAGTTATAGGTAAATGTTTTTTCATCAATAGTAATCCACCAAACGTTTGTTGCTGCATCAGGTATAAGGCTTTGTGTATGAACATCTGCAGGGAAAAATTGAATGTTTTCCTTCCCTTGATTTGATGAAGTGCCCCCATAAAAATTAACAGGGTCCATGGTACCATCTTCGTAGCGATGATCATGTTTTAATGATATAACACCTTTTTTCATTGATAAAATCCAAGTCCGAGACTTATCAGCTCCCACATAAAAAGGAATTTTTATTTCATTCTCAGCACAAGACCTTATGTGCATCACTAATTTCTTTCCGCCAAAAGCCTCATCTTCTTCTGGAATTTCAAGTGTTCCTGAATAGGCATTACCACAGTGAGACTTTAAGGTATTCCAAAAAGAAATGGATGTTTCGTTTTCTTGACCAATTATTTGCGAAGAAAAAAAGAGCGTAGTTAAAAATAATAGATGTTTAAAGGTCATGATATCGTTTTAGCTAGCACCAAATATAAAATTTAAATATCGTGTAATCCATGGCTGGTAAAAATTCCTAGAAACATTTTGTTAGTAGCTGAAATTAAAACATCAAGCCTCTCTGCGAAGTACCTCCAATGGCGAGCTTCTTAAAACACTTCCGATATTACTTAAACCAATACCTAAAACCAAGAACGAAATACCAGGTAAAAAGACCAAAAACGGAATTACAGAGGGAATAAAGGGTTCTTTAAATACCAATAAGGCCAATAGTAAACTACTTAGCAATGCTAGAAGTACGCCCACCAAGCTTCCTAGAAATCCTAAGAACAGATATTCAAGCGCAGCTATTTGAAGAATCTGAGAATTCTTAGCTCCCAATGTTCTAAGCAACACACTTTCCTTAATACGCTGATATTTACTGTTGCGTACAGACCCTATCAGTACAATGATGCCCGTAAGAATACTGAAAAATGCCATAAAATTGATAATCCAAGAGACTTTGTCTAAAATATCTTCAACGATGGTATACATCTGTCTAAGATCAATAATGGTAATATTTGGAAATTTGGCTACCAAATCACGTTGTAAGGATGCTGATCGTTCTTCAGTTGCGGCATATGTTGTTAATACATTAAACTGCGGTGCATTTTCTAACACCCCTTTTGGAAATACTATTGAAAAATTTAATTGTAGCCGTCCCCAATCTACCTTTCTAATACTACCAACAGTAGTCTCCATGAGCATCCCCTGCACATTAAAAACGATGGGATCTCCAACAGTAACTTGCGCATCAGAAGCTAAGTTGTCTGAGATTGAAATTTGAATAGGGTCTTCAGGTGCTTGAGATGAAGTCCAGGCTCCCATTAAAATTTGTTCAGAAGCGATAAGTGAATCGCGATACGTTGCTCTAAATTCGTGATTTAAAAGCCACCCTCTTACTTTACTTGTGCTATCATTGCGCAACGTATTTACAAGTTTTCCTTTAATACGATGCATCCGCATGGTTACTAATGAAATATTATCAATAGGCCTTACATTATTCGTTTCAAATATTCTTACAACATCCTCCACCTGATCTCTTTGGACATCCAATGCAATGATATTTGCATTTTCGGAAGTTTCTGCAACACTTGTTTTGCCTAATAGAATATCCTTGCTAAAATATAAAGTGCTAATTAAAAAGGTGCCCAAACCTATTGCCACAATGAGTACTACGGTCTGATTATTAGGGCGAAATAGATTCAATAAACTTTGTCGAATGGTAAAGTTGGCTTGTTTGGGGAAATACGTCTTTACTGTATTCATTAACAATATGGCAATGCCAGCTAGTACGGCAAAGGTTACCAAGATTCCAACTACAAATGCAAGTGCATAGAATAGGTCATTGAGTAGCCAAAACGAAAAGAAATACAGAAACAAGATGATAACGACAAAAAGGAATAAACGGACTTTCTTTGGTTTTTCTAAGGGAACTCCTCCTATACGCAGCACTTCTAAAGGAGAGACGTACCAGGTACGAATTAGTGGCAATGAAGCAAATAATACCGACATGAAAAACCCAAGTAAAACACCCATTATTAAGGGTTGCGCTGTGATATTAACTTCCACATCAAAGGGTAAAAACTCCTGTAAAATATAAGGAAATAACTCCTGAAGTCCCACTCCAATGGCTGTTCCTATAAGTCCTCCTATAAACCCTATTCCAGAAATCTGTATTAGAAAAATTAAAAAACTTTGCCTTCGTGTTGCCCCCATGCATTTTAAGACCGCTATCGCTTTTAATTTCTCCTTGATGTAGATATTAACGGAACTTGCAATTCCAACGCATCCCAATAACAAGGCTATAAATGCAGCAAGGTTAAGAAACTTGCTTACGTTATCATAGCGCTGCCCTAGGCGAATGCTCGTACTTGTATGCGTATCTAAATCGGCCTTTACGGCATCTAACATTGGATCGATGCGTTTCTCGAATGCGACTAAATCTAATGTTGGTGCTTTATAAAAAAACTGATATTCTTTACGACTGCCAAATTGTAAAAGTGCTGTTGCCTCTAAATAACGATAGGGTATTACAATGGTTGGCGCTACTGATGTGGCCATGGCGGTAGAACCCGGTATCGCTTTTAACGACCCCGAAATTGGCAAGATAACCTCCCCTACTTTAATAGAATCGCCAGGTTTAATATCAAACTGTAGCATGAGTGTAGCATCTACCAAAGCACTCCCAGTTTCTTGGTAATTAAAAGCTGCGGAAGCAGGTTCTGTTTCAATCGCACCATAAAAAGGAAAGTCGCCTTCCAAACCTCTTACGCGCACTAATTTGGTACCGCCATTCTTCGGAAAAGCAATCATTGACACAAAATTCACTTCAGAAGCGTCGGGCCCCAAAGAATCAATAATGGCCTGTGCTCTCTCGGTAGGGATTTGCTCGCTATCGATAATAAAATCGGCCCCCATTAGTGCCTTTGATTGCAAGCGTATGTTGTCTTTAAGGTTTTCACTAAACAGTTGTATCGAAACGACAGCGGCAATCCCCAAAATAATAGACGCCATAAAGAGCATCAAGCGCATTCTGCTAGCCTTTGCATCGCGCCATGCCATTTTAAACAGCCAAGCTGTGCTATTTCTTGATGTAAAAGGTGTTTTATTCAAAATATGGCCGTGGGTTCGTTGGAAAGTATTTGCCCCCCTTTTAGTCTCAATATCTGCTGTGTTCTGTTTGCTAAGTCCAAATCGTGGGAGATAATCACTAAGGTTGTTCCAGCGTCCTTATTGAGTTTAAGAAGCAGTTGGATAACTTTTTCTCCCGTTTCCTCGTCCAAATTACCGGTAGGTTCATCAGCAAATAAGATAGAAGGCTTGTTTGAAAAGGCTCTTGCCAAAGCCACACGCTGTTGTTCACCTCCCGATAATTGCGAAGGATAATGATGTAAACGGTCTATTAAACCAACTTTTTCTAACAGTGCAGTAGCGTTTTTAGCCGCGTCTTTTGATCCTTGTAATTCTAGAGGTACGCTCACATTTTCAAGGGCTGTAAGCGTTGGTAATAATTGAAAGTTCTGAAAGATAAAGCCAACTTCCTTATTTCTTAAAAGTGCGCGCTCATCTTCATTCATTGCATTAATATCATGACCACATAATTCAACACTACCCGCATTGGGCGTATCTAACCCGGCACAAATTCCTAACAAGGTCGTCTTACCGCTTCCAGAGGGTCCAACAATAGAAAACGTCTGCCCTTTTTCAACTTCAAAAGAGATGTTTTTTAAAACAGTTAGTTGTTTAGAACCGCTTGTATATGTCTTTTCTAGCCCGCTAATCTTTAATATCTTTGGCATATAAACTTTAAATTTTTCAACAAATGATGCATACGCTTACAAGTATACAAAGGTTCTTAAATGTGGCGCATCATATGCAACCAAACTTCTTAAAGTTTTGTTATTTTCTTATCGCCTTTACAATACTTTCCTGCGGAAATACAAATAGTTCTGAAGCGAAGACCGAAACGAATGTACCGCTGGCAGTCGATATAGAGCGTGCTGAAACAAGTTCTAAGAAAACTATTTTATGTTTTGGCGATAGCATTACCGCTGGTTACGGCCTAGATGATATCAATGATGCCTTTCCTGCCATACTGCAGTCTAGAATAGATTCATTAGGCTTAGAGTATGCTGTGGTGAACTCTGGAGTTAGTGGTGAAACAACGGCCGGTGGCCGCAATAGAATAAAATGGGTGCTTAATCAGGAAGTAGATGTTTTTCTTTTAGAACTTGGTGCAAATGATGGGCTGCGAGGTGTTCCGCTTTCAGAAACTCGAGGCAACCTACAGGCTATTATTGATGCAGTGCGTGATAAAAAACCAAACATACCTATTGTTTTAGCTGGCATGGAGTTGCCACCCAATATGGGTAAGGAGTACACAACTGAATTTAGATCTATTTTCGCTGACTTGGCAATCGACAATGGCCTAGCCTTTATTCCCTTCATTTTAAAAGATGTGGGAGGTATTGCTTCATTAAATCAAAGCGATGGCATTCATCCGACGGTTGAAGGTCATAAAATGGTAGCACATACGGTTTGGGAGGTGTTAGGAACCATTATCAACCGCTAAGTATTTGGTTATACAGGTTCGAAATTCCAGAGAAACTGAAGTTAAAAAAAGCAGGGCACGGCATACAGCCTATGCATTCTCAAGAATACGCTTCGACTTTCTATAATTATAAACAGGGTAAATAGCACGTTTAGCAAAACGATTTAGTTTATTGCTATTCACCATTTTAATATATATGGGTTTCGTAACGCCAAAGTATTCATAGGTTGTGCCGTCTAAAAAAGTAATCTCTAACAACAATCCTTTATGCTGATAATCTGCAATCCCAGAATTCGTAATGGTTTCTGTGTATTCCTCTAAATTTGCTTCTTTTGTTTCGGGCGCAATACTTACTAAAAAATGATAGCCATCAATAATCTTTCGACTATTCATCTCAGCCTCTTCCTGCAAGGCGTCGCCATCTTGAAATTTGTCTGGATGCCATTCTTTAACCAAGTTTCGGTAACTCTTTTTCAAAGCCTTTAATTCAACTTCCTTTTCAATTCCAAAGAGTTTCTTGTATTCGTTTATGCGCTTCATACCATTTTTTTAAAGGCGCAAAAGTACAGGTAAATATTAGATGAATAACTATTCCGCAGCAATAATAATAATGACCACAATAAAAGAAATTTTTAATGCTTCGCCCGTTTGATTAAAAGAGGGTCTTCAAAGACTTATTAATCAAAAACTCCATAACCATATAACCTTCAATCGTGCAATGAACACCATCGGTAGTATAGACCTTTTTTAATCCCTTCTTATCATCAACCATCTCCGAATAATAGTCGAGATAATGTACTTCATTTTTATAGGCAATCTCCTTTAGAAGAGCATTGAGTGCGATTACTTTATCCGCTGGTTGTATCTGTGGGCGCCAGGGAAAATAATTTGATGGTAATACGCTGCAAAGAACTACTTTTATATTGTTGGTTTTTGCCATACGAACCATCTCTTCAATATTTGCAGCAATTTCTGGAATTGAAATATAGCCTGTATTTTGTGCGATATCATTAATCCCCGCAAGGATAACGACCGCTTTTGGCTCCAATTCAATCACATCCTGAACAAATCGATGTTTCATCTGTGGTGTTGTTTGCCCCCCAATACCGCGATTTATATAGCTCTTTTCTTTAAATAATGGCAAAGAGTCCTGTACCCAGCCTTCAGTGATAGAATTGCCCATAAAAACAACGCTGTTCACATCCTTTTCAGAAATACTTAATAAGGCATTGGCTTTTTTATAACGGTTTAGCTGAGCCCAATCCTGAGCATTTATAGTGTTCATAGCGAATAAGAAAATAAAATAGAAAATAAGTTTTTTCAAAGTCAAAATATTAGAGGGAACAAGATAGTGATTTCTATCATTTTGCTTAGATGCAATGAGCAGGCTCCTCCCAAATTTGTTATGTTTGTAAAAAATAATACAATGATTTTAGCGATTGGTTTTTGGCAGTTTGTTATCATTATGCTGGTTATTATCTTTATGCTCTTGCCTATACGCTTGATTCGACATCATATTCAAAAAAAGAAGGATAAAAAATAATCTAGGTCTATTATTGTTCGTGACGTTCGTTTTTATTTTTCTTAGCATGCACAACTACTAACATTTTTTATAAATACATAAAGTATGGGTATATTCACATTGTCTCTAGTGTTCAACCATCTAACAAGAGCCTCAGTAAATGGCCGATAAAAAAAAATTCAAAACATTTGAGGGTGTGTTTACACCTTCCATTTTAACCATCTTAGGGGTTATTATGTATATGCGTTTGGGTTGGGTTGTTGGCAATGCAGGACTCATTGGTGCCATTATCATTATACTAATTGCCCACGTTATAGCGGTAACAACTGGCTTAAGCGTGTCGTCTGTTGCTTCAGATAAAAAAATTGGTGCCGGTGGTATTTATTATGTACTCTCACGAAGCATGGGGGTCCCTATTGGAGGATCTATAGGCATCGCCTTGTCTGTTGGAACTGCTTTTTCAATTTCTTTATATCTCATAGGTTTTGCTGAAAGTTTTAATAGTTTTTTCGGATTTGGAACAACCATTAACGATTTCAGGTTGACAGCTAGCATTGCACTAGCTTCGCTAACCTGTTTGGCTTTAATTAGCACCTCTGTTGCACTCAAGACTCAATTTTTAATTCTTGCAGCCATTGTAATCTCCTTAATTGCTATCTTTTTTGGCACCTCCGATTTTGTACCTGAAACAATACAACTGTTCTCCGATGAAGACTCAGTGTCTTTAGAAGTAGTATTTGCTGTATTTTTCCCTGCCGTTACTGGTTTTACTGCCGGGATTGCTATGAGTGGTGATTTAAAAAACCCTAAAAAATCGATTCCTTTCGGTACCTTATCTGCAATCGGTGTTGGCCTATTGATATATTTAGCACTTGCCGTTTTTATTGCTATCTCTGTAAACCCGGAAGTATTAAAATCGGATTATAATTTTTTAATGAAAATTGCGCTCTATGCCCCAGCCGTTGTTGCGGGGATTTGGGGAGCTACCTTATCTTCGGCCTTAGGAGGTATTCTTGGGGGCCCAAGGATTCTTCAAGCCATGTCTGTCGATAAAGTAACACCTAAAATATTTGCTAAGATTAGAGGTAAAAACGACGAACCAATCAATGCACTTTTTATGGTGTTCATCATTGCAGAGTTGGGTATTTTGATTGGCGAACTCGATGTCATTGCACGTGTTGTATCCATGTTTTATCTTACTGCCTATGCGTTTATTAATATTTCTTATTTTTTAGAAAGCTGGGCAAACCCCGATTTTCAACCTACTTTTAAAATCAAACGATGGATCGGTTTATTAGGTTTTATTGCCTGTTTTGTGGTGATGTTTAAATTGGATACAATCGCTATGATTGCTGCATTTGCTGTTGTTGCAGCCTTATATTATAGGTTGCAACGAAAGGAAGTAAAACTGCAGTCGAACGATGTATGGCGCAGTGTCTGGGAGAATGTAGTAAATAAGGGACTAAAAAGAATTGATGCTCAGGATGATGAGAACTCTAATTGGAATCCGAATATTATTCTATTTAGTGGAGCGAGCAAACACCAAGAATATCTACTCGAGTTATGCAAGACCATTTCAGGACGGACGGGAATTGTTACCAACTTCAAACTCATTTTGGATAAGGAAAACACGAAACCTCTTAAGAAAACAGAACAAGTTATTAAAGATCAAGTTTTCACAGACCTTGGGATCTTCGCAAGACAGGTTCAAGTCGATAACATTTATACAGGAATTACAAACATAGCTACGTCTTTCGGGTTTTCTGGGGTCGAACCTAATACGATCATGATGGGGTGGCCAAAAGGCCTTGAGCATTCGATAGAATATGCAAAAATGACAGAAACACTGTTGTATTTAGATTATAACCTACTGTATCTAGATTTTGATAGAAAGAAAAAATTTGGTACCTATCATACCGTAGATTTTTGGTGGCGAGAAACGGATAGCAAGAATGCCGAAATGATGCTTAATATTGCACGCTTTATAATTGCTTCTCCAAGGTGGAACAACCCACAAATAAGAGTTCTATTTGTAAACAATAACAATGTCAAAATTGATGTTATTCACTCCAAAATTACTGAGATAGTTGATGATTTAAGAGTCAATGTTGTTATTGATATTATTAACAATGCTGTTGAACAGGAAGCTTTTTATAATCTAATTAAGCGCTATTCAAAAACGACCGACTTAACAGTAATTGGTATCCCAAACTATCAAATTGAAAAGCAAGCCGAGTTTGTTCTTAAAACGAATGACCTATTCGAAACTATCGGCTCTACGCTGCTGGTTAAAGCAGCAAACAACTTTAATGTATTGGATTTAGACTTTAACAAGAACACCTAGCTGTCAACGCTCCCTATTTTGAAAAGCCCTTTTTAAATACATTGGGTACCGTGCTCCTAGCTCCTACTTCACTTTTTTTAACCTATAACTTTAAATAATAGTAATCCGCACCTTTTTCTTTTTGAGGCGTGTATTGTTTAATTTCTGAACAAGTTTCGTAGCAATAGATACTGGTACAGCAACAAAGGCGCAATCCTGTTTTAATTCAATTTCGCCAATCTGATCCTTATTTATATTCCCTTGTTTAAAAAGAAGACCCGCGATATCGCCTTTGGAAATTTTATCTTTTCTTCCACCTGAAATAAACAGGGTTGCCCAAAACTGTGGTTTAAATGGTGCTTTCGTCGAAATATTTACAGGATTCGACTTTTTAACGAACGCTGGTATATTCTCTTTTTCCCATGCAACAACATACGCCGTTCCCTTTGAATCGACCCTAGCAGTTCTACCGTTTCTATGTGTAAACTCTTCTGGGTCTCTAGGAAGCTCATAATGGATAATATATTTCATTTCCGGGATGTCGATACCTCTTGACGCCAAATCGGTTGCAATAAGCACCTGACAGCTCCCATTTCTAAATTTAATTAGAGAACGTTCTCTGTCTTTTTGTTCCATTCCGCCAGAAAAGCAGGCTTGGCTTATATTATTTCTTTCAAGAAAAGCACTCAAATGATCGATGCTGTCTCTTAGACTACAGAAAATAATGACTGGTTCATTTCCAATATGTAATAACAACTCTAAAACAGTTTGATTTTTATTTTTCGAGGGTGAAATAACCGTTTTAATCGCCAATTTCGAAGCGATACTTTTCGTGAGGTAATTGATAGTCACGGGTTGATCCAATCGCACGAAACCTGGAATCTTAACGCTTTGTGTTGCAGAGGTTAATATGCGCTTATTTAAAGCAGGTAATTGATTAATAATTCCTCTCATGTCATATTCAAAACCAACTTCTAAAGACTTGTCAAATTCATCAAGAATCAAGGTTTTAATACTGTCTTTAGAAAAACGATCGTTGCTAAAATGATCTGCAATTCGGCCTGGGGTTCCAATTAGAATGGCAGGAATGTGTTTAATTTCAATTTTATCTTTAGACATGGGACGACCTCCATATACGGCATTTACTTTAAAGCCAGAGCCCATCGAACGAACCACTTGCTCTATTTGAATGGCTAGTTCTCTTGATGGAACCAAAATAAGGGCTTGTACATCTGTAATGTTTGGGTCTAAGGTATCGATAAGTGGCAATAAAAAAGCCAAGGTTTTACCAGTACCTGTTGGAGACAGCAAAATAGTATTCGTCGTTTTTTCAATTACAGAAATAGCCTCTACCTGCATTGGATTTAGCTCATGGATATTCAATTTTGCTAAAATATCTTCTTGGTTTTTTATAGTATTCGCCATAATGATTATTTCTTCTTCTTTTTAGACACTTCCGGCCTCGTATTTTTAGCGGTGATTTGTGCCATGTAATTTGCTAATACCTTCTCCACGAGCTCCTCTTTTGTAAGGTGATGAAATACCGTTCTTACTTCGTTTTTCAATGCCTCGGAAATGGTTCGATTGGGTTTCGTTTTAAATATCTTTCTAGCCCACAGTAGGGTGTTGTTTTCTTCAATACTTTGAGCATCTGCCTTTTTAAATTTGCTGAAAGTAATACCTAATTCATCTTCAAACTCGGGGATTTCAAATGCTTCTTCTTTTTGCAAGATAGTTAGTGAAAGCCCCTTGGCTCCTGCCCTAGCCGTTCGTCCGCTTCTATGTACAAATGCTTCGTAGGTATCTGGCAGATGGTAGTTTACTACATAAGAAATTTCTTTTACATCAATACCCCTTGCAGCTAGATCGGTGGCTACCAAAATATCAATAGCACCTTCTCTAAATTGTGCCATAATTCGATCTCGAATAGGCTGGGCTAAGCTTCCGTGCAATGCACCTGATGAAAATTTATTAATTGCCAAGTTTTTGGCCAGTTTGTTCACTGCAGCTTTGGTTTTACAAAAGATAATTCCGCGCTCCCCTTCTTTCGATTTTAAAAAGTGAAGCAACACCTCCAATTTCTCTATAGGTGCTACAATTACATACTTATGATCAATACCTTGATGCCCTAAGGTCGACATATCTGCTTCTATGTGCAGAATGTTTTTTGACATATAGTTTTGAACCAATTGTTTTATATTTCCTGGCATTGTGGCCGTAAACAACAGTGTTCTTCTAGACTTTGGGATGCCTTTTATGATGGTATCTACGTCTTCTTTTAAGGCACTGACCATTTCATCGGCTTCATCTAATACGAAGTATTTTAGGTCTTTTAGACGTATCTTTTCGCGTTTCATTAAATCAACCAAGCGCCCAGGGGTAGCTACAACAATGTGGGTTGTAGTTTTTAGGCGTTCAATTTGAGGTTTGATTGGAATACCGCCACACAGAGATGCAATGGATATTTTTGGATTAAACACGGCAAAAGATTCTAAATTTTTATGGATCTGTTGGCCTAATTCTCTTGTGGGAACCACTATGAGCGACTGTATGTTTTCACTTTCAATATCGATTAACTGCAATAACGGTAACCCGAAAGCAGCCGTCTTACCAGTACCTGTTTTTGCCATAACAACAAGATCAGCATCTTCATTTAAAACAACTGGAATCGTCTTCTCTTGAATATCTGTTGGGACAGAAATCTCTAATTTGGACAGCCCTTGCTGCAATTGATCATTAATTCCTATATCTGAAAAGGACATTGACATACACTATTTTTTTACAAAGATAAACACTCTTTACAGGGAAAACCGCCAATATAAGCTGTTATTCCTTTTATTGGTTTGAAATTAGAAACCGACCATAAGGTAGAGGGTTTTTATAATTTTCAGTCAATAAAAAAATCCCGATTCAAATCGGGATTTTTGCTTTATTTAAAAATGTGACACTTTAAACCAAACTTACTTTTACTGCGCTTAGTCCTTTATCACCCTTTTCAACTTCAAATTGTACTTTGTCATCTTCTCTTATTTCTTCTAAAAGATTTGTAGAGTGAACAAAAATTTCTTCGTCTGAATCACTTACCTTAATAAAGCCAAATCCCTTGGCATTATTGAAAAATTTTACGGTACCTTCTTTCATTACTTCTGTGTATTTGGTTATTAATAATTTATTTATTGTCTTACTCGTGTTTCTTTCTTATACTCTTAATTTCCCTCTGCAATTACACTTCACTTAAAACCTGTTTCTTTCCGAGGGCACGAAGCATGGATGTATGTGTTCGTATCGCATTTAGAAAACTCCTGTTTACATGATATGGCATCCCAAATTCTGCTGCAGTTTCTGCAACTATTTTGGTTAGTTTTTTATAGTGAATATGACATACATCTGGCAACACATGATGTTCTACTTGAAAATTTAAGCCTCCAATTAGCCAAAACAAAAGATTGCTTTTAGGTGAAAAATTAGTCGTGGTTGCGAACTGATGTCTGTACCAATCATTTTTCATTATTCCTTCCTCATCGGGAAGAGGAAACTCATTTACAGGCATAATGTGTGCCACTTGGAACACCGTACTCACCAAAAGGCCGGTTACACAATGCATTGTCAAAAAGCCCAATAGCACTACTCCCCAAGGCAATGGGACCATAATCATTGGCAATACAAGCGCGTAAGAGTAATAAAGCATTTTCCACGCAATCATGCTGATTAATGACTTGCTATATTCATTTTTTTTCTCCAAAAACCCCATATCTCGATAGCGATTTAGACGTACAAAATCTTTAGTCGTGATCCATGATATCGTAGAGATCATATAAAAAAACCAAATGTAAATATGTTGAAACTGATGCGCCCAGTAGTGTTTCGCATGTGGTGAAAACCTCAAGAAAAAAGGTGCGTTTAAGTCGTCATCTGCTTGATCAATATTTGTATAGGTATGATGTAATACATTGTGTTGTATTTTCCAAATCTTTGCATTCGCACCAATTAGATTGAAAGAATACCCCAAGAACGTATTAATTTTGTCATTTTTTGAATACGATCCGTGAATAGCATCGTGCATCACTCCCATTCCAATTCCCGACATTCCCAATCCGCAAATCAAATAGGCTGCAAAAAGTGCCCATGTAGAGGTAATCATCCCCGTGCCTAGCAATGCTAATGGGACAAAAAATAATGCCAGCATAACAATCGTTTTAACGACCATATTGGCATTTGCATTTCTACTTGTATTGGTAGTCTTAAAATGTACATTAACTCTCTTTCTTAACGTTCTTGCAAAGTCGGAGTTTCGTTCTCTTGAAAATGTTGGATTCTCGATAATATTCTCTGTTAGGTTATACAATTTAATTAAGCTACCTACTTCATCAGCAGGCCTTATGCACTATGCTTTGTTATTTACTCATTTTTATCGTATCCATCTATGACAGACGAAAACAACTTCATTGCAATAAAAAGAAAAACATATCACGTGTTTCGCGCCCTTAATCCCACCAATTACATTAATCGAGTGAGGACGAATCAATTATTGAGGAAAGCTAACTATTTATAAAAATCTACAGAAAATTTTAAAAATGGCAGGCTCACTAAATAATGAACCGTACAAAGGTAGGCTAAATAACCACTCCGAATGCACAAAATATATTAAATGTCTGATTCTATGACTATTGATATCATTCATACCGACTGCCTTCACTGCATATAGAATGATAAGGGCTGTGATTATTTAAATAGGGTCTAAGGTGACAGATTCAGAAAAATAATGATACCGTGTATTTTACCTTCATCCTAAGATCATTTATGTTGCTTTGGACTCAAAAAAAATCAAAGAGTGGATAAATGCCTTAGGATGTTTTTACTCAGAATTTAATTGAATTAATAACCTATATCTTCGAGAAAAAATGGGCGTGAGAATCTGTATATTTGTAAAGTTAATAACTTTGAATAATAGATTTGGAACAGATAAAGGCTTACTTAGATCAGTTAGCAACAATATCGAAAGAGGATTGGGACTTTTTTACGTCTAAATTACATCGTAGAGAAATTACGAAAAAAACAATTTTTTTAAAACTTAATGATATTGAGAACACAATTAGCTTTATAGAGTCTGGTGTGGTGCGATTGTTTATTCCAAAAGAGAACCCAGATAAAGAAATTACTTTTGGATTTAGCTTTAAGAACCAGTTTGTTAGCGCCTACGATTCCTTTTTAACGCAGAATCCTTCAGCGTATCAACTGCAAACGCTAACCGACACCAGTCTTCTCAGTATTACCTATAACGATTTACAGGCTGTTTATAAAAACACTCAAATAGGGAATCTTATTGGGAGGTTAGCAGCAGAACGTCTTTTTTTATTAAAATCTAAGCGAGAACAAAACTTGTTAAATCTAACTGCCGAAGAACGTTATGCTAAGCTTTTTAAAGAACGTCCCGAGCTTTTACAGGGCATTCCTTTAAAGTATATTAGTTCCTATATTGGCGTTACTGCACAAGCTTTAAGCAGAATTAGAAAACGCATCTCATTAATTTCTTGATTTAGGTTCATTGTTTGGCTTGTAATGACAAAGTATCTTTACAAAAAAAGTATACATATGGCAGTGTTAATTTTCGTTTTATTGCTTTGGTATGGAAGCCTGTTTTTTCAATCCTTCTTTCTACATAGATATGCAGCGCATCAGGTATTTACTATGTCTAAGACCATGGAACGTATCACCTTTGTTTTAACTTGGATCTTTCAGGGAGCTAGTTATCTAAGTGCGTATGGCTATGGGATTATGCATCGCATGCATCACGCCTATACCGACACAGAAAAAGACCCTCATTCCCCGTCTCATGACCCAAATTTATTTGCAATGATGTGGAAAACAAAAACAATATATGGCGATATCAATAGCCAGAAAATCGCTGTGGATAGTCGTTTTACCAAAAACGTTCCACAATGGAAAGCTTTTGATGCCTTTGCGAGTTCGCGGTTTTCAAGGCTTCTTTGGATCCTTGGTTATATATCGTTTTTTGTATACTTCGCCACTGCTTGGTGGCAATGGCTTTTACTGCCTATTACCCTCTTAATGGCCCCAATTCATGGCGTAATAATCAACTGGTTTGGACATGTGTATGGCTACGTTAATTTTAAAATGAAAAACACGAGTAAGAACCTCTTTCGATTTGATTTTTTAATGATGGGAGAAGGCTATCATAACAACCATCATAAACATGCCAGTAGTCCAAATTTTGGTGTAAAATGGTATGAAATTGACATCACCTATTTAATAATTAGAGCTTTGGATATGATTGGTCTTATACAATTGAAACCAATCCCAGTGAAGTCGTCAAAATAAGTAAAGGTAAATTAACTAAGAGTACTGCTTGATAGTGTACGCAACTACATTTTTTATTTCAGTGGCTTCTCCCATCCCCTATTTTATAATTGTATCACGTTTCATTTAAATTGCATCTTTCGTACTAAGAGGTCATATTATTATATCTACTATTTTTTCAAGTTAGAATCATTGTTACTTATTTCGTGTCTTTGCCCTTACTTAACTTCTCTGGCCAACGAGCCATCCATAGTATTCTTGCTATCTTAGAATAGTATTTTTTTTACGAGCACTCACTCAAATTTCGTTTTAAATCAAAACTCCCCTCGGATACAAACGGGTCTTATCATGACCCCTTTTTTAAGGCCTAACTACAGAGGCGTATATGAAATCAATTAGAAGTTCATAGCTTGTTTTAGTTTGAAGATTTTGTGTGATGCCTGTAAAAGATAAAAGCCCCTCTTTAGGAGCTTTTTGAAGAACTTGGACCTATGGTTAGGTTTAAAACTTAATCATTGTAGACAAGAGGTATTTCGACGCCATTATCATCAAACAGTTTTACTTCTAAAAAGAAGACATCATCCGCAAATGTGCTGGATCTCACGCGCATGCGATCAATTGCGTACGTTAAAGTTTGTTCATAAACATAATCATCCCCAACATTTGTTAATGTACCACCTCGCAAGTCTCCAGTGGTATTGATTGTGTGTTGGCCATTATTATACCAAGTACTATTAAGCTTATGTCTTATTTGTAGTCCAAGATCCCCGGGGTTACTAACATTAAAATATACCCGATATGTATACCCAATAGGGATATCCTCAGAAAAATAAATATTGACATTTTCTGTGGTATTACCATTTGGATTGGGAATCTTTCCATTAAGTCGCAATTCACTGGAGTTGGCCTGATCTGCTAAAGTCGTACTACCATCAATTAATAATAATCTATCGGCTAGGGTATTCAAATGCTCATTATTAGACCTATTTGTAATTAGCACATACATAGCCTCCTTTCCCGTTCCCGTGTTGTCTATAGGTCTCCATTCGACACTATTATAATAATAAATAGAGCCCTTGCCTGCACCAAAACAATCAGTACAATAAATAGTCAATCCTGCTGGAACCGTTTCACTTGCGGCAGCAGCATTCGTATTTATTGCATCTCTTTGTTCTTTAGTGAGTCTTGGAAGTAATATTCCTTTATCATTAGCGCTCGTTTCAACCTGTAGGATCGCAGAGGTATTTATATCTTTTGTACCTATACCTACTTGGGCTGATCCCATATAAGGAAATACAATTAAGAACATAATGGCCATTAAAGTGACTCTAAACATAAGGACTCCAACACTACTTGTGTGGTGTAAATTAAATAAATGTAATTTTTTTTTGTTCATGCTATGGGTAATTTCTTTAGTCTCATTTAATAACTACTAGAAATATAAAATAATTCTAAACCTTTCCTTTAAGGACAACTTAGTGCGATTTCAACATCATTACTGTCAAATACTTTTATTTCTAAAAAAACTACGTGATCACGATCGTCGTTTGCCGACCGCACAAAAAGCTCATCAGTGTTATCCGACAATACTATTTCGACATAATAATCATTTCCAGATATGTTGGTAATGACACTTCCAGGTAAAAGTCCGGTATCTGTATTAATCGTTTGATTCGCAGTACCATTATTAATCATCTGTGCAAAAAGTCCTAATCGAAATCCAGACCCATTCATTGGTTTTTCATTGTCATTAAAATATAAACGAACCTTGTATCCGGCAGGAAGATTCTCAGGGAAATCAAAAGTAACTAGATCATCAGTCGTTTTGTGCATTCTTAAATCATCATCATCCGGCTGTGAGGCCAGTGTGGTGTTTCCATCTATTAAAAGAGGTGGCGTATCATCAGAATCCATATGATTATCGTTTACAATCGTCGTTACCATGGAGTAACATTCTGGTGTTCCATTGTCAACACAGCTGCTATCAAGCGGGCCCCAATTTGTACCATTATATTGGTACAACGAACCAGTGCCATTTACACAGCAATCTGAGCAATATATCATTAAGCCTGCGGGAATGCTGCCCATTGCATTTTTTTGCGCAGCAGTGAGTCTTGGAAATAATACGCCTTTATCGGTACTTTGTATGTCGAGTATAGATGAAAAATCTACATTGGTAGTGTTAATTCCTACTTGTGCAGATCCTATAGTAGGAATAAAACTGAAGAGAATTATGACGACTAAAATGGGTCTAGATATCAAAAGGTCAACCTTCCTTTTGTAATGACCCTTCAATTTATATGTTATTCTTTTGTACATGTTATATGCTATATATTTAATTACTCTTTTACACTAGAGGTATAAAATAATAAATAATTCGAGCCCTTTCTTTTAGGGACAACTTAATGGGATTTCAACATTGTTACTGTTAAATACTTTTATTTCTAAAAAAACTACGTGATCACTATCGTCGTTTGCCGACCGTACAAAAAGTTCATTTGCACTGCCCGATAATACGATGTCAACGTAGTAATCGTTTCCAGAAACATTCGTTATGGAACTTCCTGGCAACGTCCCTGTATCTGTATTAATCGTTTGAATCGTATTGCCATTATTAATAACATTTACATAAAGACCTAAATCTCCTGGATCTTCGTTGTCATTATAGTACAAGCGAATCTTGTATCCGGCAGGTAGATCCTCAGGGAAGTCAAAAGTAACTAGATCATCAGTCGTTTTGTGCATCCTTAATAAAGAAGAATTTGGCTGAGAGGCTAGTGCGGTGTTTCCATCTATTAAAAGTGCTGGGGAGCTGGAGTTGCTCATATGATTGTCTTCTACTATCGTTGTTACCATAGAATAACAAGAAGCTGCTTCGTTTACATCGACACAGCTAGTATCCATCGATTTCCAGTCAGTACCGTTATACGAATAAAGTGACCCTTTTCCATTCTTACAGCAGTTTGTACAGAAGATCGCCAAACCCGCGGGCACTGATACGCTTTGAGCGTTTGCAGCTGTAACAATATTGTCTCTTTGCGCTATCGTTAGCCTCGGAAATAAGACGCCTTTGCTGGTACTATTTATGTCAAGTACAGCACTAAAATTTGGATTGGATTGGTTAATGCCTATCTGGGCAGCAACTATAGAAGGAAACAATACAAAAGCAACAAGAACGGCAATGAAGCAAGCAAACGAATGCCTATCACCTTTTTTTACCTGAGAGTTTCCTGAATAAATTATTGAAAAAGACATGGGGCTCTTTTTTTAATTGTTCATTGAAAGCATCAAATCTCGGATTTTTTCTTTTTAAAAACGGAGGTAGTTCGGTAAACAGTATTTTTTCTTCGCTGAACTGCATCTTTAATCAGGTTTAATATTTCTTTAATTTATGGTTTTATGCCTTTTTTGAATTCTAACCAACCATGAAAACAGTTGGTTTAGATAGTATTCGTTGGTTTTAAGAACTTTTGCCTATGCCTTTTAATTGTTTTGCCTTTTTAAAAAAAATGAAAAAGAAAAGGTCACCGAGTGCTATTCAACTAAAATATTCAAAAACTAAGATGTTTAGAATACTATCTTTTTGATGTACTAAGTGGGCATTTTTTTTAACTATTTATTTAAAACTTGAAATTTGTTTTTCGAATAAACAACGCCTAGGGTTTGATAATTAATCTAATTACTGTATCATTAGATTGGTTTCAATCAAAAGAAAAAAAACCTAAACACAGAAAACGTTTGTTGCTTAAGGCATATGCTTGTTCCATAGTATTCTTAGGGAATAAAAAATACATTTAAAAAAATACAACCAACCATTATGACATTTTTTAAAAAATTATTTAACAATAAAAATCAAGATCAATTTACAGAAACACCCGAAGGACTATGTCCAAATTGCTGGGGCGATCAAGAATACGGAAATATTGTCCGTGAAAAGTTTAAGGATAGTCAAATAGACGTAAATAATGGCGAAGCGAAATTTGCCTTTATTCAAGATTTCATTATAAACAATATGAATGGTATAAAGTTAAAAAGCAGTGTTCATGGACAAGAGTGTCCTTCTTGTAAAATGACCATTAAGAAATAACAATGGCAAAGGGTCAATGTAATTATTAAAAGGTGTTAGAAGAAATAGGCAGACTATTCTTTGTAATTATAATTGATGTACTTCCCCACCGTTACCGCTGTTAGAATGACCAAATAAAATTGCCCTAATAGTCCCAAAAAAACAGCTGCTTTTTGTGCGGCTGTGGTAATAGGAACAATTTCGCCATAACCGATAGTCAATAAAGTTATGTAACTATAGTATAATAAGCCATCCGATTTTTGGTTTATGGAAAAGGACTCTGTAAACAAAGTGCTCTGAAAGGAACCTGGATGTGATATTTCTATGGCCATAAAAATAAAATACCCAACCAAGCCTAAGCATATATAGCCCGAAATAACGCCCATGATTAGATCTTTGCCTACCTCATTAATCCGCCAAACCTGCTTTATGATTTCAAAAGTTATTACAACATAAAAAAGGAAATAAAACAGAAACCGAAGGATGCTCACGTTAGAAATATCGACATCAAACATCTGAAAACCAGATGTAAATAACGTCACTATGAACATAAACGATATTAGAACCCTCGTTTTCCTTTTTGAAATCAAATTAATTCCTAAAGCAAAATTAAGCAACAACCCAATAGGCAATAAATAGGTGTTGAACAGTTCAACATTAAAAAGTAAAATCCCAAACAGATTGAAAACCAAGCTTGCTAAAAACATCTCGAATCTGTATGTATACCGTATTTTAGTAAAACGATTCATATATTACTATTTATCAAGTAAGTTGTCGTTAAAAACATAGGTCTTATAGCTCACTTTGTACAAAACACTGTAAAAAGCGGGAATGAAAAACAGTGTTATTATCGTTCCAAACAGCAAACCTACCATAATTGAAACGGCCATACCTTCCCACATCTCTCCGCCGGTTAAATATAACGGTACTAAACCTAAAACTGTTGTAAATGTTGCTAATAGTATAGGTCTAAAACGTTGTAAACAAGCAGTGATTATTGAATCTTCTTCCTTTCTTTTCAAAACATTCTGTTCAATTTCCATCCTGTCAATTAATACAATCGCATTATTAATAATAATTCCTGCCAAGGCAATAACCCCAAGAAAAGGCATGAAACCGAAAGGTTGCTGGAAAAGAAGTAAACCTACAACAACACCAATGATTGCCAATGGTATGGTACAATACACCATAATCATTTTTCGGAAGGAGTTAAACTGTATAATTAATAATAGCATAATGATAAAACCACAAAGAGGAAGGTATTTAATAACGGCGCCCATGTTTTCGGCAGTATTCTCTGCATCTCCTCCAAATTCATACACATAACCATCTGTCCAGTTTTTTGACTGCTCGTTTAGCCAAGGAGTTAGTTCCGAGGTTATTGCTGATGCATTACCGCCCTCCCGCAACTCGCTAGAAATAGTTATTGTACGGTTTATATTCAATCGCATTATCTTTGCATACTGCCAAACCGGTTTGATAGAAGCGACTTGCAAAAAAGGTACATTTTTCCCTGAGCTTTGAGAGAATATATTTAATGTTTCAATCGATTCTAAGGTTTGCTGCTGGCTTTTATCACTCCGCATCACAATCGGTATTGATTTATCATCTTCTCTATACTCACCTGTCGTAAAACCATCCAAGACTGTTTGCAATGATGTGGCTATATCCTGACTTGAAACACCTGCAGTTTGGGCTCTATTCTGGTCAACTTCAATAATAAATTTTTTGGTTTTAGGCCCCCAATCATCTTTGATATTCTTTGTGCCTGAAATAGCACTTAGCTTTAATTTTACCTGTTCAGCGATCTTAGATAGTTCGTCTGGGCTATTACCGGTTACTTTAACTTCGATTGGAGTACCTCCTCCGCCTGAAGCTAAGGATCCTATCTTTATTTCGGCATTTGGAAAGCTATTGAAACAATACGCATCAAGCTTATTAATCATGTCTTGATTCGCTTTAAAACTTGAGGTATTTACCAAAATATGGGCATAACTCGAATTTGCTTCATCGGGTGTGTAGCCCTGATCATAAGACGGAGGCCCTTCTCCTATGTAAGAAGACCAATCGACGATACCTTTGGTTTGACCATCAGAAACCTGAAGATTATCAGCCATAAAGGTTTCAATCTGAGCAACGACCTCGGTGGTTCGCTCTATATTTGTTCCTAAAGGCAAGTTTATATCTACCGTAATCATATTGCGATCACTATCAGGAAAAAATATAAATTCAATTTTTGTGAAACCAAATATAGCCACGACAAACATCGTAATGATAAGAAGCATCGTTTTTAACTTATGACGCAGTGCCACTAAAATGAAGTCTTTATAATATCCTTTCAACCATTCAATGACTCTATCGACTGCACTAAGTTTTACATCCTTTTTTTTCGCTTCCATGAATAAATAAGACAATAAGGTAATTATTGTCAATGATATCAACCAAGATGACACCAGTGCTATGGATATTACAAGAAAAATAGGTCCAACAATATCTCCCATCGAAGATTCTGCCAAATAGAATGATAGAAATGCCACTGCTGTAGTTAAAGTTGAAATGAGTAGTGGCGTAAATAACTCTGAACAAGCCTGAATCGCGGCTTCTTTTCTATCCAGACCTTCTTCTAATTTTACGACGATTGTTTCTGCAACCACAATACCATTATCAACCATCATACCCAAGGCCATTATTAAGGCCGCTAAGCTTACTTGATTAATTCCAATATTCATAATCCCCATAACCATAAACGTGGTTACAATAACTATTGGAATTAAACTGGTTATAATAAGTCCCGTTCGGAAACCTAAAAAGACGAGCATAACTATTAATACGATGATTACAGACTCCAACAGGTTGACCATAAAAGCGCTTACCTTATCCCCTATGTACGTATCCATGGAAGACAAGGTACTCAGTTCTAAACCTACTGGTAATTTTGCCTCCCACTTCTTTTTTATCCGATTGACTTCTTCTCCTAAAGAAATAATATTTGCATCATCCCTTAGTGAAACATGTAAACTTATAGCATCCTTACCGTTGACGCTCACTATTTGTGTCGCTGGAGAAATGTATCCTTTTCTAACCGTGGTAATATCTTTTAAATACACCAACTGCTTTCCATCTCCAACCGGTATAAGCATCCCACTAATATCATCTACCGAGTTAAAATTCCCTGTAGGCTCGAGCACAATACGTTCGTCTTCAAGGTTAATTTGCCCTCCAGAACTTAGTATGTTTTGAGCCGAAATAATGCCACTTAACTTTTGTGCAGACAACCCATACTCCTTAAGTCGAGAATCGTCAAATTCTACAAAAACACGTTCCTCTTGTTCCCCTCCCACTTCGACCTTAGCTGCATCATCTAATTTGATAAGATCATCTTTGATATCATCCACGTAATCCTTCATTGCAGCGTATGAAAAGCCATCACTTGTAAGACCTAAAACAATCCCATAGACATCTCCTATACCATCGTCTTCCAAATTTGGAGTTACATTTGCTGGCAACCCTTGAATGACATTCAACTTACGACGCAACCTATCCCAAACACTTTGCAGTTCTTCGGGTGTTACTGCATCCTTAAGCGTAACACTAATTATAGATATTCCGGTTCGGGAGGTACTAGTCATCTCCTTTAATTCGGGTATTTCTTGAACTACTTTCTCAACTTTATCTGTAACCAGCTCCTCGACACGCTTAGGACCGGCACCAGGAAACTGCGACACTATGGAGGCAACCCGTATCGTTATTGGAGGCATGCTATCTCTTGGCAACGATTGGTAGAGAAAAACACCCAACAATATAATCGTAGCCAAGGCCATATAGGTGATTCTGTTTTTTTCTATGGAGAACTTTGTAAGATTCATAGGTTTTAGAGTTTGAAGACCTAAGACAGGCGTTTAAGCTTTGTAACTACTGCCTTTTTTCTTCTATGTATGGTCTTCTTTTATGTTTTTTATGTAAATACTGATGTCATAATTATAAGGATAATTTATCCTGCTCCCTTCAAATGTATTGCAGATTTTATCACTGCAACTTGACTTCCTGACCTTCAAGCAAGGTTTGTAATCCGGAAATCGCAATTTTTTGGCCTGCTGACAATCCTTCGTTAATTGCAAAACCTTCAGAGTTTAAAATCCCAACAGTCACAGGTTGTTTCCTAACAAACATTTTACTTTCTGATGCTTCAATTAAGAACACAAAATTTCCATTTGCATCCTCTCCAACAGCTTTTGCTGGAATAACCAAGGTATTTGTTTCGATCGTTCCAAAATCGAAAGTGACATTCGCAGCCATACCAGATTTAATTTTCTTCGAAGGCTTAATGATTTTTACGCTCACGGGATAGGTTGACGTATTTGGATCGACAGAAGGGGAAACTTCGGTAATTTGACCCCTAAACACATCACCCACTAGCGATGATATTCCGATGGCTACAATCATATCCTTCTCGACACGGTTGATCACATTTTCAGGAATACCCAATTCTATCTTCATTTCAATGCCCGCATTTAAAACAGCTATTTTTTGACCTGCTGATACGTTTTCGTCAATCTCGACATTCACGGCAGCTATAACCCCATTCACAGGAGCATAAATAAAACCATATTTAATCTGTTCTTGTTGAATGGCAACTGTTCGTTTTGCAGATTCGTGCGTGTCCACGGCGGTTCTATATTGATTTTTCCCTGCTTCATAATCACTCAAAGATGTGCTTCCCTTTTCATAAAGTGATCTTACACGATCTAGGTTCAGCTTCGCTGTATTCATTTGTGATTTAGCACTGTTTAAAGAAGATAGAGAATTCTCATAATTAAGTCGAGATTGCACATTGTCTAGCTTTGCCAGTAATTCCCCCTTTTTCACAGTCTGACCAACCTTCAGGTTGAATTCAGTAATAATACCGTTATTCCTGAAGCTTAAATTTATGACCTTCTCTGTGTTGGCTGTTCCGCTAAAAGTACGGCTAGACTCTCCGCCCAAAAACCCAACCTCTTGATAAGACACGGGTCGTACTAGTGGCTTTTCTTCTTGCTTTTTTTCATTACACGACATAAAGAAAACGGCCACTAAAAGGAGTCCGAATATTACTATTTTATTTTTCATTTTAAAAATGGTTATGTTAATCTCTATTTTGTAAATACTCGTTAAACCCTTGCATAAATGCTTGGTTTTCTTCTGAAGTATGCATTAGGAAATAATAACTGATGAGTCGTTCTAATTGAATCGAGCTCAACAAGTAGCTATATACCGCCGTTATTTTGGCTTGTTGTGAAGACAAATAATTGTTTTGCGCATCCAGCAACTGTACAATATTCACAGCACCATTGGAGTATGATGCTTGGGTGAGTTCAAGACTTTCACCTGCCGTTGTCTCTGATATTTTTGAAATTTCTATGTTCGCTATCTGATTAATTAAATCGAGAACGGCTGAATTAATATTCGCTTCGATACTCAATACTGCATTGTCTTTATTAAGAATAAGCTGATCCTCTTGTATGGTCGCAATTTGCTTATTGATATTGGTTTGTGTTCTATTAAACACTGGAACTGAAAGACTGGCCCCAACAAAGTAATCGTTTAACGGGTAACCATCAATCGCAAAGTCAACGCCTTTGCCATTTCTACTAAATTCATTATTGTATTGCGCTCTCAAAGCTAAGGTTGGTAAAAACCGTCCCCCACTATTTAGTTTTATGCTCCGTTTATTTGCGCTTATATTATAATTTAAGGACTTAATTTCTGGTGCATTCTCTATCGCTATCATCACCAAATAGTCAATAAATGGTTTTCGTGATTTAGGATCGTCTATCAAATCCCTTAACTGTTGATAATTATAATTTTTAAAGATGCCCTCCCCTAACTCCGCTTCAACAATATCAATTTTAAAATCAATAGGATTGTTGAGTAATTGATTCAAGGAAAAGAAGGTCTGTTCTAAAAGGTTGGCGGCTTCAACTAGTGATTGTGTGTTTTGGGCCGCCTCACTTCGGAATCTTAAAACATCAGCCTTTCCAGACTGTCCAGCTTCATAGTTTTGTTTAGCTATTTGTAAGTTCTTCTTTGTTAGATTTAGATTCTGATTCTGAATTTGCAGGTTCGCTTTCAGAATTAATGCATTGAAATAAACGTTCGAAACTTCAAATATCGCATCCAATTGATCTGAGTTGTATCGCTCTTGCTGTGCTTTTAATAGCTCTTTTTGAATGCTAATGTTTGCATTCGCTGCTTCAGAAAATAAGGTTTGGTCTAATGTAACGGTTCCTTTAGTAGAAAATTCTGGTGCTTGCCCTAATGATAGCTGCGCAACGTTTGGATCTACATAGGTGCCACTTGCAGATGCGGTAACACTTGGTAAGTAATTGCTTTTAGATGTTCTCACATCCTGCTCACTCAATGCGATTTCTTTTTGACTTGCCTGTAAATTGAGGTTTTCGCCAACTACAGTGGTCATAACCTCTAATAAGTTGTATTTTTTTTCGGAGAAGACATCTGTAAAATCGCCAACAAAATTAGTTGTTCCTGCCAAACTGTATTTTAATGCTACACCAACAGCCTCGGCTGTGTTTCTATTTAGTGTAAGTTTATCTTCAAATTGAAGAAATAATTCTGAATTTGTAAGGGTTTGCCCATTTACATAAGATTCTACCGTAAGTGCAATACGTCTAAAAAACTGTTCTAAATTATCTTCAGCATTGTTGGTTGCCATCATACCATTTTTAACATCATCTATGGTAGTGTTGGTGAAGGATGGTATTTTTTTATCGATTAACTTAGATGCTATTGCAGCAATGTCATTGTCATTCAGAAAAAAACCACTTGCCAAGTAAAAGGCATCAATATCATTATTAATGGCATTTGTAATGTCATCAACAGTGCTGTAAGGAATCAACTTAAAGCCAACGCCCAGCGCCTCAGTTTCGCTGTCAAATAACTCCTTAAAGGGCAAAATAGTAACGAAGTCTTCCTCTATGGCAATACCTACAGTTGTAAAACTTGTTAATTCGTGTAATGTATTTAAGTCCTCTTTATAGGATTGGGATTGCACAATATAGGTGAAGTTTGGAATCATGAGTGTTTCCCTATCTTCCACACTAAGCCCAAAGTCTTTATTCACCGACCCAAATAATATAGTTGGCTTTTCAAATGTCTTTAATTTGGAAATAACAACATTGTTTAAAAGTCCAAAAGCAAGAATGATATCCGTATCACTGGCTAAAAGCGTATTGTAATGCTCGGCAGCTCTTTCTAAATTAAAATCATTTACTAATAGGTTTGCTTCCGAAAAATGAATCGTCGCATCTTCACCAACAACAGCTTTTACCTCATTTTTTAACCTTGAAAAAAGGTCTTTTGAGTCTTCCGAAATAAAATCGACAAGAAGCCCAACATTCACGTTTTTTCTTGTTTGTGACAAGGATACAGTCGTAACAATTAGTAATACTATTAAAAGGTACTTTTTCATTTATTCGTTATTTTTCAAAAGTGAAATTTATAAAATTTCAATGACTAATAAACACATTAGGTTTCATATTTCTTTATCCCCAAAACTATTTTATTTTCTATGACGGTTGATGCTTGATCCAACAAACCTATCTTTTAAGATGTTGTCTCCATCTTACTTTCGTTTTGTACTAGTTAAAAGCGGATTAAACAAAAGTACCAAACCTCTCAAAGTGACAGGTATAACCATTCGGGTTCTTTACTAAATAGTCTTGATGCTCGGGCTCTGCAGCCCAAAAAGTAGTATAAGGCTCTAAGGTCGTTGCAACTTCTGCTTCCCACCTTCCTGAATCATTGACAATTTTGATAATATCTTGAACGATGGTTTTTTCTTCTTCATCCTGAAGAAATATTGCAGAGCGATAGCTTGACCCGATATCATTTCCCTGCCGATCTATGGTGGTTGGATTGTGTATTCTAAAGAAGTAATCTAAAATATGTTTAAATGACGTTTCATCTGGGTTGTATGTAATTTCAATACCTTCGGCATGTCCCGGATGGTTTCTATAGGTTGGATTGTCATTGACGCCACCTATGTAGCCTACCTCCGTATCTAAAATACCTGGCCGCACTCGAAAAAGAGCTTCCATTCCCCAAAAACAACCTCCAGCGACATATGCTTTTTTAGTAATCATTCGTTTGTAATTAAATAGAATTTATTAATATGTTTTATGAACAGTGAATCGTGATAACACAAACAAAGAACCCCGTATAAATTGGAGCGAGCTTTCATTTTTAGATATGCTATTACTCTAAGTATATTTTCTCAATCTCCAATGCAAAAGATTCTTTGACTTTATTGCCAATCAAAATAGCAACCTCTTCCATGTAATTGCCTGAAAAGTTCGGTATGTCTAGTCTATAACCCCTAAAACTGGGGTAAAAAGCATTCAAAGGGATTTTAACCGTTTCCCAATCTCCCGATGTTTCAAAACTAGATATGTATGAATATCGTTCACGCGAATTGTCTTTTATTCTAAACTGATACACTTTACCATCCCCTTTTATTTTGAATACAATCTGTTTGTATTCGGAAACAGTTTTTTTATCAAAAGAATATCGAATGGATGAAAAACCACCATTGTTATCGGTAGTTACGTAGCCACTGAAGAGGCAGTTTCCGTCATCACTATTGGTTAGCCTACCTCTAGATAGACCACCCATTACTCCGTCATCAACAACATACCAAACCGAACAACCCCCTTCTTGCTTGGCATCAAAAATGCTAAGAGCGTTATCTTGAGAAAGTATACTTATCAATAGTAGCATTGCTAAAGTTTTCATACGAAGGTTACATTATCTATTTATAAAACTTTTCAAACAACAACAACATCCTTTGTAAAAATAAGGATCGTTCATTTGATCTATAACTTCTCAGAAATCAAAGTCGTTGCCAACGAGACAAGAGCATCCAAGTCTTTTTTATCCGGAATTCCTCCTTGAGCCAGATGATTATGTCCTCCTCCTCGACCGCCAAATGGCTTTAAAGATTCTTGAATTAAAGCTCCTGCAGGCGCCTGGTCTTTCATTTGATCACTTACACCTATCATAATGAGAATTTTATCATTATTTGTAGAAATCATCAACACAAAATCGGCTTCTTTATTCTTTAGTTTTTGTTCAATAGCACCTCTTAAAGCTCCTTTATCCTCATTTAAGTTTCCGACCAGAAGCTTTTTATTATTTGGAAGTGAAATGAATGTCTCTTCAATCTTCGAATCATCCGATTTTTCTGAGTTAAATGTACTGGTTTTTTTCACGTCTAAAGATTTCTTCTTTAGTTTTGAAATTGACTCAAGTAAATCTTCCGGATTTGTAGAAAGGAATTCGGACGCTTCCTTTACTATTTTCTTAGTCGCAACCATATGTTCGTAGGCCTTCTTCCAAGTAATCCCCTCAATACGTCTAATTCCCTTGCTGCTGCTTGATTCCTTCGTAATTAGAAACATACCAATGTCGTTTGTTTCTGAAACGTGATTCCCACCACACAATTCTGTGGAAACATCCCCAAAGCCAACCACTCTAACCTTGTCACCGTAGTTTTCTTTAAACAAAGCCATGGCGCCATTTTTTACAGCTGAATCGTAATCCATTTGTTGAATGTCTGCTTGGTAATTGTTTCTAATCCAATTATTTACTTTTTCTTCAATTTGAATAATTTCATCATCCGTAATCTTTTTTGAATGTGAAAAATCCAACCGAAGCTTTTCATCATTCACTAAAGAACCGCGCTGTTCCAAATGAGTGCCAAGAACTTCTCTCAAACTACTATGAAGCAAATGCGTAGCCGTATGATTTCTTTTAATCATATCTCGACGGCTTGTGTCAATATTCAACTGAATCGTTTGACCTACCTTCATGTCTCCTTGAGTTAGCTCACAAAAATGAGCCACTATGGCATTGGCCTTTTGTGTGTCGGTAATGCTTCCTTTTCCTGAATCAGTTACCGCTGCACCAACATCACCCACTTGCCCGCCAGATTCTCCATAGAATGGAGTTTGGTTAACAATGATTTGAAAAACGTCTCCTTTTGTAACACTAGAAACAGATTCATTCTCTTTTATAAGATGTGTAATAGTCGCTGTCGTTTCCGTTTCGCGATATCCTAAAAATACTGTTTCCTGAACATTTAAATCGGAAAGTATGTCTCCAAAATGCTGTTTCTTTTTACCTCTTGAAACGCCTTGATGAATTCTAAAATGTTCCCAATAAGCATCTTCGTCAAAGTTAAAACCTCTTTCCTTTACGTGGTCTGAGATATTTTCTAATGGCACCCCATGAGTCGTAACCAAGTTAAAAATAAACGCACCATCTAGTTCTTTTCCCTGAAGACTCTTTAATTTTTGGTCTAACAGCTCAAGCCCTTCCTCAAGTATTGGTGTGAAGGCTTGTATTTCATCATGTATGGCCGCAATAATAGCGCTCCCCTTCTCTACTAGATTGGGATAATTATGAGACAACTGTTGCATTACTTCTTTTGCAACCTCGCAAAGCGAATCTAGCCGTTTTCCTGCACGCATAACCAGTGCCATAGACTTTCTTATCAATCGTCTTGGTATGTATCCTCTACCATCACGAGATGGCAAAACCCCATCGGAAAGAATCATCGTCGCAGTACGCATATGATCTGTTAGTGTTCTGTAATCCTTTTCATTAAGTTGTTCGGAAGAATATAAATCTTTGATTTTGTCATATACTGGCTTTATGGTATCCACTTCATAGAGGCTATCAATTCCATTTAATGCCAGATACATTCTCTCAATACCAGATCCTGTATCCACACTTTTCATTGGAAGCGCATTAAATGTGCCTTCTTTGGTTTTATCCAATTCCATAAAAACACCCGCATTCCAAATTTCAATATATCGGTTGGTATCATCAAAATGTCCGCCTGGCGTATATTTTGGACCAAATGCATCACCGGTATCGTAAAAAACCTCTGTGCAAGGACCACATGGCCCTGTATCACCAGCTGGACCCCAAAAGTTATCTGCACCGAGTGCTATGATGTGGTCATCGGCAACACCTACGTTCTTCCAAAACTGAATGGACTCCTCATCGGCTGCAATACCTAAGTCTGGGTCTCCTTTGTAAACCGTGACATATAATTTCTCTTTATCAAATTTAAAATGCCCAACGAGCAAGTCAAAGGCGAGCTGAATGGCTCTTTCTTTATAATAGTCACCGATGGACCAACTTCCCATCATTTCAAAAAACGTCAAATGATGACGGTCTCCTATTTCTTCTATATCATTTGTTCTTATACAAGGCTGTACGTTTACCAACTGTTTGCTAGGTGGCGTTTCTAAGCCTAAAAAGTAGGGTTTTAAAGGAGCCATCCCACTGTTTATATATAATAATGAAGGGTCATTTTTTGGTATAATTGAAGAGCCTTCAATTAATCTGTGATTGTTCTTTCTAAAAAAATCTAGAAATAGCTCTCGAATTTCGCTACTAGTTAATGGTTTCATTCAGTTTTTTTAATATAACGTCTATCCTCAATGGACTTCTTAAAGCCACACCAAAATTATCAATTATATTTCAATTTACCCTAACTAAATGCGACTGAGATACGGGGAACTGTTCCTAAACAGCAAATTTGTTAAATACAACGATGCATTCAAATCCTATCGAGGCAGATCTAGATCGTTTTTTGGGATGATAGTTCAACTAAATTCTTAAAAGTACGTGTCGTAATTCTTGAATCACTGCATATTCTGTTTGCAGTCGGTTTCAAAATCAACAAACTTTGACCTAAATAAATAAGCCCGAAGAAGTCGTTTTTATAATTTCGAATTCAGCTACCTATTTTTGTGAGAATTAATACTTCGGGCTTTTCTATATTCTTTTATGCCCGCAGGTGTATCACTGTAAACTCCTTATCTACTAGCAGCATATTATTCTCATTGATGTCAAAATCTTCAAATTTAATCTCCTCATTATCAATTTGAATAGTAGCAATTTTAAAAGGCAGTCCTATCAAATTTAATTTGAATTTTTTATAGGGAGCATCAAACTTTCCAGATTTATGTTGCTGAATAATCAAGGCGTCTTTTTTACCAGTTAATTTCAACGTTCTTAAACTAAAGCGCCCTTTTGTATAATCATAGCCGTCATGCGCATCGTCAAACAATGTGGAAGACTCTTTCCCTTTTTTGTAATACACATCTAATGTAATCTCATTAAACTTCTTCTCTCCAACATATTGCTGTATCGGATATTTAGGAATAATAGCACCTTCTTTTACAAATATTGGCAATGTTTCTAGATCTGCATCTATCCAGATTTCTTTTCCTCCATCACTTGGCTTATTGTCCCAGTAATTAAACCAAATTCCCTTTGGAAGGTACAGCCTTCTTCCTTTCGAGTTTGCCTCTAAAATTGGGCAAATCAATAATTTATCACCGTAAATAAATTCGTCATTTCGATGATGCGTTTGAACGTCAGACTGGTCGTACAGTACCAAAGATTTTAATATAGGTGTCCCGTCTTTTATATGGTGCCAAAAGGCTGTATACAAATAAGGCAATAACTGATAGCGCAATTCGATATACTTCTTGACAATTCCTGTAATTTCATCCCCAAAGGTCCAAGGCTCTTGCTCGCCGTGGTCTCCGGAAGAATGTGTTCTACAGAACGGATGAAATACGCCTAATTGAATCCACCTTGCGTATAATTCTCCATTCGGTTGACCAGCAAAACCACCAATATCACTCCCAACAAAAGAAAACCCAGACATAGCCATACGCTGCGCTTGTACATTTGCAATCCACAAATGCTCCCAAGTGGCAACATTATCCCCAGTCCATGTTGATGTATAGCGTTGTGTTCCTGCATAAGCAGATCGGGTAATCACAAAGGGTCGTTTTGGATATCCAAATTTTTTCAGACCCTGATATGTTGCGCGAGCCATTTGCATACCATAAATATTATGCGCTTTTCTGTGACTGCAAGGGTTGCCGTCATAATCATGACGCACATCGTTCGGGAAAGTCTTGTTAGGCACCTCCATCACGGCAGGTTCATTCATATCATTCCAAACACCTTTTACCCCAATATCTTCTATTAGTTCTTTAAAAAGTCCCGACCACCAGTCACGGACCTTTGGATTGGTGAAGTCTGGGAAGTAACACTCCCCGGGCCAAACTTTACCCTTCATATAAGGACCATCGGCCCGCTTACAGAAGTAATCATTCTCCAAGCCTTCTTGAAATACTGAATAATCTTTATCAACCTTAATTCCTGGGTCTATGATTACAATGGTTTTAAAACCATCATCCATCAACTCTTTCACCATGCGTTTCGGATCTGGAAAATATTCCTTATTCCAAGTAAAACAACGAAAACCTTCCATATAATCGATGTCTAAGTATATCGCATCACAGGGAATTTGAAGTTCTCGAAACTTTGCTGCAACCGCTGTTACTTTAGATTCAGGATAATAACTCCATTTACACTGATGATAGCCCAAGGTCCAAAGTGCCGGCATTTGATGCGGTTTTCCTGTTAAATCGGTATAATTAGCGACCACATCATTCATTTCTGGGCCGTACACAAAATAATAGTTCATTTCACCTCCCTGAGCCCAAAAACTAGTTACTTTTTTTCGCTCCTGTGCAAAGTCAAAAAAGGCGCGAAATGTGTTATCAAAGAATATTCCATAGGCTTTACCGTGATGCAAGCCGCTATAAAATGGTATTGCTTTGTATATCGGGTCTGAATCTTTTCCGTAGGCATATGAATCGGTTACCCAATTTTCATAGCGCTTTCCCTTTAGGTTTAAGCTCCCTGGTTTATCTCCCAATCCAAAATAGCTTTCCCCATCCTGGGATACCTTCGACATTTTAACGATATCGGTACCATACTGAAAACTTTCCTCCCAATGAAAACCGAGCTCATCCTGACTGATAAGTGTGTTATCCAAAGCATCAAAGAGCGACACCTTGAGATTCTCTTTATTTATCCTACAAATTAGCTTCTGAGTTGTAACGATATACGCCTCTTCATCTTCTGTTATTTCTAGATGGTTGTATCCTGTACTTGCATATTTTGTAATGGCATAGGAGAAATCTTCATCGAAATTAGATGTGGTCGTATATCGAAACCTCAAAACACTGTCGCGCACCACTGTGAGCTGAAGTGTAACGCCGTTAGACGTGTCAAAACACAGGGTGTCAACATTCTTTTTATAAGAGATTATATTGGATGGAAACTGGTTTCCTTTTTGTTCTAATTCGGTATTCGTAATCATAAATAGTGTTGTTAAAATAAGATAGTAAACCTACTAAAATTAGTAAATATCAAGGGTGATTATATGATAAAAATAGCAGTCTTTTTTTATGAAAATCGCAAAATAAAAGGTTTAAAATAAATTAAATGTAATGGTGCTTATGCGTTTTTAAAAACAGCAATTGCCAATGGAGCGACATCAATTTCTACGGAATACTTTTGGTTATTCCAAGCCATTTTTTTTGACCTAAGAACGTCGCTATTTGAATTGCCTGAACCACCAAACTTTTGATGATCACTATTAAAAATTTCTATAATTTTTCCAGCGCTTGGTACTCCAATTCGATATTCTTTCAAGAGGTTTGGAGTGAAGTTACAAACTACATAGACATCATTCTTGGCGTCATTCCCTTTCCTTATAAATGAGAGCACAGAATTTTCGTTATCCTCATAACTTATCCATTCAAACCCTTCAGTACTAAAAGCCTTTTCATATAATGCTGGGGTGCTTTTGTAAAACTCGTTTAATGCGCTCATAAAGTCTTTCATCCCCTTATGTGGCAAAAAATCAAGCAAATTCCAGTCTAGACTCTGTTCAAAATTCCATTCTTCATATTGCCCAAACTCGTTGCCCATGAACAAAAGTTTTGCACCTGGATGCATAAACATATACCCATATAAAAGACGAAGGTTTGCGAATCGCTGCCACTCATCTCCCGGTTGTTTGCTCACTATTGACTTTTTTCCGTACACAACTTCATCGTGTGACAGCGGAAGCATAAAATTTTCTGTAAATGCGTAAGTCAAGCTGAAACTAATATCATTTTGATGGTGCTTTCTATACAGGGGATCTTTTGCAAAATATTCTAAAGTATCATGCATCCATCCCATCATCCATTTCATCCCGAAGCCTAAGCCACCTTCAGATACAGGTTTGGTTACGCCATGAAAAGCAGTAGACTCCTCCGCAATCGTTTGCACTCCTTCAAAATTTTCATACACTGCCTGATTAAAATCTTTCAAAAAAGAAACTGCCGCTAGGTTTTCATTACCACCATATATATTCGGTTCCCATTCGCCTTCTTCTCTTGAATAATCCAAATAAATTATGGATGCTACCGCATCCACTCGAAGGCCATCTGCATGATACATGTCTAACCAAAACAAAGCATTGCTTATTAAGAACGAGCGCACCTCATTACGCTCAAAGTTGAATATAAGACTCTTCCAGTCTGGATGGTATCCCTTTTTAGTGTCTGGATGCTCGTATAGGTGCGATCCATCAAAATTTCCCAATCCATGTGCATCCGATGGAAAGTGTGCTGGCACCCAGTCTAATAGTACTCCTATATCATTTTGATGAAAGGTATCAATAAGGTGCATAAACTCTTGTGGAGAACCAAAACGTGACGTGGGTGCAAAATAACCGATCAACTGATACCCCCAAGAAGGATCGTATGGATATTCCATAATAGGCATAAATTCTACGTGCGTAAAATTCATTTCCTTAACATAGCTCACTAGGTCTTTGGCGAGTTCTTTATACGTTAAAAATTCACCCTTACTATTTCTTTTCCATGAGCCTAAATGAACTTCATAAACAGAATATGGTTTGTCAAGTCCATTTTTGTCTTTCCGATAAGACATCCAGTTTTTATCTTTCCATTTATAATCTGAGATGTCCCAGATTATCGAAGCTGTATTTGGAGGTGTCTCGAAAAACAAACCATAGGGGTCTACTTTTTCAGTTACAACGCCATCATTGTTAGAAGTAATTCTAAATTTATATCGTGTTCCTTTTTCTACCTTCGGGATAAATCCTTCCCATATCCCAGAAGAATCCCATCGCACATTTAGACCTGAAGTTTTTCCGTCCCAAGAATTAAAATCCCCAATAACGGCTACTGCACTGGCCGATGGAGCCCAAACCGAAAAATACACACCCTCTTCACCATCGATTGTCATGGGATGAGCACCGAATTTTTCATATAATTTGAAATGCTTTCCTGCCTTAAACAGATTAACATCAAATTCGCTAAATAGGCTATAGGCTTTAACTTGAGACATGGATAGTTGTTAATTGGTGTTTGGTATTCCTAAACTAGATTACGGTACCCGATGGAATTACAGCACCTTTTTTAACTACAACGATTCCTTCTTTTATAACAAAGGTATCTGTTTCCATATCAGCTAAATGTTTTCCGCCATTAATCTGAACATCATCGCCAATACGGCAATTTTTATCAATAATAGCATTCTTAATAGAGCAGCGTTTTCCTATGCCCAATAAGATGTCAATTTTGCCTGTTTGGATTTCTTCTAGACTTTCATAAAAGTCGGACCCCATCATATAGGTATTAATGATAGTAGAGCCCTCTCCTATTCTCGATCTAATACCAATTACTGATCTTTCAACTTTTGCGGCTTGTATAATACAACCATCTGCGATGACCGCCTTGTCTAACGCAGTCCCTGAAATCTTGGATGTAGGTAATATTCTGGCTCTGGTAAAAATACGCCTGTTATTATCATATAAATCGAATTTAGGAATGTCATCTGTTAAGCCAATATTTGCTTCAAAGAATGAATCTATATTTCCGATATCCGTCCAATATCCTTCGTACTGATAGCTAATTGTTTTGTACTTGTCAATCGATTGAGGAATAATTTCTTTTCCAAAGTCTATGGTGTTTGGATCTTTCATTAACTCAACCAACAAATCACGATTAAACACGTATATACCCATAGAGGCTAAGTAATTCCGATTATCGCCCTTCATATCCTCGCTTACTTCCGAGGTCCAATCTGGCAATAGGTCTGAAGACGGTTTTTCAACAAATGAAGTAATCACATTCTGATCGTCAGTTTTTAAAATTCCGAAACTAGTAGCGTCCTTTGCATTTACTGGCAGTGTCGCTATTGATATTTTCGCATTGCTTTTCTTATGCTGCTCAATCATGTCATTAAAATCCATTTGGTATAACTGATCTCCAGAAAGAATAAGAGCATACTCAAAATCATGGCTTAAAAAATGATGCATGCTTTGCCTTACAGCATCAGCTGTTCCTTGAAACCAGTCTCCACTCGACATGGTTTGTTCGGCAGCGAGTACATCCACAAAAGCTGAACTAAAGAAGCTAAAATGGTAGGTATTCTTAATATGTTTATTTAATGATGCTGAATTAAACTGAGTCAAAACAAACATACGTTTGATCTCAGAATTGATACAATTTGAGAGTGGGATATCGACCAACCTATACTTTCCAGCAATAGGAACAGCAGGTTTTGACCTTGTTTCCGTTAGTGGATATAATCTTGAACCCTGTCCTCCTCCTAAGATAATTCCGAGTACTTCATCATTAATCATAGTTATTCTTTTAAAGATTTATATAAATTTAGGTATTCCTCTGCTGAGGCATCCCAAGAATGATCAATATTCATAATCCTTCTTCTATTCGTTTCAAATTCCTGTGTGTTTTTATAAAAAACTGCAGCTCTTTGTATTGCATTTGCTATTTCTTCGGAAGTTATTTCATTATGGCAAATTCCAAAGCCGCCTTCATTAATATCAATGACTGTATCTTTTAGCCCACCTACCTTACTCGTCACTGGCACCGTTCCGTAGCGCAAAGAATACATCTGATTGAGTCCACAAGGCTCTACCCTTGAAGGCATTAACAGGAAGTCTGCCCCTGCATACATTTTATGTGACAAGCGTTCATCGTAGCCAATAAAAGCATTGTAAACTCCCTTAAACGGAACCTTTAGAAGTTCTAATTCCTTTTCAACATCGGACATTCCAGACCCGAGGACGAGTAAAGAAATGTCAGAATTTTTCAATGCTAAATCAAATGCCTCTGGAAATAAATCTGCTCCTTTTTCACCTACCAATCTGCCAATAAAAACAATAAGTGGCCTGTTAGGGTCCAAATTAAATGCATCACACAACCAATCCTTATTCGCTTTTTTTCCTTCTTGAATCGTTTCCGTTGAAAAGTTTTGAACTATAAAAGTATCTTTTTCCGGATTCCAAACTTCAGAATCTATTCCGTTTAATATCCCAACACATTTCGAACTTTCCGCCTTTATTAACGATTCGAGTCCGTTTGCGTTTAATTTCAATTCGTTCATATAGCTCGGCGAAACGGTCGTCACTTTCCAAGCACATTTTATTCCGGCGGCCAGAGGATTAATCGTTTGGTTCCAATCGAGCAAACCAACGTTTGAAAAATCAAATTCTGGGATTAAATCCACTTTTTCGTGAGAAAACCAACCTTGATATTGTGCATTGTGTATGGTGAGTACCGTTGGAATATTTCGCAGCGATTTATACTCGTAAGATTGCGACAACATAAAAGGAATCAATGCAGTATGATGGTCATGGCAATGAATTACTTTAGGCGTATTTTCTCGTTGTAGAATCCAATCTAAGGCTGCAATTTGAAAGGCTAAAAACCGATCTGTATCATTCTCTGAATACACGTAGTTTTTATCTAACAACCCTGGTATATCGATATAAAATATATCAAAATCTAAGCTGTTTTCTTTTAGTGTAAGTACATTAAAATCGATGGTTTCTTTCCCAAACTTTAGAGTAGCATGATACACTTTCTTAAACGTATTCTTCTGTGTAAATAGAATATCATAGAAAGGCATCACCACAAAACTTTGGCATCCAATCGCATTTTGATACATAGGTAATGCCCCGACAACATCAGCCAAACCGCCAACTTTCGCCACTGGATAACACTCCGCACTTATATGCACAATTTCCATAGGTCCCACTCGATTTTAAAATGCAAAGTTTATCTCAAAATATCTGATTTACAAAGACTTTACAGCAAAATATTTACGCAAACGGTTTCGATTGTATTTCAAGTATAAGCTCGTGTTTTATTAGTTAAAAAAAAACAAACCCAAAACCTAGCTTCTATTTTATTTTTGGCGTATTGGTAATTTTATTTGTGAGCTGTATTTCTTTGAATGATGGACTTTGTTATGAGCGACAATAGCCTCCGATTCGTCGTAATTATTACCACCAGTATTTAAATTTCGAGCAAAGCGAGGGAAGTTACTGCTAGATATTTCAATCCTGATGCGATGTCCTTTCTTGAAATAATTACTCGTTGATAGGGGTGTTAGATCAATTTTATACACCTCTCCATCCTCCATAAAGACTTCTTTATCATATCCTTCTCTATAACGAGCCCTTTGAATTGTTTCATCTAAATTATACGCTGTTCCGTCTGGGTATACATCGATGAGTTTTAGTGTGAAATCGGTATCCTTGGCATCAGATGATACATACAGTGTACTTTCTATAAAACCGGATACTTCCACGCCTTCCTCTAAAACATCGGTAGTATAGACTAAGATATCGCTGCGTGTTTCCATAGGTTGCTGATTAAAGGCACCACCTTGAACCGCATTTCCTGTGCAACAAACATTACCTCCTAGCGAAGTAACTGGGTTCATTGGGTCATAAACAAAGGAATCGGAGGTGTCTTTTGAAGCTTTTGATTGAGTCAATGCGCCTCCTCCAAATAGTGTATTGGCATCTCCATCACTATTCAGGTAATAGGGAACCATTTTGGTGTCGGCCGGCGGCCATACCTCTGAAGCTTGCCATTTATTGCTTCCCATGGTATAAAACTGAACTCGAGGTGTTTTTTCCTTGAAATCATTTTTTTCTCCTTTAAGCCAAAGGTCCCACCAACTGTATATTTGCTCATCATAGTTTAAACGAGCATCACCTATATTTCGCTCACCTACCATGGTGTTTTCCGTAGCTCGAGTGTACCTGCAATGCAAGGTGGGCGCGATTACTAAGTATTGATTGTCTCTAATTTCTTTATCTTTCGTATTGTTTCGTACGTGGTTGAAGAGCGCTAAATTTGGGCTGATAGAAACATCGTACCAAGATGTAAACCAAAAGCTAGGCACTCCTATCTCCATGTCGTCGTGATATAGCCCTCCTGTATACCAATCGGGATCGTTTGGTTTTCGCACCACCATTTTATCAAAAACCTCACGTTTCCCATTCATATTCTGAAGCATGTCTTTAATGGGAAGATGCTTTAAAGATTCGGACATATCCATTTTTGGGTTTTCAGGTGCCAAATCATAAAACCTTGAAATTCGAATTAAGTCCTCTTGTGTGGCTCCCTTCGGAATTCTTGGCTTAAATTTATCATGCTCCACACTATACAGCCATGAAAAGAACAACAATTGCTCAACGCCTCCACGATACCAATTCCCTTGCTCCATATAATCTCCTACCCTACCAACTCCTGCACCATATCCTTGTGGAACCATAGCTGCGTGTGAGGGATGATCTAAGGCGGCTACTGCCATTTGCCATTCGGCAGTAGAAGAGCAGCCATAGGTGCCAATCTTACCGTTAGACCAAGGCTGATCTTTCATCCAAGTGAATGCATCGAAGCCGTCGGTAAGCGGGACCCCTAAAATATCCCATTCGCCTTCAGAAAAATAACGACCACGCTCATTTTGAACAACAAAAGCATACCCTCTCTTAACCGCTTCGTAGGCTTGTTTAGCCGTTCTTGTATTTTCTTTTCCATCCCTCCATGAATTAAAATTATAGGGGGTTCTTGAAAAAATAATTGGCGCCTTGTCTATATTCTTCGGACGATAAATATCGGTAGCTAATCGAATTCCATCTCGCATCGGAACCATCACCTTTTGGTCAATAATCGCAATCTCATTCAATTTTTGAAGAACATCGTCTTGCGCCTGTATCCCCGGAGTTAGTAAAAAGGTTAAAAAGAATAGAATAGTACTGCGTAGGTATTTTTTTTTCATCTTTTGAAGTGGTTACATTGATGGTATAAAGTTACTTAAAATGATTTTAACGAACGCAGCTGTATGTCGCAGTCTGTCCTTATAATTTCTAGTAAGAATATCTTGTTCGTTGGGCGAAGACTACCTCGACCTATTAAAAAACTTCAGATAATAAGATAATTTCTTTTTTGTATTGATAAAATATACGCCTGTGAGTAATATCGCTGCAGCCACTGCCGATTGTGTCGTAATTTGTTCATCGAGAAAATACCAGCCAAGCATCAAAGCTATAATTGGATTGACATAGGTAGAGGTCGCCACTTTTTCTGGCGAGACGACTTTTAAAAGATAATTAAACGATGTAAAAGCTACAATGCTCCCAAAAATAATCAACAATACCATAGCATATAGTACAGGTTCACTCCAAAGTAAAGGAGAAGTCCATTGCTCACCTAAAATTAAACTAACCAGCAAAAGCATGGCCCCTCCTGTAATCATCTGATAGCCCGTATTCACAAAATAATTTGACGGCACATCCGCTTTTGCAACAAATAAACTTCCATACGCCCAGCTTATCATGCAAAGGAAAATCATAAAAACACCAACAAGTGTCATATCGTTGCTAACTAACTCTTTTTGACTAACGAGTAAAAAGATGCCAATAACACCTAAAACAACACCAATAATCGACATTGATTCTATTTTCTTCCCTTGTAATAGCAACATCATAAATAAGATCACAAGAGGTTGGGCCGAAATTTCAAGTGCCGCAAAACCGCTGTCAACAAATTTTAAGGCCCAAACCACTACACCATTTCCGAAGGTTAAAAACAAAAAACCAACAAAAGTACAATTGAGAAATTGCCTTCTAGTAATCGCTACCTTAATCTTCAGTATTTTGGCAATAATAAAGATTAATATACCCGCTATAATAAACCGAATCCCGGCCAACATAAATGGCGGTAGCTCAGTTACTGCTATTTTATTTAGTAAATAGGTAGACCCCCAGATAACATAAACTGCGAAAAAAGCGAGTATTACGAGTGTTTTATTTTGTGGTTTTCTCATTCCTTTTAAATAGGTGTCAATTAAATAAGCATGTAATTGCCAAGCTTGATTGCGCTCGCATGTTTAACATTACACCCTTTGAAACTGATAAAGCGAGGTTTATTAAAACCTCGCTTTACTCTAAGTCATTACCTTCTATGAACAAACATAAAAGGAGCTTTATGTCCCTTTTTTAATATCTGTAAGTCGTATTGGGTTTGCCTTTATGCAGCGATTCATCCTACGTAGTGGACTAAACGTAAACCATACCTGCTCACCGTGTTTTTGAAAATCTATTTCAAGATTCATTGGGTCGTACATTACCTTGTCTTTTCCTTCCAATTGAATCGTATAAGCACAGTCATCTGGCTTATCCGAATATACGATTGTACCTTTTATGTAGCCTTCATTCAACATTTTAGTGTTTTCCAAGACCGTTTCTGTGGCGGCAGCTTCACTTGAGCTGGCCTTGCTTTTCATAGAGCAACACCCTACAACCGTCAGTAATAAAATACATGCAACAATGGTTTTCATAAAGTTCTTAATTAGGGATTTCCTTCGTTAAATATAGTAATTTTACTAATAGTATTCCTTTTCCTATCTATCAAGTAAGCCTCTGCGACGTTCCCCTTTTATTTTACAAAAGACATACAATCAAAACATTATGTGAAAAGTTTGCTGTGAACATATTTTAAGTCGCCAATAGTGTTTTTATTGGAGGTCCAGAACTTCTTTTTTAGCTTCGATCTGCAATTTTCATAGATTCAGAATTAATACAGTATCGCAATCCACTTGGTTCAGGACCGTCGGGAAATACGTGGCCTAAATGAGCGTCACAGGTATTACACATTGCCTCAATTCGAATCATTCCAAAAGAAACATCCTTGTCGTACTTAATTGCATTTTTTTGAATAGGTTGAGTAAAACTTGGCCAGCCACTACCCGATTCAAATTTTATTGTAGAATCAAATAAGGGTGAATCACAACAAATACAATGGTACTGCCCTTCGTCATACATGCTACATAGCGCTCCACTATGAGGAGCTTCAGTGCCTTTTTGCCTCGTTATTCTAAATTGTTCTTCCGACAATTGCAGCCTCCATTCTGCATCCGTTCTCTCCACGCGACGCTCAGGTTTCAGGTTTCCTTTCTTACTTAAACTTATTAATTCCTTCCAAGTTAGCATATCTAATTCTCTTATATGTTTAATTTATTATATAGAGTCCTGCAATGCGTTGCAAAACCTTACTTGTTCGCCCGTATACACTTCTTTCAACCACATAAAGATACAAATGAAGCTCTATTATTTCGGCTTTTAATACTCATTTTAAGGAAATACATAACACCATGAATTTCAGCTTATAAGATTAAATAAACACCTCTTTTGAACCCGAGGCGTATTCAATTGTCCAAATTTTCTTAGGTCTTAAAATAACAAAAACGTCAATAACCAAAATTAGATTCGTTATTGTTGGTATTGAAAAAAGAGCAAGCTTAAAAATATATTCTTACTCTGTTTTGTTTCCTCACCTTAATAAAAGGAGGATTCTTTGACTATTAAAACGAGTTGGTGATTAGATCGTTTATCGCGGCGGGCTCTGAGAAAGCCATTTGTATTAGTATTAAATTTAATGCAAACACCGCTCTTCGGGCTAGGAGGACTATTCTATCCGGAAGTGAGAAATTATGCAGAGTTATTAGAGAAACTTTTAGAGGAATAGGATTTTTTACTACAAACGGACCTATTAGAAGCATGCCTTTTTACTGCAACACCTTGGCCTAGTGGGACACAAATTACTTGCGTTTGTTGCGCTTATTATAGTTCTTGTCCCCTCTCGTTTTGGGCTTCTTGTATTTTTTTTCTATAATTCTACGATACGAGCCACCTAAATTTTCTTTTGAATTCTTTTCACTCTTTTCATGAAAACTAGCGCCACGTTCTTCAACCAATGATGCCTTATGAGGATTGTTAATCTCTTTAACTTCCGGCTGTTCTTCTGGGGTTAGTCTCTTTGATATTTCAATTTCAGAAGGAAAGGCTATGAAAGGAATTTTATAATTCATTAGCGCCTCTATATTCTCTTTCTTTTGCTGCTCTTTTTCAGTATAAAACAAAAGCGATCTCCCCTCTTGTTCTGCACGCCCTGTTCGTCCGATACGGTGCATATAATTTTCAGGATAAGGCGGCGTGTCGAAGTTTACAACATGAGAAATTTTTTCTAAATCTAGACCTCGGGCCATCACATCTGTGGCCACTAGTATTCGGTTTTTACCCTCATCGAATTGATTGATAGAGCGTATTCTATAATTCTGAGTTTTATTGGAATGAATAACACAACTTTCTTCTCCGTAATATTCCTCTAAAACCGCAAAGAGTCTGTCTGCACTTCTTTTATTTGAAACAAATATTAAAACTTTATTGTATAGTTCTCGGTCCTTTAACAAATGAACCAATAAATTAACCTTTGTATAGAAATTGGGCACACAGTACGACTGCTGACTAATATTATCCAATGGTGTTCCACTCAAAGCCACTGATACCTTCGTAGGCTTGATAAAGAAATCATTAATTAATGCTTCTACATCTTCTGTCATAGTAGCCGAAAACATAATGTTTTGACGTCTATCCGGAAGTAAATCGAAGATGTTTGTAAGCTGAAAACGAAATCCTAAATCGAGCATTACATCAACTTCGTCAATTACGAGTTTTCGCACCGTCTTTAATTGGATAACCCTGCTTAAGGTTAAGTCATAAAATCTTCCAGGAGTGGCGACAATAATATCGCAACCTTCAGCCAACGCTTTTCGCTGTGTATTAATATTCGTTCCTCCATATACACCAAGGGTGCGTAGGCTCAAATATTTCGAGAATTTTTCTATTTCTTCAACAACTTGAATCACCAATTCTCTGGTTGGAACTACCACCAAAACTCGAAGAACTGGTTCTTTTGAAAACTTTAAATCCTGAAGTATGGGCAGCATATAACCCAAGGTTTTACCTGTTCCTGTTTGCGCTATTCCAACCATGTCTTTACCTGAAAGTACAACTGAAAAAGCTTCAGTCTGTATCGGTGTCGGATTCTCAAACCCCAAATCTTGGATTGCATTTCGCAATGGATTGGATAATTTGAAATCTTCAAAAGTCTTCATGAATGCTATTTTTTTGCAAAGGTACGTTATTGAATCTAATCATTACGTCCCCTTTTATGATTCTAAACAAAGGTCTTTCTCAAGGTTCAATTTTCTGGTTTCGGAAGAAAGAAGACCCGCTGATACGACTGTCATAATGGTCATTACACCTCCAAATACTACAGCTGTTGCCGTGCTTTATTGCAATAGAACTATTCTTCTGGGGGATAGCCATGAATTTCTTCATATATGCTATCAAAATTTTCACGGATAAAGTTTCTAAGTTTTAACCTGTAATCGTCTTTTAACCAAGAGATAAAGTTATGAGTGCTCTTACTAATACATTTTGAGTACCGCTCGATTCTGAAATCAATATCATCTCCTAGCTTTTTAGCCAAGCCCAATGCATCGTAGACATCGTCACTATTTTCAGTACATATGCGGCAATGTTGCTCGAGAGAACGTTCTAAAATAACCTTAGATGTTTCACCATTGCGCACTGAATCAACGTATGCTTTCTTAACATCAAAATAGACTTCCTTTGACTGTTTAAATTCTTCGCGTAATTCATCAGGCATTTCATACTTAAAATAGCTCTCTAATTCATCATCGTCCATCAAATTATCCAAATATGCCGTTGGATATTTAAATATTCGTTGCCAGTCCAAATCTGCTCCCCAGGGCCCAAAACGATGGAAGTTATTTCCGAGGTCTATTACATCAAATGAATTCTTGTCTTTTAAAATTCTTGATCCACGCCCAATCATTTGATAATATAGGGTTAATGATTTCGTCGCTCTATTCAGAATAATTGACTGGACAGTTGGCTCATCAAATCCTGTAGTTAATATACTTACAGAGGTTAAGATTGCATCAGGAGTGTTTTTAAACCACTCTAGTATGTGCAATCTTTGTTTCTTGGTAGCTGTATTATCTAGGTGCATAATAGGTATCCCTGCCTGTCTGAAGGCATCATAAACATACAGAGACGTATTGATACCATTGTTGAAGATCAAGGTTTTTTTTCCTTTTGAGCGTTCTTGATACGATTGCAATAATCTACTAAGCATGTCGGTGCCCATATATAAATCATCGGATGATTTTACTGTATAATCACCATTAGCACCTACTTCTAGTGATGTTAAACCTACATTATATGAATACACATTGGCCTTTGACAAAAATTCATTCTCTATTAATGATTCTATTGTTTCCCCTACGATAAGTTCATCGTAGTTGTCATTCATAGGAAGCTTGATATTAGAACTCAATGGGGTCGCTGTTACCCCTAGAATAAATGATTTTTCAAAAAACTTAAAAAGTTTCGTGAATGAATTATAATGTGCCTCATCAATAATAACAAGACCAACATCAGAAATATCAAGTCTATCTTCTTGAAGTCGATTGTTTAGTGTTTCGACCATTGCAACAAAACAAGTGTAATCCTTTTGATCTTCGAGGTTTGCGGTGCTACTAATTACTTTATTGTCTACATTAAATTCTGTTAGCATGTTAGACGTTTGCTTGCATAACTCGATTCGATGCGTAAGCACAAGCACTTTTTTCTTATGATTCTTAAGGTACTGTCTTACAATTTCAGAAAAAATAACAGTTTTTCCACCACCAGTAGGGAGTTGATACAATAAGTGATAATCTTCTGGTGCATCATCAAAGGCAGTAAAAATCTTACTTATGGCCCCCTTTTGATAGCTGTAAAGGTCCTTGCCACTTTTTCTTTCTTCCTTTGTTGTAACTGATTCTATTTCTGACATTAAAATTTTTTAGACGTGCAAAGATAGGTCAAATAAGAGTTTCCAAGACACTTTGATGATAAAAATAGTTGAATTGCAAAAAAAACACATGGTCAAGGCACCTAGGATGAAGATACTTCACTTCGTTATTTAATGAAATTAGTACTTGAAATTGGCAGACTAGATATGGTGTAATTTATCATTTACCCAATTATAAGTGCTTATTTTACTAGATCTAGTTATGTAATAGAAAAGGCATCTAGGCCTAATTTCAGTTATAATAGTGTTATATTTGGTATTAACCTAGAAGCCAAATCCCTATGAAAAATGTAGAATATTCGTCAGGTAAAAAATCATTCTTCTTTGGTTTTGATGCGCAATCAGTACTCCTTTTAATTTCGGGACTACTATTAATAGCCTCTTGCACAGAGATGACACCAAAGTATACAGAAGACCAAATGATAGCAAAAGCACAAAAAATACACGACAACGTACTAACACTCGATACCCACTGCGATATCAATATTAAAAACTTTACAGATTCTATCAATTACACTCAGGAATTAGAAAGTCAAATTACCTTGCCTAAGATGAAAAAAGGTGGTTTAGATGTGGCATGGTTTATCGTCTATACTGGTCAGGATTCACTTACAGATACAGGTTATGCTGCGGCCTTTGAGAATGCTATGTCCAAATTTGAGGCCATTCACAGACTGACAGAAGAGATAGCACCCGATCAAATTGAGTTGGCAACAACGTCTGAAGATGTGCAACGCATTGTAAAATCTGGAAAGAAAGTTGCCATGATAGGTATCGAAAACGGCTATCCTATTGGATTGGACATCAATAATGTTCAAAAATTCTACGATCTAGGCGGTCGGTATATGTCCTTATCACATAATGGTCACAGTCAATTAAGCGATAGCAATACAGGTGAGGAAGATGATGTATGGCTTCATGATGGGTTAAGTGATTTGGGGAGGCAAGTTATTGCTGAAATGAATCGTATTGGAATGATGATTGATGTTTCGCATCCGTCTAAAGAAGCAATGCGCCAAATGATTTCGTTAAGTAACGCGCCCATAATTGCCTCTCATTCTTCAGCGAGAGCCTTGTGCAATCACAGTCGTAATCTTGATGACGAGCAATTGGGATGGATGAAAAAAAATGGCGGTGTCGTGCAGACTGTTGCTTTTAGAAGTTATCTCAATACAGAAAAAAATGATGCGCGCTCTAAGGTTGAAACGGAGCTCGGAAAAGAAATAATGGATTCTTTGGGTGGCACCTGGTATGAATGGAGAGACTTAGGCGCACTCAGTGCCGAAGATAAGGCCTCATTTTATTCGAATTATGAGCTAATGGCCAGCGTTAGATCAGAAAAGTTAAAGTCGTTAACAAACCTCCCTCCTGCTGTCAATGTATCAGATTTTGTAGATCATATCGATTATCTAATTGAAAAAATGGGAATCGAACATGTTGGTATTAGTAGTGATTTTGATGGTGGTGGCGGTATCGATGGTTGGAATGATGCTTCCGAAACATTTAATGTAACATTAGAGCTAGTTCGACGCGGTTATTCTGAAAAAGAAATTGAAAAGCTTTGGAGTGGAAACCTCTTGAGAGTCCTCGATGAAGTTCAAGAGATCGCAAAAAAGGCTTTGCTGTAATTTACAGAAAAACCTCTTTAAATTGTATTCCTAATACCTTTCGAAGTTCATTAATACGGCTCATTTCACCTGGAATAATTAGCGCTAAAGACACCCCTGTTTTGCCGGCTCTTGCAGTTCTTCCACTTCGATGCGTATAATAATCATTTTGATCGGGTAATTGATGATGGATTACATACGCTAGATTATTAACATCAATTCCACGAGCAGCAACATCGGTACACACTAAGGTTTGCAGGGTCGTTTTCTTAAATGCCCTCATTACTTTTTCTCTGTCTCTCTGCTGCATATCTCCTTCAAGTGCTTCTACTGAGAAGCCTTTTGATTTTAATTCGGCAACGAGATTCTGAGTACCCGCTTTGGTTCTGCAAAAAATGATTCCTCGTTCGGTGCCTCTACTTTCTAATAATGTACCTAACAGATTTACTTTTTCTTTGATACTGGTGTTAATATACTGATGCGTAATATTTTCATTTACCAGTGCATCCTTATTAACCTCAACTCTGGCGGCATCTACCGCCATATATTTCTTAACGATTTTCTTTATTTCTTCAGGCATCGTTGCCGAAAACAACCAAGTATTACGGCTCCCTTCAGTGTATTTTAAAATTCGATTTAGGTCTTGCTTAAAACCCATGCTCAACATTTCATCAGCCTCATCTAGCACTAAGGTGCGGATGTGTTTGATATTGATATCTCCTCTTTCGATTAGGTCTATGAGTCTGCCCGGGGTGGCCACTACAATGTGTGTGGGACGTTTCAAAGCATTTATCTGCCTTTCAATTTTTTCACCGCCATATATTCCTTCTGCAAAAATGCGATCATCACAGTATTTCGTGAACTTAAAGAGTTGTTTCTGAATTTGCTGCACTAGCTCTCTAGTTGGAGCTAGAATCAAGGTTTGAATTTCCTTCTTTGAAGTATCGATTTGCTGTAACAACGGAAGTCCGAAAGCTGCTGTTTTACCAGTTCCGGTCTGTGCTAAGCCAATTAAATCTGTTTTGGAATGTAAAAGTATTGGAATGGCAATCTCCTGAATTTGAGTAGGTGTTTTTATACCTAACTCTTTTAATCCCTTAACGAAGTCCTTGCGAACTCCCAATTCTAAAAATGTAGACATTAGGTCTTCCTATGTTTTTTTAACTCGAACGGCATTCAATCCCTTTTGCCCTCTTTCAAGTTCAAAACTCACTTTGTCTCCTTCTGCTATATCCTCAGTCGTACCACTTACGTGTACAAAATATCGTTCAGAATCTAAAGCATCTATAATAAAGCCAAATCCTTTGGAACTATCATAAAAATCTACTTTCCCTTGATGGATAGGATCTATAGCTTCTGCAGGAGCTCTTTTAGGTACTCCAATTTCAATACTGTCGGCATCAACTTTAACTTTCTGAGAAGGGTCAGGTGGTGTGTCGGTAAAACGTCCAAATTCATCTACATAAACAAGCATATTCTCTAGACCGCCACCTTTAGAATTGGCTTTGCGCTCTATCGCTTTCTTTTTCTTGTCTTCTTGCTTTTTTAAGCGTTTCTTTTCTCTTTCTTTTTTACCGTAGGTCTCCTGTGATCCTGCCATTCAATTTAAAGTTTTAATTAATTATCGCACAAAGATATGAATATTTAGGCAAGTATTTGTTTATAAAATTTTAGAATAAACGAATTACCTACATTCGCTATTTGTATTTCTGAAAAACAGTTTATATTTTAAAATGAAGATAAATCAATCCAGACATTTTATACTGCACAAGCCGTATGGTTTTATTAGTCAATTTATGAGTAATGATGCTAAAAGTCATAAGAAGAAATTCTTAGGTGAACTAGGAAAATTTCCTGAAGGCACTATGTCGATTGGTCGATTGGACGAGAAAAGTGAAGGTTTGCTATTACTCACCACCGATGGAAGAACTAGCAATATTATAAATGCCAGCGGCATTGAGAAGGAGTATTATGCTCAAGTTGATGGACGTATCTCCATTGAAGCATTGAAAAAGATGAAGAAGGGTGTCGAGATAGGTATTGATGGCGGAAAGTACCAAACGAAACCATGCAAGGTTCAGGCCATCGAAAGACCCAACTTTCCTGAGAGAATAAAGAAAATAAGAGACGATCGTCATGGTCCAACATCCTGGGTATCGATTACCCTTTCAGAAGGAAAGTTTCGGCAAGTACGCAAGATGACCTCTGCAGTCGGCTTTCCAACGCTTAGACTGATCCGGGTTCGTGTTGGAACAATATTTTTAGATGAGCTATTGTCTGGTGAATCAAAAGAGGTGACGCACTTATATTAAATTTTTGCTTGATAGGTATATAAATCATAGTACCTACCCTCTAATTGTATCAGGGTATCGTGTGTTCCTCGTTCTACAATTTTTCCTGACTCAACGACTAAAATTTGATCTGCATTTTTTATCGTGCTCAATCGGTGGGCGATCACAATAGTCGTTCTGTCTTTTACCAGTTCGGCCAAACTTTTTTGAATTAACGCCTCACTTTCAGTATCTAAGTTTGATGTGGCTTCATCTAGAATGATAATTTTAGGATCCGCTAAAACGGCCCTTGCAATGGCTATCCTTTGTCTTTGCCCTCCAGATAATTTCACACCGCGTTCCCCAATTAGTGTATCAAGTCCTTCCTCAAAGCGGTCTGTAAATTCGTCTACGTAACCTGCTTTAACGGCACTTAGCACTTGTTCTTCGGAAGCATTGGGCCTAGGAAACAATATGTTTTCTCTTATGGTACCTTCAAATAAAAATTCATCTTGTAATACAACGCCCAAATTTTCACGAAAACTACTCAACTTCACTTTTGAAATGTCATTTCCATCAATCGTTATTAGTCCAGAACCAGGATTTAAAAAAGTAGCCGAGAGACCTGCAATCGTAGATTTTCCAGATCCAGAGCTACCAACAAGAGCAGTAACAGAGCCCGGAGGAGCATTAAAGCTTATATTACTAAGTACTTCTTTACCTTCAACATAAGCGAAAGAAACATCATTAAAAACAATATCACCTTGCATATTATCAAGTGCAATAGTTCGGTTTATAGGATCCTCTTCAGATTCCATATTCATTAGCTCTTCGGTTCTATCCAGCCCTGCAAGTGCTTCTGTTAACTGACTTCCAATATTACTCATCTGAACGATTGGTGCTATCATAAACCCTAAGAGAAGCGTAAAGGATATAAAATCACCCGTAGTTAAAGTGTCTTGCATAATATAGTATCCTCCTATCCCCATAATACCTGTCGATGCTAACCCTAATAGAAAGGTAGCCGAGCTTGTCATAAATGCCGTTGCAGTAAGGCTTTTTTTCACATTCTGAAAAAGGCGATCCACACCTTCTTCAAAACTCTTATTTTCTTGCTTTTCGGCATTAAAACCCTTAATAACCCTCACTCCTGCTAATGTTTCAGTTAATCTACCCGTAACTTCAGCATTTATTTTACCTCTTGCTCTAAAAATGGGACGAATGTATTTAAAGGCCTTTAATGCAACCAATCCAAATATGGTCACTGGAACTAAAACAAAAAGGGTCATTGGAAGGCTAATATCAATTAGCAATATCAAAGAGATTACAGCGGTGATAGTACCACCTACCAATTGCACCAATCCTGTACCAATTAAATTACGCACCCCCTCCACATCACTCATTATTCTTGATACCAAGGCACCAGATTTTGTATTGTCAAAAAAACGGATCGGCAGCGATAGAATTTTTTTCTGTACCTGTGCTCGTAATTCAGAAATCAAGTACTGTGCCTGCACACTTAGTATTCTTGTTAAGAGAAAAGAAGTAATCGCTTGAACTAGAATTGCAAACCCAACGATCGTAAGCAAACTATATAATTGTTCAAAATCTTTATTCGGGATTACATCATCAAGTAAGGCCTTACTTTTCCAAGGTAGCACTAGACTAGACAACCTACTAAATACAATAAGTATGAGCCCAACAAAAACAAGCTTTCTTTTAGGCCATATAATGGTCCTAAACGCTTTAGCCATAGTCACTTTTGATTTTTTATTTTCTTTAGGTGATCCTTTATCTGCGTACTGCTGCATTCAATTGGTTATTTGTAAAATGGATACTAATTAGCTGCAAAATTAGCTATTGTTTGAGTATTACAATAGTTAAGATATATACAAAATTTATTAAAAAATGATGCCTCTTTTCTCAATACTGAAAAGTCATTGTTTGTAGACCACGATACTCGCTTTATTCCCTTTAAGTAGGTTCCATTCGTGAGCGGAAACAAGAACACCTTGGTCATCGTACACGTGAAGCTCGGCTGTATTAGGTCCAGAATCCCCTTGATTTAGTGCTTCAAAGTCAATTCTATTTTCACCAGGTAGTAAGGTAAGATCAAACCCTCTAAAATTACTATCTAATGTAACCTGACCCCTTACGACATCGCCATTAACGAAAATTCGTATCATATCGCCATCTACATATTCATGATCTCGATACACCACATTTACAAAACCCGCAGTAGTGAGTAGATCACCTAAATATTGATCTCTTCCATATTCCTCCTTAGCTTCCTTGTCTTTTGTAAAGTATTTAGGCGCTTTATTGGTTTTGTATTCTAAAAGTCCATCGTCTTTACTCATATTGAAGTTATCTTCATCTTCTTCGGGTAAAGGGCGCATTGTATTTGGATTTTTTCCATCTGTATTGGAAAAACGAGGTTTCTTAATAGAAGGTAATTTGTATCCAACAGGGGCAGGTACATCGTTTTGATTTTGATCAAATTTGATCGAATTATTTAATGGATTGTCTAATTGAGCGATTGTAGATATCGAAGTTAAAAAAAGCAAGCAACTAATAAAAAGTAATTTCTTCATCCTAATTTTTTCTGATTTCAATAGTTGCAGCAAGAACCAAACCGTCTTGCTTTTATTTCTTTATTATTTTTCTAACGACTTGTTCACCAGCCTCGTTTTTTATTTTTATATAATATACTCCCGTCGTTAGTTCTTCCAAACCTACAATGAAATTACCATTGTTCCCGTTTTCTAATGAAAACTTTAACTTTCTTCCATGTGAATCAAAAATCTTAATATCCAGGTAGTCTTCAGAAACAGCAACAATTGAAAGCGTGTTTTCAAAAGGGTTTGGTAAAATTTTCACTTCGGAAAGCCCTTTCATTTTATCGTTGTTTAACACTTCCAGATTGTAGTCGGTAATTTCAAAATCGTCGAAATAAAACCCATCACTAGGAATAAAGTTATCCGTTTGCATCTCAAAACGAAACCCAACATTTGAAAAAGATTGATAGGCTGAAAGATCAATAGATGCTATAAACCAGGCTTCATTTAATTGAAAAGTTTTCAAGGTTTCCCAAGTGTTGCCTCCATTTACTGAGGTTTGAAATCGCACGATATCACCTGCCTCTATTGAATGTTTACAAGCAAAGGATACTCGTGGATTCAAGGTAGCTGTGAGGTCAATGGTTTGGGAAAGGCTAAAATAATTAGTGGTATTGTTTACTGAGTTACCGCCATTAGAATCACCAAAACACTGCAGCCCGCTGAACGAATCGTCGCTAACGGTACTCCAAGGAATACCATTTCCAGAAGCAACCCACGCAGCTGCTCCATTTTCTGCATCATCGCTAAATAGCGTATCTTTTACACCCATATACATAGTAACAACGGCCGTTTCATTTGGCGCGCCGTCTTGAATTGTAGTTATTGTTAAATCAAAGGATGGCTCGTTAAATGAAGGATCGATACTAATAACAAAAGGGCTTAGACTATTACTCTGTCTTGTTCTCGGTAAAATATCTCCATATCCGTTGGCCGTTGGCACTTGCACTCTAGGATCTGAAGCTGTTAAAATAACACTCGAATTGACCGATGTGTCACCAACACCGATATTCTTAACTTCAACTACAAACTCGAAAGTAGATCCTGGGATTGCATCGCCTATTTGATAATGATCTTGGACATCTAAATATGCCCCGGCAAGCCAAGACTGATAAAACATAGGACGAACGTTTTCACCAACCAAATCAAATATGGTACTCGGTTGTGGCCAAAACCCACTCCCTCCTATTTCTGGCGTCCATCCATAGATTCCTTCAGAGTGCAAATAGTCTCTGGTAGTTCCACAAGACGTATAGCCTATCATCTGAAAGGTAACGCCATAGGCATAATCCGCTTCGTTTAGGAAAGCGGAAGCCCATTCAGAATAAATTTCAAAATCTGGAGGAGACGTATTGTATCCGTAGGGCATTAAATAGACCCCGGCAGTCGAGTGGATTGAAAAACCCGTTTTTGGTTGAGTGAGCGCTAAGAAATCCCTAACCGCTGCCGTTTCGGGTTCTGAAAAAGGACCGTCGCCATGATAGGTATTCGAGCAGGGGTCATTACTAGCGCAGGAAGAATCGTGGGCAAACTCAAATGAATAATTGCGATTTAAATCAACTCCAAAACACCCACTTCCACTTGGCTTTCGATTCTTACGCCACAAACCTCCCCCATTCGGGTTTGTTAATTCGTTATAGACATAGCCGTCTGGGTTTACCACTGGGACAAAATAAAGTTCTCTTTGATTTACTAAGTATTGAACAGCGGTATTGATCTCGTAATTTTCGAGCAACCAGAACATAAAATTAATGTTTGTAGCCATAGATAAAGGCTCGCGAGCATGATGAAGACCATCAAAGTATGCAGCGGGTTCCCCTTCATTGATCTCCGGATTGTCGGAGATTTTAACCATCCAGATAGGCCTCCCTTCAACCGAGGTTCCAATACTCACTTTTGGAGTGATTAAATTTGGATATTCCGTTCTCATCTCATCGAGGGTATTCTCTACTTCTTGAAAGGTGTAGAATCCACCCATAGAACCTAAGTCAAAGCCATTGGCGGTATTTTCACCCCTTCTAATCTGCCTGATGTTTTCAGCATCTAAAGCAAGTTGTTCTGTATAATAGTCAAGAAAATTTGAAATGCTAAGGTCGAATGAAAATCCGTAGGATGTTAATTTCTCAATGTCTTTCGTAGTTGCAAAGAATGAAATATGACCTTGCCCCACGCGCTCATAGTGGTCAATGTCAAAATCTAAATCAACGAGGCGTTGGATTTCATTCGCCTTTTCAACATTTACAAGTACTTGAGAATAGACTGTTTCTTGGGCAGCAACAAAGTGTGAAGGAAAAAACAAGAATAAAAAGATAACAATCGCAAGGGTACTTTTGAGTTTCATATCGTTCTCGGTTTATTCAATCATTATTTTCTTTAAGAAGGTGTCTATGTAAAAAGGCCGCTTGAACCAAAGATATAACTATAAAGGAATTTTTTCTTGTGATTTTTTAAAATCCGTTTAAAAATGAATATTCAGGTATAGAGTAATGTTGTCAGTTTTAAAACTGAGACTTAGAAAGAACATTTGAAAACGGGTATTATCGAGAAAAACATCAATTTTTACCTTTTTATTAGAAGATTTGGCTTTTTTTTCTAAAATTTAAAAAAAAGATACTTTATAAATAGGAATTGTTGAATCTAAGTATTAACATGCGACGCGGAAAAAAAAACCTTAAACAAATCCTATGAGACAACTCAAAATCACGAAACAAGTTACAAACAGAGAAACCAAATCTCTGAATAGTTATTTGCAAGATGTAAGTAAGATTGACCTTATAACAGCTGAAGAAGAAGTAGAATTGGCCCAACGTATTCGTGAAGGAGATCAAGAAGCTTTAGATAAACTTACTAAATCGAATTTACGATTTGTAATTTCTGTAGCAAAACAATATCAAAATCAAGGTCTTACCTTGTCAGATTTAATCAATGAAGGAAATGTTGGCCTTGTAAAAGCTGCTAGACGCTTTGATGAAACACGAGGGTTTAAATTTATTTCATATGCGGTATGGTGGATCCGACAGTCGATTCTTCAGGCAATTTCTGAGCAGTCTAGAGTAGTGAGACTTCCTCTTAACAAAATTGGGGATATTAATAAAATAAGAAAAGCTGCCATTCATCTAGAACAGGTTCACGAGCGTGTTCCTTCAGCTGCAGAAATTGCATTAGAAGTGGATATGTCAATAAGCAATGTGAAGCAAGCATTGAAGAACTCAAGTAGAAGTTTGTCAATGGACGCACCATTTCAGGAAGGAGAAAATGAAAACAATCTTTATGACATCATGAGTTCTGGTGAATCTCCAAACCCCGATAAAGGGCTTATGCAAGATTCTCTTAGAATAGAAATAGGTCGTGCTCTTGATACACTTTCACCGCGAGAGTCTGATGTAGTTAGACTTAGCTTCGGATTAAGTGGACAGCCCGCTATGTCACTTCAGGAAATTGGAGATACATTCGATTTAAGCCGCGAACGTGTAAGACAAATACGCGAAAAGGCAATTAGAAGATTAAGACAACAGTCTAAGAGTCATATTCTAAAAAATTATTTAGGGTAATTCTTAAAGTTGATACTATATAAAGAGGCCGCCTAATCTAATTAGGCGGCCTCTTTATTTTATGGTTTTTTAAGGAACCACAGATGTTACATTAAAATCAACAGCCAAAATCTAATTGGATGGTGGCATGGTTGGTCTCACCTCGATTTTACTTGGGAGCGTTCGCTCATTCATTTTTAATAAACCGAGTACCAAATCGCCTATGTCTTCTCCTTGAATTTTCCAAGCATCGCTTTCTTTTGGCACATTCCCGTTAAAATAAGTAGAAACTGACCCCGGCATTATCGTACTTACTTTTACGCCATGCTTTCGAAGGTCTAGCATCACCGCCTGAGAAAAACCAGTAAGTCCAAATTTACTAGCATTGTATGCAGCTCCACTCGCAAAAAAGTTAGTGCCTGCCAGGCTAGATATACTAATATAGTAGCCTTTGTTTTTTATGAGCTCATCTACACTAGCCTTCAATGAATAAAAGGCTCCGGTTAAATTTGTGTCGATCGTTTCTTGCCATTTTTCAACCGAAAGATCCACGATAGAGGCAAAATGTCCAACTCCGGCATTGGCAATAACGATATCCAACTGTCCAAATTCTTCAACAACTGATTTTACTATTTCTATTTGGCTTTCAAAACTTCGCACATCTGAAGCAAGTCCAATAGCACGTGCAGAATCATTTCCATTAGTATTTAGGCTTTTAGCGGCGCGATGTGCTGCCTCCTCAGTTCTTCCTGTAATGGCAACAGATATACCTTCTGCCAGAAGGCTTTCAGCAACTGAATAACCAATTCCCTTAGTGCCACCAGTGATTAGAGCAACTTTAGATTTTAAATTTATCATATTAATTTTGTTTGTTCAAAGTTACAAACTAAGTTCTAAAGTCTAAAAAATATGCTTAATAATTCACTTGTACATCTTTGTTTTTAGTATGCTAAAGGCTTGCTTTTTCACTCTTTTATTTTAACAAGAACTTCTTCTGGCAATAGATCGATTATAAGAGATAGGTTGAAAAAATAAATCCTAAAAAAGACCATCAAATTGTAATAAAATGTTGCCTTTCATCTACAAAAAAAGGATCCTACACTACTTGTATGTTCCTCTTGTATGGCGGAAGCTTTGAATGTGATAATAAAAATTACTTAAAAAAGTTTCATCCTATATTGATACCGTATCTTTGCATAAAATCAATATCAATTGGAAAAATCAATAAGAGTTTTTAAACTAATTAGCAGTCTTGAGGCTATTTCCTTTTTGTTGCTTTTGGGAATTGCAATGCCTTTAAAGTACCTATGGGATTTACCGCAAATGGTACAAATCGTAGGCATGGCTCATGGCGTATTATTTTTACTATATATAGCTGGCGCGGTATACATTTCTCAGAAATTAAATTGGACGATCAAGCAACTGGCCTTTGCTATATTTTGCTCTATACTGCCTTTTGGCCCATTCTATATTGAACGAAATTATTTAAAATGAATGCTACCTCAATAGAATATTATTTCGATTGGTTTAACGTATACTTCGTTAAGCTCGGAATGGCAAGTTCAACTTCGGTACTACTAAGTACCCTTACAAATAGTATAATTTTTATTTTTTTTGTGATTTTATTGGACATTATTACGAGAAAAATAATCGTTCACTCTTTTAGAATTTTTAGTAGTAAGACAAAAACCTCCTTTGATAATTTTTTAGTGGAGAGTAATTTTCCGCGTTTTGTCGCACATATTATACCAATTGTATTCATTCTATATGTGGCTCCTAAAATATTCAAAGCCTATGAGTTTATTTCTCAATTTTTAGTGAATGCAGCCGATGTATACCTTATTGTTCTTGCTGTTTTTGTATTTAGAAGTGTTTTAAGAACCACCGAAAGGTATTTAAAAACAATAGATCGGTTCAGGGATAAACCACTAGACAGCTATAGTCAAGTACTTATGATTTTTGCTTGGGGAGTCGCTACCTTTTTAATCATTAATGAGCTCACTGGATATTCAATTATCAGCTTAACAACATTAGGTGCGACTTCTGCGGCTCTATTGCTCATCTTTAGAGACACAATTCTTGGGTTTGTAGCAAGCATTCAAATTTCGGTAAACGATATCGTAAGAATTGGTGACTGGATTACCTTTAGTAAATTTGGGGCAGATGGTACGGTAATTGAAATCAATTTGGCAACACTAAGGGTACAGAATTTTGACAATACTTTTACGACAATTCCCACCTATAGTCTCATTTCAGATTCTTTTCAAAATTGGCGTGGCATGGAAGAATCTCCAGGAAGACGTATAAAAAGATCCATTTTCATCAAACAGAGTTCTATTTCTTTTATTTCTGAAAGTGATATTGAAGCGCTTAAGAAAATAGAATATGTAACAGACTATATCGAGCATCGCCAGTTAGATATTGTAAAGGATAACAACGAGCGTCATGTGAACAAAGAGTTGCTTCTTAATGGGAGAAACCAAACAAACCTCGGTGTTTTTAGAAAATACATTGATACCTATTTAAGAAACAACCCCGCTATTAACAAGGAGATGTTTTTAATGGTACGCCACCTTAGTCCAACAAATCAGGGCATCCCAATTGAGATATACTGTTTTAGCAACGATAAAAAATGGGAAAACTATGAGTCAATTCAGGCTAATATTTTTGATCATTTATTGGCTGCTCTTCCCTATTTCAAATTAGAGGTTTTCGAGCTTCCTACAGGACAAGACTTTCAGAACACCACTGTTTAGGGTTCCCGAAACAGAAGTAAAAGCGCACACGTTTAATAAATATTTAATAATTTTAAGAAAATTGTAACAAAATCAAATATCTAGAGTCTTACTTTTACGTCAAAATCTAAAAGTAACTTTATGAAAAATATCAAACTCCTACTTAGTACACTTGTTTTATTAGCTGTTGCACCAATGACAGCCCAATCAGATGATAGTTCATCAAACTTCACAGCAGACCAAATTATTGCTAATTACTTTGAAAATACAGGCGGCATGGAAGCCTGGGGAGCTCTTCAAGGTATGAAAATGAGTGGTTCGGCAAATGCTCAAGGAATGGAAATTCCAATCGAAATGTATCAAATGAAGGATGGTAAGCAACTGCTTAAAATAAATATTCAAGGACAAAGTATGACCCAATACTCCTTTGATGGTGAAACCCTGTGGACAACGAACTTTATGACTATGTTGCCAGAAAAAAGCGATGCAGAGTCTACAGAAAATATGAAAAAACAAGCCTACGATTTTCCTTCTCCGTTCTTCAATTACAAAGAAAAAGGATTTACTGTGGCATTGTTAGGTACTGAAACGAAGGACGGTGCTGAAACATTTAAAATTAAATTAACGCAGCAACCAGTGATGCTCAATGGAACTGAGGTTCCTAATGTCTCTTTTCATTATTTTGACACTGAAAACTTTGTTCCAATCGCCGTTGAAACTGAAATGAGAGAAGGACCTATGAAAGGTCAAATGGGCGTTTCAACATATAGCGATTACCAAGAGGTAAATGGCTTATACTTTCCTTTTGCATTATCCATGCAAGGGCAAGGTATCGCGATAAAAGAAATAGTTGTCAATCCAGAAGTTGAATTGTCAATGTTTGCTTTTCCTGAAACGGCAGCCCCTGCTGACGTAGAAAAAAAATAAATTCAATTTTTAACAAAATAATCCTCGCTTGTCGGGGATTTTTTTTAACCTAAATCCAAACAAATGAAAAAACTCATTACGCTATGTATTGCACTCGGGTTGCTTCCAATAGCATCGCATGCACAAGATAATTCGTTAAAAGGAAAACAATTATTTGGTGACATGAACGCGAGACATATTGGTCCAGCTCTAATGAGCGGGCGAATTAATGACTTAGAAAAGCATCCTACCAATGCACGTATTCTATATGCAGGTACAGCAGGTGGAGGCGTTTGGAAATCTGGTGACGGTGGAGCCACCTTCAGCCCTATCTTCGACGATCACGTACAATCGATTGGAGTGGTTACATTAGACCCGAAAAATCCAGATGAAATACTATGGGTAGGAACGGGAGAAACTTGGACAAGAAATTCAGTAACTATAGGTGATGGACTCTATAAAACTACCGATGGTGGTGCGAATTGGAAAAAAATGGGTTTCGAAAATAGTGAACGCATTGCTTCTGTTGTTATCAACCCACAAAATACAAATGAAATCTACGTAGGGGTTCTAGGTGCTTTATGGAGTGATAGTGAAGAACGTGGGGTGTATAAGACAACAAATGGCGGGGAAACATGGGACAAAATACTCTATATGGGACCATCAACAGGTGCTGCCGATGTTATTATGGATCCAAACGATCCAAACGTTCTATACGCTTCGATGTGGCAGTTTCGACGCAGCGGTTGGGGGTTTGAATCTGGTGGAGAAAATAGTGCCATATACAAGTCTGTGGATGCTGGAGTCACCTGGGATAAAATTCAAAAAAACATGCCTACCGGTAAATTAGGTAGAATCGGGATTGCTTTAGCACCGAGTGACACAAACATTTTATATGCTGTTATTGAAACTGGCGAAAAAAGCACCAATGGACTATGGAAGTCTGTCGATGCCGGTGCAAACTGGGAACACCTAAATAGTGATTTTGGGCTCACCGTGCGTCCTTTCTATTTTTCAAGGATTACGGTAGACCCAAGAAATCCTGATATCATTCTCAAAGGGGGTTTGAGTGGTTCAATTAGCCGTGACGGAGGTAAAACCTTTAAGTCACTTGGAAATATGCACAGTGATATTCACGACATCATTTTTGATATTCACAACAGTGATATTATTTATTCTGGAACTGATGGAGGTGTATATAGGTCTTGGGACGGTGGCTCCACTTTTGAGATAGTTCAAAACCTGCCTCTTTCTCAGTTTTATCACATAAGTGTTGATGATGCAGAACCCTATAATGTGTACGGAGGATTACAAGATAATGGTTCTTGGTATGGACCGTCTTCCTCTCCGGGTGGCGTAAATGCTCGCGATTGGAATAGTGTGGGTTACGGTGATGGCTTTCGTGTTTTGAAACACCCAACAAAAAATATTATTTATTCAGAAATGCAAGGAGCTGCAAACGTTTGGAGGTATGATGTCGATAAGAATAGAACTAAAACGATTCAGCCGCTTCCTAAAAAGGGAGATCCTAAATTACGATTTAATTGGAATGCACCCATGGCAGTAAGTGCTCACGTGCCAGACAGGTTCTATATGGGAAGTCAGTTTGTGCATCGCTCGGACGATATGGGTGATAATTGGGAAATAATCTCCCCAGACTTAACAACCAATGACAAAACCAAACAGGATCAATCTAATTCGGGTGGTTTGTCAGTTGATAATAGTGGCGCCGAGAATCATACCACCATATTTACAATTGCTGAATCGCCATTAGATAAAAACATTCTTTGGGTAGGAACGGATGATGGAAATGTTCAGATTTCTATCAATGGTGGGAGCTCTTGGGAGAATGTAACCCCTAATCTAATTGGAATCCCAAAGAATACCTGGGTGTATCATATTGAGGCCAGTTCGCATGGAAAAGGAATCGCTTATGCGGTATTTGAAGGGCATACTAGCGGAGATATGAAACCATATACCTTGAAGACTTCTGATTTTGGTAAGACTTGGAAGTCTATTATTAGTGATGACATTAACCCAAAAGCTTTTGTTAGAAATATTCAGGAAGATTATGTAAATGAGGACCTTTTATTTTTAGGAACGGAATTCGGACTCTATGTTACAATTGATGGAGGAGACACCTGGTCTCATTTTACAAACAACATGCCTTTAGTGGCAGTTCATTTTGTAGATCTTCAGAAAAAAACCAATGATATCGTTATGGGAACTCATGGACGCGGGGTTATTATAATTGATGACATTAGTCCACTAAGAGAATTAAATCAAGAGGTTTTATCCAAAAAATTACACTTCTTTGAAACGAAACCATTTGAAATGACAGAAGAAAGTGGGTTCTCAGGAAGTTTTGGAGCAGAGACTGAATTCGTGGGAAATAACAGAAGTAGTGCCGCTCGCATTGTATACTACCTCAAGAAGAGGCATACATTTGGAAAAATGTCCATGGAAGTACAAGACATGGCAGGCAATAAAATTACGTCTCTTGATCCCGGTAAATCAAAAGGGATTAATGTAGTTAACTGGAATTTTAATACGAGTAATCCAAAGATGGCGCAAGCAAAGACCTTATCTTTCGGAGGTTTTACTTCTCCAAGAGCTCCTGCTGGAAAGTACAAGGTCGTAATAACCAAAGGTAAAGATCAATTCGAACACATTATTGAAACGGCCTACGATAAAAAGGCTATTACTACTATAGAAGAAAGGAAAGAACAAGAGGCTCTAACCGCTACTTTGTTTACTATGGTTGAAGATTTGGCCTATTTGGTTTATGAGATAAATACTATCCAATCGAAGGCGAAAGAGGTGGTTAAAGACAATCCTAAAGGCGCAAAAGTTGCAGACAAGTTAAATAATGTTTTGGAAGAGCTGCGTAAAACTCTTGTCATTACAACAGGAGACAACTATGTGGCTTCTGCAGATCCAGAGTTGCGGGAGAAAATGGGAGAACTTTATAGTAATGTGGCTACTACTTTTGATCGCGTTTCAGGTGGGTATAGGCTCAATTTTGAATTAATTTCCGAAGAACTCGAAACAGCAAAAAAACAATACACTGCAATATTGGATAAAGAGGGTAAAAAGTTCGATGCCTTTTTAGTGAAGAACAGCATTGCTAAGCCAACCATTAAATCGAAGGAGGCGTTTTTGAAAAAAGACTAATCTATAAGAACAAAAGTATCTTTTAGGGGTTTGTATCTGCACGAGCCCCTTAATAATTGTTTAAATGAATGTTTATAACTTACTTTTTTTAAAAGTACAATTACTGTCTAATTAGGTACCTTTAAAGAAACATGAACCCCCATGGAAACCCGCGACACCTCCCTCCCTATCATTCGCCCAGAAATTCCTTCAGCAAAGGTCACTGCTATGATGTCTGATGATGAATGTTTTCAAAACGCAACGTTAAGACCCGTTGCTAAGCTTCAAAATGACTTGCTCCTTGCTGTTTTTAAGGAATATGTTCGTAGGCATAAAAATGTCTTTTACGGCCTTTCTGTTCAAAAGCGTCTTGATTTTGTAGAGCACGCTATTCTCAGAGACTCGAAGTTTAGGAGTTCCCTAAAGGGTATTATAATTGGTCAGTTTACACTTCAGGAATATAAGGCATATACTCAAAACTATTCTGCTTTAAACAAACGCATGATGAACCTTATAAAAGAGCGCATTAAAAGTAATATTCAATTGTTGGAACACGCCTAACTTGAGATGTTTTTATCAATTTGACGCTATCATGTTGTATTTCAAATTTGAATGATCGTTTACTCTAATGAGGTCTAAGATCAATCAATGGTCGAAACCCCATTTAAATCGGTTGTTAAGATTTCACTCATATAATCAAAGAAGGGTCTCAGTAACAAGAAATGTTTTACGAGATTGTCTTTAAATTTTGGTGAGAAAACCTCCGCATCTGTAAATTTATGAGATACTATGTAGCCCTTCAATTTAATTAAATCAATGTTCGGGTCCTCCTTATTGAAACCTCTTGGTGCAGTTTTTACAGCATAAGTTTCGACAAACCCATGAAAGGCCTGGTCAAACTCCGGTTGCTTCAAAACATCTCTGATTTCAGTAGCGTCCATTTCAAACTCTTTTCGAATTCTCAAGAGGTCGGCAGATTCTGGCGAAAAGAATCCACCAGCCATATAGGAGTTTCCAGGTTCTAATCTAAGGTAGTAGCCTCCTCTTCTATGAGCTCCCGTTCTACTAAAACTAACGCTGCGATGAACATTGTACGGTGTTTTGTTCTTACTAAAGCGAACGTCTCTATGAATCCTAAACACCTTTAACTTAGCAATATCGTCCTCTTTATTCAGTTCTGCTTCAACTTGGGCATAGAATTTTTTTAATATTTGTTCACCATCTAAGTACTCTTTTTTGTTTTCCTGCATCCATTCCCGATGGTTATTTTTCTTTAGTTTTTCAAGGAACTTAAACGCTGATTTGGGGATAGTGCTCATTTTTAACTAGCTAATTTTTATACCTAATGAAGTATGAAATTACGGAATCTAATAATCAATAGCTAATTTTAAAAGTTAGAAAGAACAGATTTTCTAATAAAATGAATATATTTATTGATGACCATCTTAATAAAAATCTAAAATGTCTTTCTCGAAAAAAACAAGTCTCCGGTATTGGGTTATTGGTTTCCTTGCCTTGCTTTGGAATATTATGGGTCTAACCTCCTTTTTGACCGAAGTTCTTATGACCGATGATATGAAAGCAGTATTACCTCAAGTCGAAAGGGAAATGTATGAAAACAAACCGGCTTGGGCGACTGCTGCCTTTTTTCTCGCAGTACTTGCTGGACTTTTTGGTTCGATCGGGTTCCTATTACAAAGAAAATGGACAACGAACCTATTCATAGTTTCGCTGCTAGGAATCATAGCGCATCAGGTCTACATATTCGCCATTAGCGGAATAATGGAAAATGTAGATTCTAGTCAATTAATACTACCAATATCTGTTACGACTGTTGGTATTTTCCTCGTTTGGTATAGTAAAAAGCACACAATTTAGGGCCTCTATTGTTGCTTAAATAAAATTCCTTGAAGACATATCTATTTAATTCTGAAAATCACTCGCTCTAATTTTAAAAATATGCAACAATTTTTCATAAATTTGTTACTATTCTAATTCATCATACAACCCATTGTAAATGAAAATCATATCAGATTGAAACATTTTTTAATTTCATTTACAGTCTTTATAGTGTGGTCAATTTTTGGCCTTTGGCTCTATTCGACCTTTAAAACGGATAATCGAATTTCTTCAGCAAACATTGAGTTAATCAAACCTACGAATTCGGATGTTATCCTAAACCTTCCTACCGAGACAAATATATCGATCGATAAGGCTTTAAGTGAACATTTCATAGAAGATACGATTCAGGAAAAAGATCCCTCTTTTAACAAAATCAAAGCCAGCATAAAAGGCTTAAAGGCGATCAATTTTAATGGAGATACTGTTTTTTCTTTTAACGAAGGTATCTCGATTAGTGAAAATAATAGTGCAGTCTTTATTCCTGATACTGTCCTTAATTTTAAATATAAAGTAAAAACATATCTCAAAGAGCACCCGAATAAAGAAGTACAAATTAATTCTATTTACAGTGCTTCAGAAAACTCTGTCTACCCTAACATTGGTGTTCAAAGAGGCCTTAAGATAAAAGGAATACTTCTAAGTGCTGGAGTTGATTCAGATAAAATTGTAATAAAATCAGTGATTAAGGACATTGAATTTAATAAAGAGGGGGTATTTAAAAATAGTGTGTTAATTAGGTTTAAAGAAATCGACGAAAAACGAATAAAAAAATTAAAACCAGTACTTCCAGAATCAATAGATGTTTACCCTGAATTCTCCCATGCTGGCATTCAAGTCAACCAAAATGTAAAGGTTCTGTTACATGATTTAAAAGAAATAATAAAAGAATATCCGGAAATAAAAATTGAATTAATTGGACACACCGATCACATTGGAAGTGACATTGATAATTTTGAAACTGCCTTAAATTACGCCAAGCAAATGGGATATTACCTTGTAAATAAAGGAGGTATAAACAGGTCTAGAATCAAGTATTCATCTAAAGGAGAAACAGAACCGTTAGTTGGTAGCGGCGGAAACATAATGGCTAATCGCCGAATTACAGTAGTATTCTATTAATATGATATATGAATAAGCTCACAGAACTTACAAATCAAATGCCAGAACTTCTTGCTGTGTTTCTACTCATGCTAAGTACGTTTCTTATTGGGTATTTTTCTGCTTGGTGGTTTCAAAAGCTTCACTACAATGGATTGATTCGCAGATTAAAGAAAGAAGTGAACGATTCCATAAGACAAAGAAATATAAATAATATCGACACGCTCTATACTGAGCTTAAACCAAGGATTGAAGAAACCGTAAAAAACAATATAATCGAGACGATGAATCTTCATGTAGATAAAAAAGTTTCTGCAGAAAAGGCAAGATCGAATTATGTTACATATAATATATCAAAGCCAGAGCTGGATCTTGATCGTTTGGGCTACGGCAACAATAGCTCTAAAGATGACCTAACCCAAATTAGCGGTGTTGGCCCCTATATCGAGCTTAAGCTTAACGAAATTGGCATTTATAATTACGATCAATTAAGAAGATTAAACGGATCAGACATTATGATTATCACGAAGCTCATTGATTTTTTCCCTGGAAGAATTGAACGTGATGACTGGGTAAATCAAGCCCAAGAGCTACAGGAGGGATAATTTTCCTGTCCTCAAACGACTGTATTTCTTCTTTAACGGTCCTAAATCTGCGTCTCTAATAGGCCCAAGACACTTTAAATAAAACCGTATCTATTGCCTTGTGTTTTGATTATGTCTATATTTAATTGATAATTTGAAAAAACCAAGGAAAATGAAAAAAATTATTCTAGCTACGTCATTCTTGTTTGTTTCGATAACAAACGCCCAAGGTGTGCCTGTTTTTGATCCTGACATGCTAATAACATCTATTGGAATTGTAACCTCACCCACAGGAGAAGAAGTTGACAAAATTATTGATGGAGATATAAGCACCAAGTTTTTAGATTTTGAGTTAGCCGATGGTATGGGCTTTGATGTTGATTTGGGTGCCACTTTGGCCACAGCCAATTATATCGAAATCACAACGGCAAATGACTTTCCGGAAAGAGATCCAATAGATTTTGAAGTTAGCGGATCAGCAGATGGAACAAATTTCATCTTTATTGATACCGAAGCTGTTATATGCCTCATAGACAGATTTAGAACGCGACTTTATGAAATTACAAATACGAATGCCTATCGTTATTATCGTATACAGTTCACGGCTCCTTGCGATCCGAGTGGCGGTACTGGGTTTCCTAGTATACAGTTAGCTGAAGTTCAACTATATGAGGCCGAATTAGGTATAAGTTCACATTCATTTTCTGAAGACGATATCAGTATTTACCCAAACCCCAATAGCGGTAGATTTACACTAAAATATTCTGGAGATACGGATATTAACCTAGTTAGTTTTACCAACATTTCAGGGCAACTTATCAAAACAATAGACTCAGAAAATATAACTGGAAAAGTGGATATTAAACTTCCAGAAGTCGCCAAAGGGCTCTATTTTCTTACTATTTCGTCTAAAAATAAGACCGTTGTAAAAAAAATTAAGGTGAACTAATTCTTATTTGTGAGCATTAAAAAACCCACTTCATTTAAGAAGTGGGTTTTTTCCTTTATAACAATGCTCTTTAGTTAGTTATTCCCCAAAATTAAGGGCATACCACTCTCTCCCGATCCGATAACAATTACTTTCGTGTTTGGAGATTCTGATAGTTTTATAGTTGCATCGATACCTTTGTCTTGAAGAATTTTATCAGTCAATGATGCGCTTAGAATCCTATTTGATTCTGCTTTACCCTTTGCCTCAATAATTACTTTTTCTGCTTCTTTAGCAGCTGTAACAAGTCTAAACTCATATTCCAAAGATTCCTGCTCTTGTCTTAGCTTACGCTCAATAGCCTCTTTAATAGTATTTGGCAGTGTTACATCTCTTACCAAAACTTCATTTAATTGAACAAATTGTTTCTCTAAAATAACCTTTGTTTCATCAAATATTTCATCTTGAATCGCATCACGTTTACTAGAGTATAATTGCTCTGGAGTATAACGTCCTACAACACTTCTTGCTGCACTGCGTATTGCAGGCTGAATAACACGCTGTAAGTAATTTTTACCAAGAGACTGGTGTAGGTTACCTAAGCTAGCATACACCGGCTCGTACCACACAGAAGCATCAATTTGAATTTCCAATCCATTAGATGAAAGTACTCTCATTTTTTCAAAGAGTTCTTGTTGGCGCACTTCATAGACAAATACTTTATTCCATGGCGCTACTATATGAAATCCTTCACTCATAGGCGGTTCATCAATAACGACACCTTCTCCAAATGTCTTAAAAAGTACTCCGGCTTCTCCAGAATCGATTGTAACAGCCGATTTGGCTAGCACTATTACTAATAGAATGACAAAAACAATTATAGGCACTCCAACTTTAGGCAATTTTTCCATTTTTTTTATAAATTTAATATTAAATAAGTCCGTTGTATTTTCTCAAAAACCACTCGGAAGTAAGTAAAAAAACAATAAGTCCGAGGAGGTATTTCCAGTCGATCAAAGGTACAACTTTTTGCGCTCTTTTCTGTGTTAATTGAAAGCTGTCATCTTTGATTAAAGCACTCAAGATTTCTGAAGTTTCAGTAATAAAAAATGCCTTTCCCCCTGTATTGGTCGCAAGCTTATTAAGTTTTGTTACATCCGCATTTAAAAATTGTTCCTCTACATCAAAATCTAAAATAGTAAAATTACCGCTGCGCATTACCGTCTGGTCCGATACAGCAACGGTATATTGATACTCTCCAGCACTTAAACTATTTAAATCAATGTCATAAAAATTATTTTTCAGCAACATTGGCAATACAATTTTATCTTTTGTTTCTGAATTGGTTACCGTAATAAGCAACGACGCTCTTGAATCAAAAATAAAATTTTGATCGAAATATTGGGCAGAAACTTTTATCGAGTTGTTGTTATAATAATATCCTTCGTTGGTCACTTCCAATCTACTACGCCTTTTATTTGATGCCAAATACTGTATCATTTTTCCTAAAAAATCGTCAAAATCTTCAAAGCTATCCGTGTCAATAAAGCACTGAGCCCTCCATTTCCATATGTTTTCTCCGTCCCATATTGCATGACGAACACCATCTACCTCCATAGTTACTAGCATAGGAGACTCACTTGCTATCCCGTCAATATACTGTTCCAACACAATGTCGTGTGGTGCAAGAATCTCAAGGTCTCCAAATAGCGTCTTCAGAGGCTTTAAACTAGCGAAACCAATATCATCAATAGCAAAGGTTCCATAGTTAGGGTTTAATGAGCCTGAAACGTCTTCTGACTGATTATTCACGTTTTTAATGTAGTTTTCCTGAATATTGTTTAAAAAATTCCAATCGGTCTGAAGTCCTGTAATCACAAAAGTATTTTTCTTCAATTTGGCGATTTCTGAATAGACACCTCTAAAATTTCGGTCTGGTTGATAAAGCAAAACAATTTGGTAATCATTTAATATTGAAATTGCCTCAGATGGTCTTTTAAAGATTACTCTCCGTTGATCATTAGTGGTTATTGCTTTCTTAAAAGCCCCCAGATCTGGGTGGGTTATTTCGCTAATTACCAAGACATTAGTGGCTTGGTCAATCACCTCGACAGCAAACTGCTTCCTGTTATTTGTGGTGTTTTTTTCGTCCTGCAATGGGAGTATTTGCGCCTTGTATTTTTGTAACCCCACATCCAAGGCAGGTATTGTAAAAGAAATTGTCTTTGTATTGTCGTTCAATGAAAAAGACAGCTTTTCTTTATAGATAATTGAATTTCCCTGTTGCACGATAAACTCAGAACTTATTGAAGATTCTCCGGCATAAACCAATAGTACTTCAACAGGGAATTGATTTTTCAAAAAAGCATACCTGTTTGTATTCAGTAATTCAATTTTTATGTCGGTATATGTAATAGAATCACCCAAAATTATTGGAAACACTTCATTAGTAAGCTCAGAAGAAGTAAACTCATAATCACTGCCAATGGTTTGGTTTCCGTCGGTAATAAGAAGTGTAGGTGCCGTTTGGTTTTTAAATAATTCATTTACAGAACCTAAAGCTCTCGAAATGTTCGTGTTTTTTTTAGTAAATGTTAAAGAATCAGAATCCCTTAAATTACTTCCAAAGGAATAAAATGAAAGGTCAAATTTATCGTTGAGGGCTTGATTTCCCTTCAATGACTTGATTAAGGAATTTACATTCTCGACTTGGTTTAATGCCCTTACAGAAGCAGAGTTGTCTACTACTACAGGAAGCTTTGGTTTATCTATTGTAAATGTCTCGCTTACAAACTTCGGATTGATAATTAAAACCAAAATTGAGAACAAGGTAGAAAAACGAAGTACACCAAGCATCCACTTTAGGGACCGACTGTATTTTGTTTTGTAGCCATATATAAAAATTGAAAACACAAGAGAAATTATTCCTGCTGTGATTATATAAAGTATGGTTTCTGCTGTCAATTTGAGGAAGAGATGCCGTTATAACATCTTCATTTTTAATTTAAATTAAGCTTTATGTTAGCATTCCGCCATCCACATTAAGGACTTGTCCCGTAATATAGGCAGATAAATCGCTGGCAAGAAACACACAGGCATTGGCAATATCGAGAGTGGAACCCCCTCTTTTAAGTGGAATTGCGTCTCTCCAGCTTTGCACCGTCACTTCGTCAAGTTTCGCTGTCATTTCAGTTTCAATAAATCCCGGGGCGATCACGTTAGATCTAATGTCTCTTGAACCTAATTCGAGGGCCATAGATTTTGAAAAACCAATAATACCTGCCTTTGATGCAGCATAGTTACTTTGTCCTGCGTTCCCTTTAACGCCGACAACAGAACTCATATTTATTATAGACCCTTTTCGTTGTTTCAACATCGTGCGCTGTACTGCCTTTGTCATATTAAAAACAGATTTTAAATTTACTTCAATCACTTTGTCAAAATCATCTTCAGACATGCGCATTAGGAGATTATCTTTCGTAATACCAGCGTTATTCACTAAAATATCAATGCTGTCAAAATCCTTCAAGACCTGAGCAACCAATTCCTGTGAATCACTATAACTAGCAGCATTACTCTTATAAGCCTTTGCTATAACTCCTAATTTAGAAACCTCTTTGGCTAGAGCTTCAGCAGCTTCAGAAGATGCGTTATAAGTAAAAGCAATATTCGCTCCATGATTTGCAAATACTTCAACAATTCCTTTTCCAATACCACGGCTTCCTCCTGTGATTATTGCAGTCTTACCTTCTAATAGTTTCATACACTTAAATAAAAATAAATTTAGGGACTAAGATAATAAGATAATACGCTATTGCCATATTCATGTGTGATTTATTTTGTCCTCTTAAAAAATCATTTGAAGACCTCTTCCTTAGAGTTTCAATTTAAAAATAAAAAAAAGCCTTGTGAAAATCACAAGGCTTTTTTTTATCGTTATTCGTGCACTACCCGAGTACTTCCGCTACTTTCTTCCCAATTTCCGCTGGCGAATCAACTACATGGATACCACACTCCTTCATAATTTTCTTTTTTGCCTGAGCCGTATCATCACTTCCGCCTACAATGGCACCTGCATGTCCCATGGTGCGACCTGCTGGAGCAGTTTCTCCAGCAATAAAGCCAATAATTGGCTTCTTACTTCCACTTGCTTTGTACCAAAGAGCTGCATCGGCTTCCAATTGCCCTCCAATTTCACCGATCATTACAACCGCTTCCGTTTCTGGGTCGTTGATTAATAACTCAACTGCTTCTTTTGTTGTTGTACCAATAATAGGATCACCACCAATACCGATAGCCGTTGTAATACCTAATCCTTGTTTTACAACCTGATCGGCTGCTTCGTATGTCAAGGTTCCTGATTTAGAAACAACACCAACAGTACCCCGTTTAAAAACAAAGCCAGGCATAATACCCACCTTTGCTTCACCTGGAGTGATCACTCCAGGACAGTTAGGTCCTATAAGGCGGCAATCTTTACCTTTCAAGTAATTAGCAACTTTAATCATATCAGCTACAGGAATACCCTCGGTAATCGTAATAATAACTTTAATTCCAGCATTGGCAGCTTCCATAATCGCATCTGCAGCAAAGGCCGGTGGTACAAAGATAATGCTGGTATTAGCCCCTACCTCATTTACCGCCTGTTCAACAGTATTAAAAACTGGTTTTTCTAAATGTAATTGGCCGCCCTTTCCTGGTGTAACGCCTCCAACAACATTTGAGCCGTAAGCGATCATTTGCTCGGCATGAAAAGTTCCTTCACTACCTGTAAATCCTTGAACAATTATTTTTGAATCTTTATTAACTAGAACACTCATTGAATTTAAAATCTATGAATTATTACTGAAATTATTTAATACTGTAATGCTATTATAGCAGGGCGCAAAGATACTTTTTTTGCTGAATAATTGAATCTTTTTTATACTTTAACCTTGCTATAAGACTCTGAAGTATCATCGTTTTCTGTTACAGGCTGGCTTATTTGATAGCCCCTGTATAATTTATCATCCTTAACCTCCCAAATGCCAATAAAATGGGCTATCCCAAGTTCCTCTTCAGGATTCTCAATCGTTTTTACGTAATACTTATACCTGATTGTTACATGGTTTTCGTCTGCCAATAAATGGCTTACTTCAAGACGTAAGTCGAAATAGGTACGGCGAATTTCTAAAAAGAAGGCCATAAGGTCTTCATTATGCATTATGGTTAAGCCATCATCGCTATTCCAAATAAGAATTGCCTCTGGATGAAAATATTTTTCTAAGATCGTTTTGTCCTTTAGTAGATCCGACCTGTAAAAGTCTCTTACAACTTCTTTCGCGCTCTTACTCATTTTATTTTATCTAACTTTTCTACAATACCTGGAATTAAACGTATGGATGCTAATTCCTTATACTTTTTTCTAAAATCTTCTGCTGGTGTACCGAAATACGATTTGTGTCCCGCTAATGATTTACTTACACCACTTTGAGCAGAAATAACGGCCTTCTCTCCTATCGTGACACCACTAGTAATACCTACCTGTCCCCATACAGTTACAAAGTCTTCCATAATGACACAACCTGCAATCCCTACTTGGGATGCGATTAAACAACGCTTCCCGATTACTGTATCATGTCCAATATGTACCTGATTGTCTATTTTTGTTCCCTCTCCAATGGTAGTAGAAGAGGTAACTCCTCTATCGATACTACATAGCGCTCCTAAATCAACATTATCTTCAATGACCACATTACCACCACTATTCAATTTATCGAAATACTCTGGTCTGCTTTTGTAATAAAAGGCATCTGACCCGAGAATAGTACCTGCATGAATTGTAACATTGTTTCCTATAATCGTATTGTCGTAAATACAAACATTGGGATGGATAAGACAATGATCCCCTATAACCACATTATTTCCAATAAATACATTTGGTTGGATCACGGTGTGTACACCTACTTTTGCAGTTTCCGCCCTAACAGAACTAGCAGCTCTAAACGGATTGAAATGGTTCGTTAATGTGTTAAAATCACGAAAGGGATCCTCAGAAATCAACAACGCTTTTCCTTCAGGGCAATCGACTTGTTTATTAATTAAGATGATCGTTGCCAGTGAATCTAAGGCTTTCTGATAATACTTTGGGTGATCAACAAAAACAATGTCACCAGGCCGTACTACATGTATTTCATTTAACCCAAGGACAGGAAAGTCAACATGACCTACATAGTCACAATTTAAAATCGCCGCAATTTCTTCTAGCCTCTGTGGTTTATTAAAATTCATTTAGTACAACTCAATTATTTTGAAAAAAACATACGAAAAAGTTTATTCCTTTACTCGCTCTTGATAATGACCCTTGTCGGTATCTATTTTTATCTTATCTCCTTCATTAATAAATAAAGGAACCTTTACTTCAGCTCCTGTTTCAACCGTTGCAGGTTTCGTTGCGTTGGTAGCCGTATTCCCTTTTACACCTGGTTCAGTTGAAGTAACCTCTAGAATAACATGTGCTGGCATATCCACTGATAGTGGCATGCTGTCTTCAGAATTAATAATCACAGTAACAACTTCACCTTCTTTCATTAAATCGGAAGAATCGAGCGTATCTTTTTGTAACTGAATTTGAGAATAGTCTTCAGTGTTCATAAAATGATACGTATCACCTTCATTGTATAAGTATTGAAACTTATGCGTTTCAACGCGAACATCTTCAATCTTGTGACCCGCAGAGAACGTATTATCTATAACCTTACCTGAAGTAACACTTTTAAGTTTGGTCCTCACAAAAGCTGGACCTTTACCCGGTTTTACGTGCAAAAATTCAATTATTTTGTAGATATCATTATTGTACTTAATGCATAATCCTTTTCTAATATCTGAGCTTGTAGCCATAAAATCTATCTTAATTTTAGTTATTTATTCTAAAAGTGACGCGTCAGGACGCTTGTAAATATATTACCTCTGAAAATATCCTTTCATAATACCACGCTTTGAGTTTTTGATAAACTGAAGAATCTCATCTCTTTCGGGAGTTGCTTCCATTTCCGCTTCAATAATCTCTGAAGCTTGCGTAGTATTGTAATTTCTTTGATATAACAATCTATAAATATTTTGAATTTCCCTGATTTTTTCTGGAGTGAAACCCCTGCGTCGCAACCCAATCGAATTGATACCAACGTATGATAAAGGTTCTCTTGCACCTTTTACGAATGGTGGAACATCCTTACGAACTAGTGAGCCTCCTGTTACAAATGCATGGTTTCCAATCATGCAAAATTGGTGCACTGCCGTCATACCCGCAAGAATCACATAATCCCCTACAGTACAGTGGCCAGCTAAGGTACTATTATTAGAAAAGATGCAATTCTTTCCAACAATACAATCATGTGCGACGTGGCAGTAGGCCATAATCAAACAATTATCTCCAATCACCGTTTTGCCTCTATCTACTGTTCCTCTATTTACAGTGACATACTCTCTTATGGTAACATTATTACCAATCTCTGCGGTTGTGTCTTCGTCTTGAAATTTTAAATCCTGAGGGATTGCCGAAATTACTGCTCCTGGAAAAATATTGCAATTTTTACCAATTCTAGCACCCTCCATAATGGTTACATTTGAACCAATCCAAGTTCCTTCACCAATAATAACGTCATTGTGAATGGTTGTAAAAGGTTCAATAACAACATTTTTGGCAATTTTCGCGCCCGGGTGGACATAAGCTAAAGGTTGATTCATGCGTTTTTATTATTATTCTTGTTTTTTAGGCATTTTTTGTTTTTACTATCTGCGCCATTAACTCTGCTTCTGCCACTATCTTCCCTCCTACAATGGCTTGTCCATTCATTAGAACAATACCTCTTCTAATTGGAGTCATTAATTTAAGATCAAAAATCAAAGTATCTCCAGGAAGCACTTGTTGTTTGAACTTCACATTGTTAATTTTCATAAAATAAGTAAGGTAATTCTCAGGATCGGGAACCGTACTCAAAGCTAGTATCCCGCCTGTTTGGGCCATTGCTTCAACAATTAAAACACCGGGCATTACGGGTGCTCCTGGGAAGTGCCCAACGAAAAACGGCTCGTTCATCGATACATTCTTAAGACCTACAACATGATTGTTGGTCAATTCTAAAATTTTGTCTACAAATAAAAATGGCGGTCTATGTGGCAGCATTTCCATTATCTGGTTGACATCTTTGACCGGGGTTTTCGTGAGATCAAACTGAGGTACTTTTTTTCTCTTTTCCTCTTTAATAATGTTCGAAAGCTTCTTTGCAAATTCCGTATTTACAAAATGTCCTGGCTTATTTGCAATAACCTTTCCACGGATCGGGGTTCCAATTAATGCTAAGTCACCAATTACGTCGAGTAACTTGTGCCGTGCCGCCTCATTAGGGTGATGCAACGTCAAGTTATCTAGTATGCCATTGGGTTTTACAGCGATTTCATCTTTGCCAAATGCCAACCTTAATTTCTCCATGGTTTTAGGACATAGTTCTTTATCCACATAAACAATTGCGTTATTAAGGTCACCTCCTTTAATGAGTCCATGCTCCAATAACATTTCAATTTCGTGTAAAAAACTAAAGGTCCTTGAATCTGAGATTTCCTCTTTAAATTCAGAAATATTCCGAATAGACGCATTTTGGGTTCCAAGAACTTTTGTTTCAAAATCGACCATGACCGTTATTTGGTAATCATCAGAAGGCATCACAAGTATTTCACTTCCAGATGCTTCGTCTACATATGAAATGACTTCTTTTACAACGTATTCTTCTTTGAAAGCATTTTGTTCCAAAACGCCAGCCTTTTCAATAGCTTCAACGAAAAACTTTGATGAACCGTCCATAATGGGCGGTTCAGAAGCATTTAATTCTAATAGACAGTTGTCTACTCCCATTCCTACAAGGGCTGCTAAAACATGCTCAGATGTTTGGATTTTTACGCCATTTTTCTCAATATTAGTACCTCTTTGAGTGTTTACAACAAAATTGGCATCTGCCTTTATTTCTGGGCATCCTTCCATGTCTATCCTAGCGAAGGTATATCCTGAATTAACCGCAGCAGGCTTAAACGTAAGTGATACTTCTTTGCCCGTATGCAGTCCTACTCCTGTTAAGGTAATTTCTTTTGCAATGGTATACTGTTTTTTCATAGCCTTACTTATGATTTATTGATTTTTCCATAGCATTAAATCGATCCATTATTTTCGGTAAATTTTTAAAGTGCACATAGCTCTTGTTATAGTCACCATAATTTAAAGCAGGAGACCCCTGAAGCGTTTCCCCTTCTTTGACATTTCTTCCAATGCCACTTTGAGCTTGTACTTTTACATTATTTCCAATAATTAAATGCCCTGCGATTCCTACCTGACCTCCTATCATGCAATTTTCTCCAATCTTGGTGGAGCCAGCAATTCCCGTTTGAGCAGCAATGACAGTATTTTCACCTATCTCTACATTGTGCGCAATCTGTATTTGGTTATCAAGCTTTACTCCTCTTTTTATAAGTGTTGACCCCAAAGTAGCTCTATCTATAGTAGTACCTGCTCCAATATCAACATTACTTTCAATAATCACATTTCCAGTTTGTGGTACCTTTATATATTCTCCTTTTTCATTTGGAGAAAAACCAAAACCATCGGCGCCAATAATCGTTCCGCTATGGATCATACAATCCTTTCCAATAACAGTTTCAGAATATATTTTAGCACCCGCAAAAACAGTTACATTGTCTGCAATAGTTACGTTATCACCAATATAAACATTCGGATAAATTTTAACATTGTCACCAAGTTTCACATTGTCACCCAAATAACAAAAAGCACCAAAATAAAAATTTTCACCATAGGAAGCTGATTCAGAAATAAATACCGGCTGTTCAATTCCAGTTTTATTCATTTTCACCTGATTGTAATACTCAAGAAGTTTTGAAAAGGCTTTATATGCATTTTCAACTCTAATTAAGGTTGTTTCAACCGGGTTTTCAGCAACAAAATCTTTATCGACTATCGTAATTGACGCTTGTGTAGTGTATATGTAGGGTTTGTATTTTGGGTTTGCCAAAAAGGTTAGACTTCCTTCAACTCCCTCTTCTATTTTTGCCAATTTAGATACTTCGATATCGCCATCACCATCCACTTCTCCTTCTAAAATACCTGCTATTTGAGCTGCTGTAAATTTCATTGATTGATTTTGATTTGAATTGTACACGCCATAATCACGGAATTATAAATCAATAAAACTTGAATTAGTGTACTTTTCATCGTTGCAAAAATAGAAAAAAAGGTTTAGTAATTGCTTTTAGGATAACATAGATAATATTTTACTACTTTTTTTGAGAGTGCCTCAAGATTTAATTGATCACTCGCCTTCGCCACGTCTATTACTTTTCCTCTATTGGTAAGTAAATTAATTGTCTCCTGCTCCATATTATAGGCCTGATTAGAAACCGTTCCAGTAAAAACAAAATAAGAGGCATCATGATCGGACAGCTTGTGTCTGCTAATAAACTCATTTTTCTCTTGATCAATTTTCTTCTGTGAAAAAGGCTTCCCTTTTAATTTTATCTTTAACAAGTCTCGATTCAATATCATTTTAGAAAGATTTTGAAGCACATAATCTTCATCTTTAGACCAAGATTTCAATGCTGAGATAATATCATAATCATCCAATTCGGAAAACGTGACGAGCATCTCATCAGTAAAACTGTCAACAGAAACAGGGTTCTTTAAGAAAAACAGAAGCGCATCACTCGCGGGAAGCTCTATTCCTTTGTTCGTTAACTCCTTCGCCCTTTTTAATACACGTACCAAAAGTTGCTCTGCAACTAGACTCGTTTTATGCAAATACACCTGCCAATACATCAATCTGCGAGCAACAATAAATTTCTCTACTGAATAAATTGCTTTCTCCTCAACCACTAATTTGTCATCTACAACATTAAGCATGGTGATTAAACGTTTTGAATTTACAGCACCCTCAGGTACCCCTGTGTAAAAACTGTCGCGACGCAAATAATCCAAGCGATCTACATCAAGTTGACTAGAAATAAGCTGATTTAAAAATTTTCGCGGATACTCATTTTTAAAAATCTCTATGGCAAAAGTTAATCTGTTGTTAAATAAAGAATTTAGACGCTCCATGAATAACAAAGAAATACGCTCGTGACTCAGGTTATTCACGATACTATGCTCCATAGCATGAGAGAAAGGCCCGTGCCCAATATCATGCAAAAGTATTGCAACGCACAAGCCCTCTTCCTCCTGCTCTGAGATCACAACACCTTTAAGGCGAAGTACTTGCACAGCTTTCTGCATCAAATGCATTGCTCCAAGCGCGTGATGAAATCGAGTATGATGGGCACCAGGGTAAACGAGGTAGGACATTCCCATTTGCGAAATACGACGCAGGCGCTGAAAGTAAGAGTGCTCAATTAATTCATAAATTAGCCCATTGGGAATGGTAATAAAACCATAGATAGGATCGTTTACTATTTTAAGTTTCTGATGTTGATTCAAACTTTAACGTATTATTATTACTAATAGTTGATAATCTAGAGCGATTCGGAAGTAGTTTTGTTTTGTCCCAAGTGCATCCTAGAACGAACTAAACCTTCTTTAAAAACCAAACAAATATACATATATGAGCGACATAAAAGTACTTTGGGTAGATGATGAAATTGATTTACTAAAACCACACATCCTATTTCTAGAAAACAAAAACTATAAAGTGACAACCTGTCAAAGTGGAACAGAAGCGCTCGAGGAGGTACGTAAGCAAAGTTTTGATATTGTATTTCTCGACGAAAACATGCCTGGTCTCAGTGGCTTAGAAACACTCTCTGAATTAAAAGAATTTGAAGCGTCTTTGCCGGTGGTTATGATTACCAAAAGTGAAGAGGAATATATTATGGAGGAGGCTATTGGTTCAAAAATAGCCGATTATCTTATAAAACCTGTCAATCCAAACCAGATATTACTAAGCTTAAAGAAGAATTTGGACCACTCACGTCTGATCTCAGAGAAGACAACGTCAAACTATCAACAGGAATTTAGAAAAATCGCAATGGATCTTTCAATGGTAAATTCGCATCAAGAGTGGGCAGATCTTTATCAGAAGCTCGTTTATTGGGAACTAGAATTGGAAGGGATTGAAGATCCTGGAATGTTTGAAATTTTGGAATCTCAAAAAATGGAAGCCAACACTCAGTTCTGTAAATTTATTGACAAGAACTATCCCGATTGGTTCGACGCAAAGACAGATGCCCCCACAATGTCACATACGTTGTTTAGAGATAAAGTGGTACCTCATATTAATAATTCAAAATCAACCTTATTAATTGTCATAGATAACCTGAGATATGATCAATGGAAGGCTATTGAGCCATTCATTTCAAATCACTACAAAAAAGCGAGCGAAGAGATGTACTTTGGAATTTTACCCTCAGCTACCCAATACGCAAGAAATGCAATATTTAGTGGCATGATGCCTGCAGATATGGAAAAGCTTCATCCCAAGCTTTGGCTCAATGATACCGATGAGGGTGGAAAGAATCTATACGAGAAAGAATTTCTTGAAGCGCAATTAAAAAGTCTCGGGCTAAAGTTAAACTGGAGTTATACCAAGATCTCAAGTTTAAAGCAAGGAAAGCGTTTTGTGGATAATTTTAAGATTCATAAGGACGAAGATCTTACGGCGGTTGTATACAACTTCGTAGATATTTTGTCGCATTCTAAAACAGAGATGGAGGTAATTAAAGAGCTGGCATCAACAGATAAAGCCTATCGCTCACTTACACAGAGTTGGTTTAAAAATTCCCCATTAATGGCTATTATCCAGCAGGCGTCACAGCTTGGTTTTAAATTATTAATCACAACAGATCACGGAACGATTAACGTTAAGAATCCGTCGAAGGTTATTGGCGATAAACAAACCAGTTTAAACTTAAGGTACAAAACAGGTCGCAGCTTAACGTATGAAAATAAGGATGTGATTGTAGCTAAAAACCCAAAGACAATTCACCTCCCCTCAATAAATATGAGTAGTTCATTCATTTTTGCTAAAGGTGACACATTCTTTGCGTATCCTAATAACTACAATCACTATGTTGGATATTTTAGAAATACCTATCAGCATGGAGGCGTATCTCTCGAAGAAATGGTCATACCATTTGCGGTGTTAGACCCTAAATAATTGTAGGTTTATTCCTACTATTATGTCGTTTATCGACAATTATAGGATATTACCCGAAATAATTGTTATATTTGCCTGTCATTTGAAATCATGTTTAATTCTATCAAAATCAAAGATTTACCGCGAATTGCAGATCATATTGTATTGAACGCAACGTCTAAGGTTATTGTTTTTTATGGAGAAATGGGGGTTGGTAAAACAACTCTTATTAAAGAGATAGCAAAGCGTATTGGTGTAACTGAAATAATTAGCAGTCCAACCTATTCCATTGTGAATGAATATGAACTTGAAAATGACAAGCTATTTCATTTTGATTGTTATCGATTAGCATCAGAAGAAGAAGCTTTAGATATTGGCATAGAAGACTATCTTTTTTCGAATCATTGGAACCTTATTGAATGGCCTGAAAAAATAGAAAATTTGTTGCCTGAAAAAAAAATGAGCATAGAGTTGTTGAAAAATAAAAACGGAAGTAGAACCTTAAAAGAGAAAATGGTGATTAAAAGATTGCTTTGATTGAATTAGGATAACCGCTTAATTATAAGGACGTTACATTTATTTTCGTAATTTAGTTTTGTTAGTAAAGTGACGACAAAACAACTAATTAAGATACGGCTAAACTTTTTAGAATACTTGTTGAATTTCGTATTAGGTTTGTACTATTAACCTCACAAAAAACAAGTATTATGAAAGTAGCAAGAAACCTGATTATCGTAGCAATTTTTGGGATGGGATTATTTGCATCCTGTACGCCAGAAAACGTTGAAGATGGACAAAATCCACAACAAATCGACAATAAACTCAGACCGCCCCAAAACGGGTAGGGCTGCTCTGTTTATTGGAGGAGTTATTGTCTTATTTATAGCAATTTCTCCGATATTATTTTATTCTTATAGAAGTTTCCCAACCGTCAAAGTTTGGGAAACTTCTTTTTTTACCCTAGAAACTGGATTTCGTGATTGGAATGCCTATGCTTGGTATTTGATCGGTAAAATAGTTCCATTATATCTTTTATTACTTTGGTTTTTCACATGCAAGCATTGGTGGCATTGGATTATTTTAGTGCCCATAGCAATGTATTCTTTTCAATTATGGGGTTTGATTAATGAAAGTGGTGGGTATGATGAACTAGAAATTTATTATTTAATACCGTTAATGATGTTCTTAATTCCCGCGGTTTATTTAATTAGAGCTAGATTATTTAATAGCCTACACGATGATGACCTAGGTACTTTTGAAGAAGATCTTTTGGCGAAAAAGACCTTGTGGGGTCAAATAAAGGATTTATTCAGGTAATAGTTTCACTTTCCTTTTTAAGATTAAATATGTAACTTGGTGCTGTCAATACAAAGCCAATGTCAAAGTCTCCCTTTACCAAAGCCCAACTCCTTCCGCAGGAAGAAACCTTAGAAATATCTCGTCAAAAGGGTGAATTAT
>CALKCP010000004.1 GCA_938083445.1 uncultured Ulvibacter sp. | reverse complement strand
AACTGAAGTTACGATTGTTGAGTTTTTACCAAACCTTGTTCCTTTAGAAGACATTGACGTGTCAAAACAATTTGAACGCTCGTTTAAAAAAGCGGGTATTAAAGTAATGACAAATTCTTCCGTTGAGAAAGTAGATACTTCAGGGAAATTGATCAAAGCAACGGTAAAAACGGCAAAAGGAGATGAAATTCTTGAAGCCGAGATTGTTCTTTCGGCGGTTGGAATTGCTTCAAATTTAGAAAATATTGGTTTGGAAGATGTTGGAATAGTAACCGACAGAAACAAAATAATGGTGAATGACTGGTACCAGACAAATATCCCTGGCTATTATGCCATTGGAGATATAGTACCCGGTCCTGCACTCGCCCACGTAGCGTCAGCCGAAGGAATTACATGCGTGGAAAAAATCGCTGGGTTGCATGTAGAAGCAATTGATTACGGGAATATTCCTGGATGTACGTATGCAACACCTGAAATTGCGAGTGTCGGCATGACCGAAAAACAGGCAAAAGAAGCAGGCTTTGAATTAAAAGTCGGAAAATTTCCTTTTTCAGCTAGTGGAAAAGCGAGTGCAGCTGGAAAGAAAGAGGGTTTTGTAAAGGTGATTTTTGATGCGAAATACGGTGAATGGTTAGGTTGCCACATGATAGGCGCAGGTGTTACCGATATGATAGCTGAAGCCGTTCTTGGTAGAAAGTTAGAAACTACTGGCCATGAGGTTTTAAAGACGATTCACCCGCATCCTACCATGAGCGAGGCGGTTATGGAAGCAGTGGCAGATGCCTATGGCGAAGTAATTCACTTGTAGAAGCTAGATTTTAGACTTGAAATATTAGATAAGACAATAAAAATCCTGCAAAAGCAGGATTTTTATTGTCTTATTACCAGAAACTGTTAGGATTAATCATCCAAAAAACTCTGTATTGCCAACTCGTAGCTCTGTAAACCGAAACCAAGAATAATTCCCTTTGCATTTGGAGATATAAAGGAGTTATGTCGAAAGTCTTCTCTTGAAAAGGTATTGGAAATATGTACTTCAACAACTGCTGTATTTATAGCCTTAACAGTATCTCCTATTGCTACTGAAGTATGTGTGTATGCTGCGGCGTTTAAAATAATTCCATCATAGGAATAACCAACTTCTTGTAGTTTGTCAATTAATTCTCCCTCAACATTAGATTGAAAATATGACAATTCCACACCTGCAAACATAGCATCTAACCTGGAGAAAAAATCGTTAAATGATTCGTCACCATAGATGTCATTTTCACGCTTTCCAAGCAAATTTAAATTTGGACCGTTGATAATTATTATTTTCATTCGATAAATATATAAAATAATAAAGCGGAAGTATTCTTCCGCTTTTTAAATATTATTGAAACCCTAAAGCGTTACAAATTATAAAAAAGAAAAACCAACAGCTATCGAGACAACTGTATTTTTTCCTCCTTTCGAATCGCTACCATCCGAATTTTTAAACACATCTGTTAGACCAAAATGATATCGACCATCAATTCGCAATCCAAAGAGCAAATCGTATCCTAAGCCTACAACTCCCGAAATATCGGCAGTTTCGGCTTCTTCTTGACCAAAGGTTAGTTCTTTAATATTATCGTCAACTATAAAACCGAATTGCGGTCCAGCCTGAATATTTAAACCTTTAAAAAGTTTATATTTAAGTACTATTGGGACGTTGACGTAAGTTAAGTCAAAGGCTCCTCCATCGAATTCAGCACCTTGTTGTGAAAATAACAAATCGGCCTGAAGGCCAAGCTTATCATTAAACTTCAAGCCTGCAAAAACACCGGCCTGAAATCCTGATTTATTCGAAGGTCCAGCTTCAACATCACTTAAATTTGAGAAATTTATTCCGGCTTTAATTCCAAGGTCAATTCCTTGAGCAAAGGATGTCGCTGTCACTAAAATGCTAAAAACAATTAAAAAATATTTTTTCATGATTCCTTTTTCTGGTTCTTAATTTTTTCAAAGATAAAATAAATCGTTCTATTGCTTAAACAAATTTCTAGCTTATCTTTATTTTCACAATATTGATGTATATGACTTTATGAATTGGCAGCAAATTATTAAAGATTATCAGAACTACTTGAAAATAGAACGCGGTCTCTCGACCAATTCTGTTGCTAGCTATAGTCTTGACATAAAAAAACTACTAAAGTGGCTTGAAGAAAACTCCATAGATACATCCCCCCTTTCTATTTCCGAAGAAATCCTTCAGGAGTTCATCTATCACATCGCAAAGGAAGTTAATCCGAGATCACAATCGAGGATTATTTCAGGTTTAAAAGGCCTTTTTAATTATCTAATCTTTGAAGAATACCGGAAGACAAACCCAATGGAACTTATTGAAAGCCCAAAAATTGGACGAAAATTACCGGACACCTTGTCTACTATAGAAATAAACACTCTAATAGCTGCAATCGACTTAAGTGCTCCTCAAGGCGAACGAAACAGAACCATAATAGAAACATTATACGGTTGTGGTTTGAGAGTTTCAGAATTAATTACATTAAAGATGTCGGACCTATTTTTTGATGAAGGGTTTATTAAGGTTACTGGAAAAGGAGACAAACAGCGTTTTGTGCCCATAGGCGAATCAACAATTACATATATTAATATCTATCGAAACGACATCAGGGTTCATCAAGAAATAAATCCCTTTGCTAAAGACACTCTTTTTTTAAATCGCAGAGGAAAACCATTAACCCGCGCCATGATCTTTACTATTGTTAAGCGACTCGCTGTGAAGGCAGGCATAAAAAAAATAATTAGCCCTCATACTTTTAGACATTCATTTGCCACTCATTTGCTCGAAAATGGAGCTAATTTACGGGCCATCCAACAGATGCTTGGGCACGAAAGCATCACTACAACTGAAGTTTACACGCATATTGACAAGACCCACCTCACCTCGGTAATGAATCAGTTTCATCCCAGAAAATAATGTGTTGGATGTTTTATTGAAATACCCAAAAGCAATTAGGCTAACAGAGTTATCTCTAGTTTTGTGACAAAAAAAAGATCCCTTTTGGGATCTTTTTGACAATACATATAACTGTTAGATTCGTTATTTCGCTATATTAACTGCTCTTGTTTCTCGAATAACGGTCACCTTTACTTGACCAGGATAGGTCATGTCGGTCTGAATTTTTTGAGATATTTCAAAAGACAATTCGGCTGCTTTATCATCGGTCACTTTTTCACTCTCTACCATAACACGCAGTTCTCTTCCAGCTTGTATAGCGTATGCCTTGTTTACTCCATTAAAACCAAATGCGATATCCTCAAGATCTTTTAGGCGTTGGATGTAAGAATCTAGCACCTGTCTTCTTGCGCCCGGTCTAGCGCCACTAATAGCATCACATACTTGGACGATTGGAGATAATAAACTCGTCATTTCTATTTCGTCGTGATGGGCACCGATAGCATTACAAACCTCAGGTTTTTCACCATATTTCTCTGCCCATTGCATTCCTAAAATCGCATGAGGAATTTCAGTTTCAGTTTCCGGCACTTTACCTATATCGTGTAAAAGCCCGGCGCGCTTGGCAAGTTTCGGATTGAGTCCTAATTCTGATGCCATAACACCACATAGCTTAGCAACCTCTCTTGAATGCTGAAGTAGATTCTGACCATAAGAAGAACGATACTTCATGCGCCCAACCGCTTTAATAAGCTCTGGTTGTAAGCCGTGAATTCCCAGGTCAATAATGGTTCTTTTTCCTACTTCAACTATTTCTTCCTCGATTTGCCTGGTTGTCTTTTTAACTATTTCTTCGATACGGGCTGGATGAATACGACCATCTGTAACTAACTTATGAAGTGAAAGGCGTGCAATTTCTCGGCGTACCGAATCGAAACACGACAGGATTATTGCATCAGGTGTATCATCAACAACGATCTCTACACCAGTGGCAGCCTCGATAGCTCTAATATTTCTTCCTTCCCTACCAATAATACGTCCTTTTACATCGTCACTTTCAAGATTAAAAATAGAGACACAGTTTTCAACTGCTTCTTCTGTTCCTATGCGTTGAATAGTGGTTATTATAATCTTCTTGGCCTCCTGTTGTGCGGTCATTTTGGCTTCCTCAGCAGCATTTCTGATGAACGCCATCGCACTTGTTTTAGCCTCTTCTTTTAGGGTTTCCATCAATTGACCTTTGGCATCATCTGCCGAAAGACTAGAGATTACTTCAAGCTGTTCTACCTGACTGCGATGCATCTTATCCAAGTCAATAGATCTCTTTTCAGTCACCGCTATTCTGTCTTGGAGGGTCTTTTGTTTTTCTTCAAGATTGGCATTCAGTTTTTTTGATTTAGCCAATTCATTGGAAGCTTGAGACTCCTTGTCACGTGTTCGCTTTTCTGCGTCCGACATCTTCTTTTCTCGACTAAAGATTACCTTTTCATGTTCAGATTTAAGCTCAATAAACCGTTCTTTTGCCTGAAGCATCTTATCCTTCTTAATGGTTTCAGCTTCAGAGTTTGCGGTCTTTAGTATAGAAGATGCATTCTTTTTAGCTGATTTAAGAAGCTGTGATGCATTGTTTTTTTCTAAATACTTGGCAACTCCAAATCCAATCGCAATACCAACTATTCCGATAATAACATATATAATTATAGTGTCCATTTTAGTTCGTTAGTTTATCCTGATCCAAATGAATTCAGGTCTTTATTAAAAACTCCTATCATTAGGAGAACAGTCTTATTATAAGAATCTAAAAAATTAAATTCTTTCACTTTTTTGCATAAAAAAGCCTACATTAATAGTGGTATTTTGAATAAAACTCCTAAAATAAAGTTTAGGGCTAACAAGCTGGTCAAGAATCCGTTCAAAGACGGCACGCTTTTGCAACTATAACTCACCCTTTTCAAAAATGTAACGTTGAGTTTACCAAAAATATATTAATGTAGGCAGTAACCTTATTTAATTAAAAGAACGTTATGATAAATGATCCTGTAACAACTGATTCAAAGCAATTACCTTCTCTTCAACTTGTTCTATATCACTTACATTATCAATCTGATTTTGCTCTACCTTAGCGGCAAGCTGCAAAGCACACATGGCTAATACATCTTGTTTGTCCCTAACGGCATAACTTTTTTCAAACCGCTTAATCATTCCCTCTATCTTTTTTGTGGCTAACCTCAATCCTTCTTCTTGGGAAGGGTTTATGGTTAAAGGATATATCCTATCTGCAATTGATAGTTTGATTTTAAGTTGATCTGACATATATTTATCATTCAGAAAGTTCAGTAATACACTGATCAATTTCCCGAATTAGAGCATTTATTTTGAGCTTTGTATCTCGTTTGTAATCGTCGCTGCCTAGTATTGAATTTGCAAACTTTAATGTGTCATGTTTATTTCGCCAAGACTCAATTTCATTGTGAAATTCTTCTTTTTGCAACCTTAAGGCTGCAATCTCCTCTTCTAACAGCGCATTTTCTTGCTTTGTTTTAAGATGACTCTGAACCAACTTCTTTATTCTATTTTCAAGAGAATCAGTAATTTCAGATAGCGTGCTCATCAAGTTTGTTATTTCAATACATCTACTACAAAGTTAACATACCAAGACCAAAAAACAACTCTTTTAGATAATATTTTGTAATATTGATTTTAGCAAACAATAAATCTCCATCACTCCCTTTATTCTTAGCATATTATTATTTTTGTAGTATGAGGAAACTAATTATTCTGCTGCTTTTCGCGGGGACATCTGCTTTTTGTCAAGAGACTATTCCGAAAGATTATTTTAGTAATCCTTTGGAAATACCCTTGAAACTTGCGGGTAGTTTCGGGGAATTACGGAGCAATCATTTTCACAGTGGTTTAGATATTAAAACAGAACAGCGCGAGGGTATCCCAGTTTATGCTCCAGCAAATGGCTATGTGAAGAGAATAAAAGTAGCCCACTTCGGCTATGGAAAAGCCCTGTATGTACAGCATCCAAATGGTTATATAACCGTATATGCACACCTAAAAAAATATGCAGGAGCAATACAGGACTACGTGAAAAAGAAGCAATATGGGAAAGAAAGATACGAGATTGAACTCTTCCCAGAAAAAACAGCACTTAGAGTTGCGAAAGGAGATCTCATTGGCTATACGGGTAATACGGGCAGTAGTGGCGGGCCGCATTTGCATTATGAGATTAGAGATGCAGCTTCACGTCCAATGAATCCTCTGCTTTTTGGTGTAGAAATACCAGATACTAAAAAACCGTTAGTACATTCCGTATTTGCATATCCCATTGGTGAAGATGCTCACATTAACACATCCGAGCATCGTGTAAAACTGCGCTTGATAAGACAAAAAGACGGCTCTTTTAAAACTGAAAATATCACGGCTTATGGTAAAATTGGATTTGGAGTCTCCACAAATGACCAACAAAATGGGGCGTCAAACAAAAATGGTGTGTATCAGATAAAAACTATTTTTAATGGGGAGGAGACCTTCGATATAAGGTATGAGAAATTCTCCTTTGACGAAACCAGATACCTGAACAGGTTTATTGACTATAGCTACTACAAGGAAAACAAACAACGAATCCAGAAATTATTCAGAGAAAAAAACAATCCTCTAAGTATTATCCGTTCTGAAATTAACAACGGGTATCTTACAATAGAAGAAAAATTTACTTCAAATTATACGATTGAAGTCACCGATTTTAAAGGAAATAAAACAATAGTTCACATCCCAATTGAGGGAGTAAGAAATGCAGAGTTAACACATAAAAAAAACATTGAATCAGAAGATTATATATATGCCGACGAGGCTACCTCAATCTCCAAGGGGAAGTTTAACATATACATACCAGCCAAAAGCTTATATGAAGATACCTTTTTAGAAATCAACGCTAGCGCTGACACCTTGATACTGCATCGTGATGTGATACCTATTCACAAAAACATTACCCTAAGTGTTGATGTCTCAAATTACAACGGTAAAGATAAAGACAAACTCTTTATAGGAACGGTTAACGACTATGGTGAGCCTTATTATAATGCTACCTTCCGAAAAGGCACCACACTTTTCACAAAAACAAGGACCTTTGGTTCCTATGTTCTAGCCTCTGACTCGGACGCCCCAACTATTCATGCATCGAATTTCAAAGCGGACGGATGGATAAGCAAAAACAAAACACTTCAGCTAAAAGTAAAAGATGAATTAAGCGGCGTTAGCTCCTATAGGGCAACTTTAAATGGAATTTTCATTTTAATGGAATATAATTACAAAAAAGACGTTTTAACATATGATTTTTCTGATGATATCATTCTTGAAGCCAAAAATAATTTGAAATTAATAGTAACCGATAATGTGGGAAATAGTGCTACATTTGAGGCAACTTTTTTCAGAAAAAAAACTTAATTACTGCTTTTGAAAACAAAAACGTTACACCTCATTGTTGTTTTATTTATTACTACCAGCGCATTATTCGCCCAGCAAGCCACAATAAGGGGTGTATTGTTAGATGAAACGAACAATCCCATTCCTGGAGCCAATGTTACCTATAACACAGAAGGAACGCTCACAGACTTTAACGGCTATTACTTATTGGAGATTCCTTCCAATGAAAACATTAGTATCAGGTATTCCTATGTTGGCTATAAGGATACACAACTCACAATTAATTTAAAACCAAATTCAGATTTCGAATTTAATCCCGTCATGGATGTTTCGATCGAGCAGATAGGCGCCGTCGAACTTTCAGCAAAAAGGAACAAAAGGGTCACCGGAATCGTTTCTATTAGTCCAGAGGCAATTCGGAAAATACCGGGAGCAAATGCCGGTGTTGAAAATTTGCTTAAATCTTTACCCGGAGTAAACGGAAATAATGAGCTAAGTACTCAATATGCCGTTCGAGGTGGTAATTATGACGAAAATCTTGTTTATGTCAATGAAATTGAAGTATACAGACCTTTTCTTATACGAAGTGGACAGCAAGAAGGGTTGAGTTTTGTAAACAGTGACCTAACGTCTAACGTAGACTTTTCAGCTGGAGGTTTTCAAGCAAAATACGGTGATAAACTCTCCTCTGTACTAGATATCACATATCGTAAACCTACGAACCTTGGAGCAAGTCTAGACTTAAGTTTACTGGGTGCGAGTGCTGCAGTAGAAGGGATAAGCAATGACGGTAAATTAACAGCAATTGTTGGGCTTCGCTACAGAAACAACAGTTTATTTGTGAACTCAAAGCAAACAGAAACGAATTTCAAACCTGTTTTTGCGGATGCTCAAACGTACCTGACCTATAAGTTCAACAACAAATTTGAATTAGGCTTCTTAGGAAATCTATCCGTTAATGATTACAGTTACCAACCATTGACCCGCCAAACTAACTTTGGAACTTTGACTGACCCTGTTGCCTTACTCGTTTTTTACGAAGGACAAGAGCAAGATCGTTACGATACTTATTTTGGGGCTCTAAAAGGGACCTATGTTTTTTCTGAAAACTATACGGCCAAGGTAATTGCCTCCTTATACCAAACACAAGAACAAGAACATTATGACATCTTCGCGCAATATCGCCTTGGAGAAGTGAATACCAATATTGGAGATGAAAATTTAGGTGAAGTAGAATTTACAGAAGGAATTGGAGGACAGCTAACGCATGCTAGAAACGATTTGGACGCATTAATTTTTAATCTAGAACACAAAGGAAATATAAAGTTAGAAGAAAATAATTTGGAGTATGGTTTAAAATACACTCATGAGGATATACGTGACCGAGTTCAAGAATACGAAATAATTGACTCTGCAGGATTTTCTATTCGCCCTCCTCTACCCGACTTTATTAACGGGCAGCCTTACAATCCATATACGTCGCCTATCGTTCCCTACACAAATATTAGAGCAACGAACGATGTACAGATTGATCGAATTTCAGGATATGTTCAGTACAGCCGTCAATTCGAGTTAGAAAATAGCCAAATCTGGATTAATGGTGGTGTTAGGGCGCACAACTGGAATGTTAGCGGAAAGGGTATTTCAAATACGAGCCAGACCGTTTTTAGCCCGAGGGCGCAGGTTACAATGAAGCCGAAATGGGAAATGGACATGTTGTTTCGCCTCTCGGGAGGTGTCTATCACCAACCTCCTTTTTATCGTGAGCTAAGAGACTCGACGGGAACCGTACGACCGGAAGTGAAAGCACAACAATCTGTGCATCTTGTACTAGGAAACGACTATAGTTTCAACCTATGGGAAAGGCCTTTTACATTGAATTCTGAAGTATATTACAAGAAACTTACAAACGTAAATCCGTACACTCTAGAGAATGTTCGTATACGTTATCGCGCCAGAAACAATGCGGTAGCCTATGCCTATGGTCTTGATGTTAGAATGGAAGGGGAATTTATACCCGGAACCGAAAGTTGGATTAGCTTTGGCTATCTAAAAACAGAGGAGAACATTGAGGATCGTGGTAATATATCACGCCCCACAGATCAACGCCTTAAGTTTGCAATCCTTGTGCAGGATTACGTGAAAGTAATTCCCAATTTAAAAGGATATCTAAACCTAACCTACAACACGGGTCTCCCGGGAGGATCTCCAAGTTATGCAGACCCTTACGATTACCAAACGCGATTACCTGATTACAAAAGAGCAGATGTAGGGGTTTCTTATCTACTTGTCGGTGAAGGCAACCGAAGAGAAAAAGGTTGGCTCAGTGCTTTTAAAGAGCTTACTATTGGAGCTGAAATCTTTAATATTTTTGATGTTCAGAATTCAATTACCAATACATTTGTGAGAGATGCTTATACGAAAGTGCAATATTCGATACCGAATTTTCTAACACCGAGAGTATTTAACTTACGAACTACAATGAAGTTTTAATTTTCTGTGAATTCTTTGAGAACTTTTATCACATAATCCACTTCATCTTTCGTATTGAATAGACAAAAAGAAAACCGAATCGACGGTTTTAATAGGTCTTCGTCAGAAAGCACATTATTTAAAACATGTGACCCTTTAGAACTTCCACTCTGACACGCACTTCCTTTTGAACAAGCAATCCCATTTAAGTCCAATTGAAAAAGAAGCATTAATGCCTTTTCTGGCGGTATGGGAAAACAAATATTTAAGACGGTGTAGGTGCTTTTTGAATTATCATCACAAGCCCCATTAAACTTTACTCCTGGAATAGCTTTTGAAATTTCTGTTTTAAAATAATCTTTTATTTCTGTGACATATTCCTTTTCCTTTGCCAGGTTTTGATAGGACAAGTCTAAAGCTTTAGCCATACCAACTATAGCATATACAGCCTCGGTTCCTGCGCGTAGGCCTCGTTCTTGTTCACCTCCAAATATTAATGGTTTTATCCGATTCGACTTTCGTATATATGCAAAACCTGCGCCTTTAGGCCCATGGAACTTATGTGCTGCTGCAGCCGCAAAATCAATTGGAATTTCAGAAAAATCCAATTCATAATGCCCTACAGATTGTACTGCATCGCTGTGAAATAAAACATCATACTCCTTGCACAATAATGCGACCCGCTTTAAATCTAATATACATCCGATTTCATTATTGACATGCATTAAACTTACTAAGGTTTTCTTATCATCGATTTTTAGTAGGCGTTCTAAATCTTGATAATTAACACGGCCATTACTATCTAATTTCACAAAATCTACCTGAATACCATGTGTTTTTTCTAGCTCATTTATCGAATATAAAACAGCATGATGTTCTATCTTACTTGAGATAATACGTGTTACGCCTAGGTCACGAACGCAGCTGTTAAGAACCAAATTATCCGCTTCAGTACCACCAGAAGTAAAGATAATTTCTGAAGATGACACATTTAAATGTGCAGCTATTTCTTTTCTAGATGTTTCAAGCAAAGATTTAGATGATCTTCCATATGAATGTGTAGATGATGCATTTCCATATTCATTTTCTAAAACATTAGAGATACACTTTATTACCTCAGGTCGAAGTTGTGTTGTGGCAGCGCTATCGAAGTACACTTTTTTCATAGTAAACAAAAATACATTAAAAATAAAAATTTGAAAACAGTTCCATTATAATAATTCGTTACTTTGTAAATAACAGAAAATTAAAATAGAAATGAAAAAAATTTTAGGTATTCTATTCGCCTGTGTATCATTTATAAGCTGTAACGACGGAGACATTATTGTGACGAGTTTTGATTTTGATAATCAAAATCTTCAAGCCTGTGGAGGTCCTGGCGCTTATGTCTTCTTTAAAATTAATACAAGCACACAGGAAAGTATCTCATTAAAACTGAACACAACCGACGTTCTATTTTTAGAGTCTGGTACCGTAAATTATTCGCTTAATGAATCAAATTTCGTGAATTATCGTAAATTTGGTGAAGGAATATCCACCGACTATTTTTGCAGCAGCATTCCCCCTATTTCGCCTTTAGCTCAGCAAAACTATTTGGCCAACTCTGGGACTGCATCACTAACCACCATAACCACTTTAGAAGACAATGACAATGTAGATGAGCAAATCAATACGACAGATACCGATGAGGATGGCTTGCTAAATTATTATGACTTCGATGATGATGGCGACAATATTCCAACTTCAGCAGAACTCGGTGATGACCCATCAAACCCCCGGGACTCAGACGGAGATGGCATTGCTGATTATTTGGACGACGACGATGATAATGATTCAGTATTGACTCGTAATGAAGACTTAAATTCAAATTTAAATCCGTTAGATGATATAACCGACCCTACCGTTGGGCCAGATTACTTAAATTCTAATATATCAAACGAAACCACAATAAATGAGTACATTCTTCACACCTATGCTCTAAGTAGTGACATTGGTCTAATACTTCAAAACCTAGTTCTATTTAATGATGAAGAGCAGTTAATCATTGAACTTATTGACCTTGGAATGCTTCCGAATATTCTTCAAGGAACGGTACCTGTTACCCCTATTTTTAATTAAGGTTCTTTATTCTGAAAAATATATACCTCGGTGGCTCCCTGTCCATACTTTTGGTAGTTGGCGTCGTTAAATTGCAAATTACCATACTGCCTAAAGAGATATTCTAATTCCGCCTTAAGCACACCTTCTCCAACACCGTGTATAAAAACGACGCGCTGGATCCTCTTTTTGATAGCGAATTCTAGTTGACGCTTGGCTGTATCTATTTGAATAGTAAGCATCTCATAATTATTCATCCCTCTGGTCTTTTGAACCAATTGATGGATATGCAAATCGACCTCCATTGGAGGAGTATTTCTTTCTTTTGGCAAAACCCGTTTCACGTTTTTAATCTTCTTATCGGCTTTCTCAGACAAAACTCCTAAAAGATCATCCGGAATAAAATCGCGTTTCGACAAAGTACTCTCAATACGTACTAACTCAGAACTAGCAAATTCCATTTCAAAATCATCATCTGTAACAATGACGATTAAATTACCCTTCACCGACGAAACTATTCCTGACAAATCATCATCCAGCACCAAGACACTGTCACCTTGTTTAAAAAGTACGTTTTGTTTGTTCATATTTTACAATAATATATGTATAAAGTGGTGATTACAAACATATTGAAAAGATTTTTCCTACAAAATTAGCGGAAGTTCAACTTTTATAATTATCTTTATCTCCTAAATTAAACATTTTACTCCCAAAGTGGAATGTTTTCTAAAAAAAATATAATGAAAACCCTACTATTACCAATTACAGCATTACTATTTTCTGTATCTACTTTTGCGCAGCTTTATGTTAAGCCTACAGACGGTGGTGCTGCTTCGTATATTTACGTAAATGACGAAGTGTTGTTTGTAAATGACAATATAACGCTCACAAAAAATGATGATGTAAGTTCAACTGAAAAGGCGAGTATCTACCTTAGAGAAGGGTCACAGCTCATTCAGGGAGA
>CALKCP010000003.1 GCA_938083445.1 uncultured Ulvibacter sp. | reverse complement strand
GATTTCTCACAAATGAAAAAACCAGATACTTTTGTATCTGGTTTTCTTAGTAGCGGGAACTGGACTCGAACCAGTGACCTTCGGGTTATGAGCCCGACGAGCTACCTACTGCTCTATCCCGCGATGTAAATACCAAAATTGTCTTCTTAGCTTTTAACTTACGGCTCATAATACCGTCAGACTCATTTCGGATTGCAAAGATACGATGGTTTTCATATAATGCAAGTCTTTTTCAATTATATTATTGCTCGATATTTTCTGCTGAAAAACGAGTCAGCTCGCCATCTTCGAACGAAAACTGCACTTCAATGGGGTTGCAACACACCTCACAGTCTTCTATATATTTCTCGCTGCCAACCGAAGCATCCAACAACATAGAAATCTGCTCCCAACAGTACGGACATTGAAAAAAGTGCTCTTCCATTACATAGTTCTATTTAGTTACTGCCCTAAGTTGCAGTAACTGAAGTTCCACTAATTTTGCCGGGTATTTAGCAGAATTTTAAGTGGGTTTGGGCATTCAGTAAAGTAATCTGTGCATTCGAAGCGTACATTTAACTTAAAACTACAAATACAACTATGCGAATGATTCTAGCTTTAGGCTAACATTTTCCCAGTCTTTAAATAATTTTGCAAGTTGTTCTTTCTTCGCCTGGTACTTATCAAAAAAGTGAGGCTGCGCAATGGTTTTATCGTAATGCAAAGCCAATGCAAGATCTATATCCTTAATCTCATTTTCTAGTTTGCTAATCGCCGATTCCGTTTTACTGAGTTTGTTCGTCAAAGACTTTTGCTTCTTCTGATTTTCGTATTCCTGCTTACTGGAGGTTGTTTTCGATTTCGCGCCATTAGCCACTACAGTTCTTTTCTCAGCCTCGCGCATATTTTCAAGGTTCCGTTGTTCTAAGAAATAATCGATGTCCCCGAGGTATTCTTTGATTTTATGATCCTTAAACTCGTATACTTTATTAGTTAGGCCCTGTAAAAAGTCCCTGTCGTGAGAAACCAGTAGAAGGGTCCCTTCAAACTTCTTAAGCGCCTCTTTAAGAACATTCTTCGATTTAATATCCAAGTGGTTTGTTGGCTCATCCATCACCAGAACATTTAACGGCTGCAATAACAGTTTTGCCAGTGCCAAACGATTACGCTCTCCCCCGCTTAATACCCGAACGTATTTATCGGCTTCTTCTCCACGAAACAAAAACGACCCTAGAATATCCCGAACCTTCGATCGGTTTTTTTCATTTGCTGCATCAATCATTGTGTCTAGTACGGTTTTACTTCCGTCGAGATAATCCGCCTGATTTTGGGCGAAATAACCGATTTGCACATTGTGACCTAGTTTCATAACACCACCAAAAGGAATCTCAGCCACAATAATCTTGGCAAGTGTCGATTTTCCTTGCCCGTTTTGTCCAACAAACGCAATTTTACTGTCGCGTTCTACCATTAAATCAACGCCTCTTAAAACTTCGGTGTCTCCGTAGTTTTTTGAAACACCTTCTGCCTCAATGACCACTTTTCCTGGCGTTATTGACACTGGAAAATGTAAGGTCATGACACTGTTATCATCTTCGTCTACCTCGATGCGGTCTATCTTATCCAATTTCTTAATAAGAGACTGCGCCATCGTTGCTTTACTTGCTTTGGCACGAAACTTCTCTATAAGTTTTTCTGTTTGATCAATCTGCTTTTGCTGATTCTTTTGTGAGGCAAGCTGAAGGGTACGCAACTCTTGCCTTAAAACTAAATACTGTGTATAGGGTTTGTTGTAATCGTAGATCTTTCCGAGCGAAATTTCTATCGTACGATTTGTGACATTATCTAGAAACATTTTATCGTGAGAAACCACTACTACCGCCCCAGCATAGTTCTTTAGAAACTCTTCAAGCCATAATATAGATTCAATATCCAAGTGATTGGTTGGCTCATCGAGCAATAGAATATCATTGTTCTGCAGTAAGAGTTTTGCCAATTCGATTCGCATTCTCCAACCACCAGAAAAGGTCTCTGTTAGTTTATCAAAATCCTCTCGTTGAAATCCTAATCCTTGCAAAATACGCTCAGTTTCACCTTGGTAATTATAACCCCCATGAATCTCATACTGATGCTGTACTTCATTTAGATCGACCATCAAATCGTGATAGCTCTCACTTTCATAATCGGTTCTTTCGGCTAGTTGAATATTGATTTCCTCGAGTTGCTTCTCTAAAGACTTAATTTCCTTAAACGCCTCGTAAGACTCCTCAAGTACCGAACGCCCTTTTTCAAAGTCGATGTCTTGCTTTAAAAAGCCTATTGAGGTCTCCTTGTCCATTGCAATCGCCCCCTCATCATATTCTTGTTCTCCAGAAATAATTTTTAGCAAAGTCGATTTTCCAGCACCATTTTTACCCACCAAACCTACGCGGGTACCGGCACCAAGTTGAAAGGTAATTTTCTCAAATAAATAGTCTCCCTGAAAGGAAACGGAAAGATTGTGAATGTTCAGCATTTATGTAACTATTGTAGCAAAGATTTTTGCAAAGATGCTTAATTTTGTAACGCTAAAAAAATGATATGAGAGGTTCAAAGCTATATAGTATTTTTACCAGTACTTGTCCCGTTTGCCATACGGGAAAGCTCTACAAAAACGCGAATGCATACGTCATTAAAGACACCTTAAAGATGCCAGAGCGTTGCTCAAACTGCGGTGCAAAGTATAAAATTGAGCCCTTCTTTTTTTATGGCGCAATGTATGTGAGTTATGCCGTAGGTGTTGCCATCGCTGTGGCTGCATTTACAATCGCCTATTTACTTCTTGGCCTAAGTCGAAATCTCACTTTTATGGCAATCATTTTAACCCTCATTATTTTACTCCCAGTCATTACAAGAATTTCGCGAAATATTTGGATTAACTTATTTTTTAAATTCGACCCTAATAAGGTAGGGTGATAAAGCATCATTATTTGGTAGGCTTAACGACTCTAAGTGTGGGAGATACATGCCGTTTCAAATATATCTTTAGACGCATCTTCTTATGTCCATCTCCTTGGGGAGTTCCAGACTGTTTTCTAGATGCTCGTACAGGATTTCAGCAAGGAAGGGAGCATTCATTATGCCATGAGTGCCTAAGCCGTTAAAAAACACCTTATTTGGACTTTTAAGCAAGGAGCCTAAAAATGGTCGGCGATCTTTAGTGGTTGGTCTTATTCCAGCTTCTTGGGCCACCACTTCAAAATCACAGGCAATCATTTTTTTTAATTTGGTTAAAACAATATCTTTCGATACTTCGGTAATTCCTTCGCTTGCATCCTCACGCTTATAGGAGGCGCCTACCTTATAGAAATCTTCTCCCCATGGCATAACGAATACAGGTCCTTTCAAAAGGGTTTTTAGCTTCAATTCGGGAGCCTTTATAAGAACATACTCTCCTTTATTTGGAATAAAATATTCTTTTCCTCCTGCGAAAGGTCCTTTGGGGAAGAAAGGGTTTTTTAGCCCACCGATTCCTTCTGAAAATAAGATCTTTCCAGCGACAATGTTTTTGTAACAGACGGTGTTTTTTTCTTCGGAAAGTTTCTCATAGTCGAATGTTTCTGAAATAAGCAGTTTCTTTTCTTGAAGATAGTTTCTGTATGATTCCAATAAAAGAGAAGGGAAAATTCTTCCGGCAACTTTTACCTTTCCGAAGCCAAAAGGTGCTTTTATATTGGGATTTCTATTTTTTAAAACCTTTGAATCTAGATAAGGTGACAATTCTATCCTATCGCTAGCAACCATCCAATCATTCTGCTCTTCAACACTATTTAAAATTCGAAGCACCGAAGTTTCATGTACGATGGGGGTGTTTAATTTATTTGAAAGCCCTTTATAAAACAAAAGACTTTTTGCCATTTCTTCTTTGGCCTTCCAAGCAATTGTAAATCGTTTTAAAACGACCGGATTAAAAACACCTCCAGATATTTTTGTGGTAGCATTGCTACCCGAATCAATTACCAAATAGCTCTTATTGTGTTTCTCTAGCTGTTCACAAAAACTGATTCCAGCAATTCCTAATCCAACAATTATATAATCAACTTTCTTCACTCAACAAAGATATAATGAATAAGACCAAATCAATTTTTAATATATAGTTAAAAAAGATAAATTCGTTTTAGTCCCGTTTAAGAATAAAACATGTGTATGTTCAAGGTTATAGACAACAAAAAGGACGACGAGGTTTATACTTAAACACTCATTGTAGTTCAATTGATAAGACTTCATCAGAAAATTCTCTTGGATATACCCCTATAGTTTTCACAAGAATATCTGTATCACCCTTACCATTAATTATTTGGGTAGTAGTCACATCAACAAAACGCCTGTAATAAGAAGTAAAACTAATTGTCTCATTTTGATAGACAACAAGTGTTGCTCGATTCTTCAGATCAATATAAGATAAATGAGGAAAGATATTCTCAACAAGAAGAGAATCAAGTCCTTTTTCAATTAATTCATTAAATGTCACTCCCTTTTCTGAAAATATTAAAACGGTGAATGGCGCCTCTGAATCCTTAGGTTCAAAATTAATTACGAACTCACTTCCAATTTCTTGAGACTTTAGTTTTTTTGCGGCGGCCTCTAGATTATAAGCAAGGTTCACAGCATTATCCCGCATAAAAGAGCAGGATGTTAAACAAATAACAATTAGAACTATCATAAATGATTTTGATAGTGTCAAAATTTTAGTAGTATTAAACATGTCTTTTCAGTAATTTAAATTGCCATTTTTTTTGTAAACCTACTTCAGCATTATTCGAGAAAACTGAATGGCTTTTCTAGTTATTTACACGAAACAATATATGGTTCATAAGAAAACCCTCCAAAGCTCAAGCAAAGGAGGGTTTAAATTATATAAAATTAAAGCTATTAGTAGTTCCAGAGATCAATTTCAATGTTTCGAATTACATCCTGAATTCTCTCCGATTCCATTAACTGCATCAGGGAGTTTTCGTTAATATAATCGTTTACTCCTCTATCCCCTTGAACATTGTCCTCTTTATAAACTACGCCGTGGAAACGCCTTGAGTTGAGCAAATGGTCAAATGAAACTGGCTGGGAAGTGTTTTTTCTATTAAATGCCTTTGCTTGATGCAATACATCTCTTGCTCCTGGAAACCAAACCCAAAATAACTCTACTTTATTGTCGAAACCGTCATCCTCAAATGCCTTAGCTCTCGCTTCACCCGCTACCGGACAAATACCCAGCAAACGATATCTTAATTCGCCTTGACGTTTGTCTAGATACCAATACCCACGTATTCTCCATTCCTCAATATCTCCAGCATCTAAAGTAAACTCTCTTATGTATTGTGCGTCCACTGCCTCACCTGCATTCAGTTGATCAATACCTAAATCTGTAGTATCTCGATACACTAAGGAAGCATCCAAATCTCCTAAACTTCGCTTTTCTGTAAAGTAGGAGTCGGCATAGATATCTGTAATCTTTCCGTTTTTGATGTTCTTTACTAAAACATCATATAACGAACGTCTTTCAGCGCCTATATTATTTGTATCAATTGGATAATACAACGGAAAATTGACTCGCTCGTCAAGATCAATTATTTCCCATGTCGCTTTAGACCATAAAACATCACGTTCATCCGTATAACCATACGGCAGCGGTTTGTCATTGTCATAGGAGAGCTGATCTACAGTCTTTTTTCCAATTTCATCTGGAGTGGTAGCATTAAGAATGTTAATTTGAGCCTGCGCACCAAACGTTCCTAACAATACAACAACTGTACTTAAAACCACTTTTTTAAAATTCATATCGTATTCTATACTAGTTTGTTAACTCAATACAAATCGGGGATATCTTCTTTAATTTATATCCCGAATTTGAAGCGATCTTCGCTGTTATATCAAATATTTGAACTGTTTCTCCTCGCTTAGCCCTTTTCAAAGCACTCGTTGCTTGTGAACTTAATTTCGACCCATTACATTTCACTGTTGGTTGTCCCGAAACTTTAAAACTAAAGCCCGTCACATTCAATTTTAAATCAAAATCAAAATCTTGAAGCACCGCTCCTATTGATGACTTGGTTATACCTTCGCGTTGCATACGTACACATCCACCATCACCATCTTCCCCACGAATGGTTCCTGTTGGTCTTGGTATGTCCTTGATACGGAACGTAGCCGGCGTACTAACCTTATCACCTCCGGGCAATGTTCCATTCGCAGTAATCGTAACCTCTCTTCCTTTTCCTGGACTCATATTATACTTACTTCCAGAAACTTTCACAAGACCTGCTCCTGATGCAGTCACCTTATTGTCTGGAATACCAGGAATAGAGACAGTCATTGGATTTACAACTCCACGATACACCACATTCATTTTATCTGCTGCAATTACCGCTGAATTAGGTTTTGATATAGTTGCAAAACCTGTATTAACAAGAACCTCAACTTCGTCTCCTCCTTCACCATAATATAAGAAACCTTCAATCTTATGATCACCAGCAGCTCCAGCAGAAATCTGTAATTTCACGGCCCCATCTACAATAATATAATCAGTATCCTTTACAAGCTTTCTTCCATCCAAGGTTAACTCCTCTCTTTTTGGTTGAGTACTAGCATCCGTACGACCTAACATAATTGCTCCGTCGAATGTTTCACCAGTATAGTAGGCAGTTTTGGAGGCGTTCATTAAAGTAGAGTAATTACTAAAGGATAAAGATGCTGCTTGCTTTCCAGCCAACATTTTTGAAAGCACCTCGCTCTTCGTTGTTTTTATGTCTGCTTGAATTTGCGTAAGTTTTGTTAAAGACGCTACTAAAGGAAAACCCTCATAGTTGTAATTTAACCATTCGATCATTTTACCATCACGATTTTCAACTTCGCTAGTCGAAAAATTCGATCTTATTGCATTTTTGATATTTGGATATAAGCTATCAGGTAACGCAGCATTCATTTCACTACTGTACTTATTCATTGCAGCGATAAAAGCTTCTCCTTCTGGTTTATAATTGTCTCCATTAAAAAAGCGCTTATCAAAAAAGTCTGCTTTATCCATGACCTCATAATCTGATGGATCTTCTATTTTCGCTATAGATTCCGATTTAAGGTTTGCTATAAAATTGTCTAATTCTTCAGAAATTGATGAAACTATATCCGCTTGATCTTTTACGGCGGCGTATTGTTCTGGTTCGTCTTTTGCTTTTGTGGCAAGTCCGGCCATGAACGCTGTATTTCTTTCTTCTGTAGCAACATTTGCATTGCTTATCTTCTCGTTTAATAATCCAAAAGCAGATAACACTTCTTTGGACATATTTAATGCTAACATAGCGATGAAAACCAAATACATTAGGTTAATCATCTTCTGTCTTGGGGATAGACTTCCTCCTGCCATTTTTTTCTTTTAAAAATTATTATTAGTTGAAAACTATCCTAGTTCTTAGAGCTCATAGCAGATAACATACCGCCATACACTCCATTCAATGAAGCAAGATTCGAAGCTAAATGTTCCATTTGTTGTTTTAGTTGCTCGGCATTTTCCATTACTCTCTCGTTCACTTCTGCCTGTCGTCCTGTCGACTCCACCTGTACTTTATACAAACTGTTCAACGATTCCATTTGTGCCGCAGCCAATGCCATCTCTTCACTGTATTTCTTGGTTGCACCCAATGCTTCCGTTGTTGGAGTCATCTCTTTTGCTGCACCTTCAAATGATCTAATTCCATCACTAAGACTCATCATTAGTTCAGCATCAATTTTTGCGTCTTTTAGCATCTCATCTAGTTTTTTAGATAGAATCCCTTCAGGGTCTTCAGACTTCTGTTTATTATCTGATGACCTACCCCCGGATAATTCAGGGTATACTAGTGCCCAATCCAAATCATCATCTACTGGCTCAAAAGCAGAAATCGCGAAAATAATTGCTTCTGTAATAAGACCCACTGCCAAAAGTATCCCTCCGTTAAGTGGACCTAGTTCCCAGTGAAGTATTTTAAACAACGCTCCCATAATAACAATAGATGCTCCTAGGCCGTAAGCCATGTTAAAAAGTTTCTTCGTTGATTTTGCTTGTGCCATAATTAGTTTTTAGTTTAAGTTAAGTTTATTTTTATTTTTAGATTAACGGGCGTCTCCAAAGTTTTTGTTTAGGGTAACATCAGTACCCATATAATCCTGGACAGTCCTGAAGCCAATATAACTTCTTGCTGAATCTGCATACTCATAATCTCTTGTACTCACCTGAAGAAAATAAGCAACATCTTTCCAAGAGCCTCCGCGTACTACCTTTCGGGCATTGTTTTTGTCGTTTACGTTTGGATTCATCGTTGAAGTGTAATCATAAGATGAAGCATCGTATGAAGACGCTACCCATTCGGATACGTTCCCTGACATATTATATAGATTGTAATCGTTCGGCTCATAAGAATTAACTTCTACCGTATACAATGCCTGATCTGCAGCGTAATCTCCTCGCAACGGCTTGAAATTTGCCATAAAACAACCTCTGTCATTTTTAGCATACGGGCCTCCCCAAGGATATGTTGCAGAAGCTAAACCACCACGTGCCGCATACTCCCATTCTGCTTCACCTGGAAGACGGAATGTGTTTACAAAATTACGGTTTCTAGATTTCTGATGTGAATTTTTGTAAAGTGTTCTCCAAGCACAAAATGCTTTTGCTTGCTTCCAATCGACACCTACCACAGGATAATCTCCATAGGCCTCGTGCCAAAAATAATCATTGTGCATGGGCTCATTGTAGGAGTAATTGAAATCTTTTATCCAAACTGTTGTGTCTGGATAAATGGCTACAGTGTCCTTCTTAATAAAATCTTTTCTTCTCTTGGTTTTGTCTCTAGCGGCTCCTTCGATATCCATTTGAGTGTATTGGAAGAGCAATTTGGTAACATCAATAGTACGCTGGCCGTTGTAAGACTCCTCGGTTGGAATGTACATTGTATCCATTACTTCCGCATAAAATTCATCTGGATACTCTGCAGTGTCCCAAATTAAATCAATGTTGTTATTTACTTTTCTTCCAGCATAAAAATCATCACCCATGCCAAAATAGTTGTCATACATATATTGGTCGTATGGAGTCATCTCCTCGTTCTCTTGATCTATGAAGGCAAACTCGCCAACACCACCATCACCTGGTGTTTCTCCCATCTCATCGGCTATAATGGCTAATCTTAATCGTACGGTAGAATCTCGTACCCATTCCACAAATTGACGATACTCTGCATTTGTGATTTCTGTTTCGTCCATATAAAAAGAGCGCACTGTAACGGTCTTTGTTGGCGCGTCATTTACAGCAACAAAATCATCATCAGATTTACCCATAATAAAAGACCCACCAGGAACAAGCGTCATGCCGTATGGTTTTTCTGGATACCACTTTTTACCTTTTGCTCCAACAAGTTCTCCTCTGTCTCCAGAGTTACAACTGCAAACAAAGGCTATAATCGCAATAAATGCAATAAACTTCTTCATAGGTGTTTTAGGTTAAATTTTTCGAAATTCAAGAAGGTAAACCTATTATTAAAATTTTAAATAAACAAAGGTTTTGTTTAAAATCCCTTAAAAATCTGCTTTCGTTTCTAGTTTGGTTATACTTCGTTTTTTCGACGGGCCTTAAACCATCGTTCAGGAACTTCCTGATTGCATGCACTCAAATACTCGCCATAAGTGCAAGGTAATAACGTTCTTCTTTTTGATTTATTATTCTCATGTAAAATAAATGGCATTTCTATCCACCATCGTCCTGTTTTATTACTCTTTTTAAACACTAAGACATCATCATCAATTGGGACTTGATACGTAGTGTATTGACTCTCGTCATCAAAATCTTCATCTGCAACTCTAAAATTAATTCCCTCAATAAAATACCATAAAACTTGCGCAACCAGCATAGCACCGCTTCTCGCATCACTAAAACTTTTCAATTCATATATCCCGAAAGATCTTACACGATTACTAATTCCTGCATATCTCGAGATTGCACAAACTTCACGACCATCGAATCCATTGGGACTAGCCGCATTATTATAACTTAGTTCTGAGCTTTTTATTGCGTTTATATCTAGTGTCACAAGATCGGCATCCCTCATAACGGGCTCGACCAACGTAATATCTGCAGAAACCTCACCCAGTCTATATGCATCGAAGTATAATTTCTCCATCAATGCAATCTCCCCAGGAGGATTAAAAAAGGACTGATAGCCCAGCGTGCAATAATTGAATAAATTATAGGGCTCATTTACTATTACTTTACCCATATAGGAATGATTCGATATATTGGCCTCAGAATCACCTAGATCGAATTTGTTATCCACATTCACAAGGTTCACCATTTCACCTATATTATCGTAGGCTCTATACTGCGCGTAGGCGAGATCTTGGCTCCCTCCTAATATCAAAGGAATTATATTTTTTTCTAGCAAGGCCGCTACTACTGTTTTAACAGCAAAATAGGTGTCCTCTACGGTCTCTCCATTCTCAATATTTCCGAGGTCGACAATAGTATGACTCCAATTCCCCGGATACAGCGAATAAAGTTCCTGTCTGTAGGCTTCAAAAGAAATAGAAGTTCCAATGTAATCGACATCATTTCTATTTTCTTTGATTCCAAGAATGGCAATTTTTACATCCTTCAAATCTGGGATTTTCCCTTTTTCAGCATGTATTAGAATCTGTTTACCTAAAACCCCAGAAGGCAAGACTTCTCTGTGGGCGATAACAGATTTGGAAACAGGTGATAAAAACTCGATCATTATTTTTTCTTGGCCGTAGCTTTCTTTTTAGCTGGAGCTTTCTTCTTTGCTACAGCCTTCTTCTTTTTAGGAGACTTCTTAGCCACAAGAGCTAGGGCGTCATCCAATGTCATTTTAGCAGCATTCGTGGTTTTTGGCAACTCTATCTTCGTTTTTCCTTTGATTAGGTTAAAGCGACCCCAGCGTGCTTTTTCAAGTCGAATACCCTCCGTTGGCCAATCGTGAATTAACTTGTCTATTTCTTTTTGCTTTTTATCTTCAATAAGCTGTATAATATCTGCATCGGTAAGATTGTCAAAGTCATACTTTTTATTGACGTTAATAAACATACTGTTCCATTTTATAAAAGGGCCAAACCTTCCAGTTCCCTTTTGAACCGGCAAATCCTCGTGCACATATACTGGCGCATCGGCTATTTCTTTTTCATCAATCAATTGTTTTGCAATGGTCATGTCCACTTTAAGAGGGTCCATTCCTTTTGGCAGTGAGATAAACTTCTTACCAAAACGCACATAGGGACCAAAACGCCCGTTGTTTACTTGAACTTCTTCCTCTTTGTATGAGCCCAGCTCTTTTGGAAGTTTAAAAAGATCCATCACCTCATCAAAGGTAATTTGATGCAACTGTTGATCGGGGCGTAAACTCGCAAATCTCTTCTCCTCATCATCAGGAGCTCCAATTTGAGCCATCGGACCGTATTTCCCTAATCGCACTAAAACGGTCTTTCCACTTAGCGGGTCTTCGCCTAATATCCGTTCCCCACTTTCTCGTTCTGCATGCTCAGAAACTTCTTCGACTCTTTTATGAAAATTACCGTAGAAGTCTTTCATCATTTTTTTCCACTCTTCCTTCCCTTCGGCGATATCATCAAAATCCTGCTCTACCTTCGCTGTGAAATTATAGTCTAAAATGGATGAAAAATGTTCCACTAAAAAATCATTTACGATCATGCCAATATCCGTCGGAACTAATTTTCCTTTATCCGAACCTATGGTCTCTTTAAGGGCTTTATCACTAATAAGATTGTCTTCTAAAACAATCTGTGAATATTTTCGCTCCACACCCTCAACGCTTCCTTTTTCTACATAATTTCGATTAATTATCGTGCCTATTGTAGGCGCATAGGTAGATGGTCGCCCAATCCCAAGCTCCTCTAATTGCTTTACCAATGATGCTTCTGTATATCGGTATGGAGGTCTTGTAAATCGTTCGGTTGCAGTAATATATTCATTATTTAAGGTGTCGCCCACAACAAGCTTTGGCAACATTCCTTCTTGCTCTTCTTCTTCAAAATCTGTTCCTTCAAGATACACTTTCAAGAAACCGTCAAACTTTATCATTTCTCCATTAGCGACAAATTGTTCGCTAACTTTTTCTGAAGCAGTGATCCCAATCTTCACATTCGTCCGCTCCAATTGCGCGTCACTCATCTGAGAGGCAATGGTTCGTTTCCAAATTAAATCATACAAACGTTGCTGATCATACTCATTGTCAATGGTCTTACGTGACAAATCTGTTGGGCGAATTGCCTCATGGGCTTCTTGCGCATTCTTAGATTTTCCTTTGTAATTTCGAGGGGTACTGTACTCACTTCCGTAAGATGACGTGATCTCCTTTATTGCTGCGTCCTTCGCATCATTGGATAGGTTCACACTATCCGTCCTCATGTATGTTATCAGTCCCGCCTCATAAAGACGCTGGGCAATAGTCATCGTTTTACCTACTGAAAAGTATAGCTTTCTAGATGCCTCTTGTTGTAAGGTAGATGTTGTAAAAGGTGCTGCCGGGGATTTCTTTGCGGGCTTTTTCAACAAATCTGAAACCTTATAATTGGCATTCATATTCTTCATTAAAAACTCACGAGCCTTGGCTTCTGTTTCAAAATTCTTGGGCAACTTTGCCTTAAATTTATTTCCTTCCTTGCTAATAAATTCTGCGTCTACTCGAAAAGAACCTACTGGAACAAAGCCTTCAATTTCTCTCTCTCGCTGCACAATTAAACGAACGGCCACACTCTGAACACGTCCTGCCGATAATCCTCCTTTTACTTTTCTCCACAAGACAGGAGAAAGCTCATAGCCAACGAGGCGGTCCAAAACACGGCGCGCTTGTTGGGCATTTACCAAATTATAATCTATTTGACGTGGATTTTCAATGGCCTTTAAAATAGCCGTTTTTGTTATTTCGTGAAATACAATACGCTTTGTTTTCTCAGCTTTTAGGTCTAACTCCTCTGCAAGATGCCAAGCAATGGCTTCACCTTCTCGATCCTCATCACTCGCTAACCATACCATATCGGCTTTTTTAGCAAGAGACTTTAATTCCTTAACAAGGGTCTTTTTATCGCTAGATACAATATATTTTGGCGTAAAATCTCCTTCAACATCCACTCCTAACTCCTTGGAAGGAAGATCAGCAATATGACCAAAGCTTGAGGAAACCTTAAAATCTTTACCTAGAAATTTTTCTATGGTTTTTGCTTTTGCAGGGGACTCAACAATTACTAAATTCTTAGCCATACTATTTTTTGTTTGGGTCACAAAAGTATCTAAATTTTTTAATACCTTGTTGCAACACCTAAAGTTTATACTTCCGTTAACACCTTTGCATACTTTATTCTCTCTCCGTTTGTGTCTATATTTTTGTCTAAAAGATGTTTTATTAGTGCGATATAAAGTTTGTCAAACCTTAGGCGCTGCCTATTTAATTTCATGCGTTTTAAAACAAAAATTAAGCCCTGGATTAGTGATTTCATAGGTGTTAAAACTAAAATTAATTGTATTATTGTGCCTAGTTTAAATTAACATTACAGGGCATGGATGAATTAGTTAATCAATTAGGATTAAATCTTGAAGAATCATTTTCAATAACAAACTACGTTATTAATATTCTTATTTGTAGTCTCTTGCTTTTTCTGCTATCTTATGTCTACAAAAAATTCGGAAAATCAATCTCCAACAGATCTCAATTAGCCAAAGTGCTAATTATAGTGGGGCTAACAACGTTTATAATAATTTCGATTGTTAAATCTTCCCTGGCACTATCATTGGGCTTGGTAGGAGCATTATCGATTGTGCGTTTCAGAACCGCCATTAAGGAACCGGAAGAGTTAGGTTATTTCTTTATGTCTATTGCCTTAGGATTAGGAATGGGTGCAAATCAACTAATGCCTACACTCATTGGATTTGTAATTTTATGTGTTATTATAATGGTCTTGAGCAAACTCAACAAAAAAAGCTCCTTCACCCAGAACTTGCTTCTTTCTTTCCCTTTGAAAGGTGAGGAAAAAGCAACCATAACACAAACCGTTAGTGATATAGTTATGGATTACGCCAATCAGGTAAGTGTAAAAAGAGTGCAATTTTCAGAGGAAAATATTTCGATGAATTTCCTAATTAATATTTCTTCTATTAGTCAGTTAAGTAACCTGAATGAAAAGTTACTGGAACTCAACGACAATATTACTATCACCTTTGTAGATACTGAGGCCTAAAGGTTTATCCTTATGCCTTTGAACCACGAGAGCATCATTACTTATGAGAATCGCAAAAAAAAGTAAAAAAAAGAAGAGTGTTATTTATTTAATTCTCGCTCTGCTAGTTATTTTAACGCTGCTTTTTACAAAATACAGTTTAAACGAAAGTCATCCAATAGGGCCTATCGACACTACTTTAGACCTGGAGAATACCACAGAAATTCTCAGCCTTAATGGGTACCGTGATCTTGTAGAAAAAGACGAACATCAAATATACAAGGATGGTTCACTTTCCATTTACCTAGTCAAAGAATATGGGACACCTTACATTATCTATATCTACAAGGGAACACTAACACAACGAGAAAGAGATGATAGGTTCTTCCTGCATGTGTACCTAAAAGATTCACTCAAATTCGTGGACCGTAATTTGGATCCGTTTTTAAATTTAGATTTTCAGGCCAATGGTAATTTTACAATGCAAGATAATGGTGGTGTGGAAAACTATATTTTTAAAAAACAACTGATCCATGACAACTACATAGGTAGAATAGTGCAATTTGAAGATATCGACTCTATAAATACTGGAAGATTCTTGCCAAAAATAGGAAGGTCCAAAGGGATAGAGGGACTGAAACCTAATTTAAATGCGTCAGTTGAAATATCGAGCGATTTAGATCATATTAAGCTTTTCATTTCCGATAAGAATTTTAAGAAGATCCAACAAAAAAGAGACGACGCTATCGTTAATAGAGTGTTGTTAACAAGTGAAGAGGATCTTGTTAAGGCGAAAGTTACTATAAACGGTCAAAAACAACTGAAGGCAAGCGTGAGGCTTAAAGGAGATTGGACCGATCATTTGAAAGACGAAAAAAAATGGTCCTACCGAGTCATAATGAAGGGTGGCAAAACCTTGCTTGGAATGAGAAAATTCTCGATACAAGATCCCAAAACGCGTAACTATGCCTGGGAGTGGTTATTTAATAAGGTCGTTAAGGAACATGATCTGATAGGGCTGCGTTACGATTTTGTAAAGACCTCTGTTTTCGTTAATAATGATGAGGATGTAAGACGCATGTCATTGGGTATTATGGCACTTGAAGAATCATTTGACAAAATACTTATTGAAAATAATAAGAAACGAGAGGGTATTATTTTGGCCTTTGACGAATCTTTACTCTGGAATGATAGAGCGAATCAATATCAGCTAAGACTGCCTAATGGGAATTCATCTAAAGTGTTTCATTCTGCAAAAGTCGCTCCTATAAAAGTGTATAATGAGAATAAGGTGCTTTCAGACCCCAAACTAAAGAAGCAGTTTACTATTGCGAAAGACCTTTTTGAAGGCCTTAGGGAAGGTCGAATTAAAATTTCAGAAGCCTTTGACCTTGACAAACTCACAACTTTTGTCGCTCTAAGCAATTTATTTGGAGGGAAACACGGATTGTATTACCATAACTTAAGGATCTATTACAACCCCATAACAAGCAAGCTAGAGCCTATTTCGTTCGATTCTAATTCCGGGCAAAAACTTTCTGGTTTAGTTGCCTATCCTTTTGCTGAAAATGATCCTATCTACTCAAAGAAGTTAGTGGAAAAACTGAGGCTGGTAAGCAGCTCTGAATTCATTAAAGATATGATGAATCGTCATGACAAGGAGCTGAATAAAATTATCAATAACTTAAATTTGGAATTTAATATTAGTTTGGATGCCTCCATCATAGAACATAATAGTAATATGATAAAAAAAAACATTCATCCAGCTGACGCGATTATCTCAAGTCTGAGCGAGTATGATGATCAATCAATAACAATTGTGGTCACCAATGTGTCAGCACTTCCTGTTGAAATTTTAAACCTTGAGCACAAGGATGGAAAAAAACTGAATAAAAAGTCTTCTCCAACTATCGTAAAGCCGAATGAAAAGAAGGAAATCACTTTTTCTCTAAAAGCCTCGTTTGTAAATGCCTTTGTTTCAAAAAAAAACAAAAAGACTACATTTCGATATCCCCAAGATGTGGCTAAGTTGCGTCTAACGCATACTATTTTAGGCCTGGATTATATTCGTAAGAATGCTGTGCTACCCTATGGTCAGAATAAAGATCTAAAAGAAAACATAGAGATGTACACATCTTCGTTTCGCACTTCATATCAAGAATTTGATTTTGTTGAGGTGAATTCAAGAACGAACGAAATAACCATTAAAACGGGTAATCATGAACTTTCACAAAATCTAATTATTCCTTCAAATTTTAAAGTAATCATTGAAAAAGGCTGTCATTTGGACTTTAAAAACAGTGCTTATTTACTGTCGTATTCACACATCATTTGTCAGGGAACACTGAACAACCCTATTAGGTTCTATTCTTCCGATAGTACAGGCGCAGGCATCTTTATCACCAATGCAAAGGAGACGTCAATTGTTGATTATTGCACATTTAGCAATCTTTCAAACCCCATGAATGATATGTGGGAACTATCTGGTGCTGTTAATTTTCATGAATCGAATGTTGTAATTACAAATTCTGTGTTCGAGCAAAACCGCTGTGAGGATGCACTGAACATTATCAGGTCCCAATTTTCAATGAGTACGACCCAATTTAAAAACATAAAATCTGATGCCTTTGACGGGGACTTTGTAGACGGTGCATTAACCGATTGCACGTTTACAAATACTGGGAATGATGCAATTGACGTTTCAGGTTCAACTTTATATCTTGAAAGAATAGAAATCAAGAATCCTTCCGATAAAGCCATTAGTGCGGGAGAGGCAAGTACCATTAACGGTAAGGGAATTCAGGTCCATGGTGGTGAAATTGGTATTGTAAGCAAGGATCTCTCAACCGTATCTCTTTCCGAAGTGACCATACAAGAAACCCGTTTAGGGATATCTGCTTTTCAGAAAAAGAGCGAATATGGCTTCGCCAGCATCAATATATCCAATTTACTGTTTGTAAACAATGAAGTTGATTACCTCATAGAAACGGGTTCGAAACTATGGATCGATAGTGTAGAAATTCCCACTGTTTCTAACAATGTAATTGATAAAATGTACGGAAATGAATTTGGAAAAAGTAGTAGATAAAAACCAGGCAGAACCTGTATTTCAAAACCTCAGGTTTGAGCGCAAATTTGTGTACACAGCATCGCAGGTAGAGGATATTATTGAAAATACCGTACTATCTAATAGCTATGGATTTAGTGAGATATATGAACGAAGATCTGTAAACAACATCTACTTAGATGACCAGAGTTTTAGCTTTTACACTCAAAATGTTTCGGGCGACCATATTAGAGAAAAGTATCGATTTCGATGGTACGGAGACGATTTTTCAGAAATAAACAACCCCACTCTGGAAATTAAAAAAAAATTTGGTGATGTTGGTGATAAGGTTTCTCTTAATCTTAATAATTTTAATCTGAACATTGAAAAATGTGCCGTAGATAAGGTTTATGAAACGCTTGTAAAGGAGATAGCCACAATGGATGCTCCCCAATTTTTTAATAAACTTCAAATATTAACCCCTACCTTGTATAACTCATATGAAAGGCGGTACTTTCTTTCCGACTGTGGCAAATTTAGAATCACGATCGATTATAATATGCTCTTTTATAACCCTCAATTCAAAAATTATAAAACGTCTGAAATGGGACTTACTGATATTGTTTTAGAATTAAAATACAAACGAGAATACGACGATGAAAGTAGGCAATTGTCACAAGAGATTGACTGCAGGTTATCCAAAAATTCAAAATATGTACGCGGAATTGAGAATATTAATAGTTAGTGTATTCATTTTAGGTTGTAGCGGTAAAACTAGCAACAGTGAAGACTCTGTGAATGAAAACCCTACTGCCATTGTAAGTGAAAATTACATCTATTTATCGCACACAAGATTAGATACTAATGACGGCGTATATTCAAAAATATACGACATTAATTTTGACGATTTTGACATGACTTTGTTAGGGGGCGACCTTGCTGAGGAGTCATTTGAAAATAATGATATCACTGCCCATTTAAATGCAGTTTTCGATCTTACTAATAAAAATACGCTTTGGAGTATTGGCAATCATGATAGGACTACGGACCAAAGATTTCGAGAAGTAACCAATAAAAACAAGTACCATTTTCGTAATAAGAATGACATTGCCTTTATCACATTAGATTCACAAGACAGCTTAAGCTCCATTGTAGGAGCTCAAAAAGAGTTCTTGTTTGGAGTGCTGGATACCGTTTCGTCTAAAAGTATTGTGGTACTTAGTCATAAATTAATTTTTATGAATGAGCATCCGTTTATGGATCCATTGATAAATACTGTTTGTAATGGCAAAAAAGGAGATTGTTATTATTGTCACAATGATAATAATTTCCAAAGTGAAATCTATCCCAAATTTCTTGATGCAAAAAATAGAGGGATCGACATCTACTTTATTGGAGGCGACCTGGGATATAAAACGTCCACATTTGAATACATAGACACAAATGACATCACCTTTTTAGGCAATGGAATATGGTATCTTAATGAAGACAACCAAGTCTTATTATTGAACAACACCAATGGCCTACTAACGTATAATTTTGCGCCCATTGACACCTTAATAAATTGATAAATTAAATCCACCAACAAGTCCATTTCCTGTCACTGTTGCTGTAAACTAAGTACAACTTCTCTAAATTCAGCGAAGCCTCCCCATCGAACCCCATCATATCTTTGTGCAAATAATACAGGATGTATATGCAAAAGATGCTGTGAAAAAGAAATCTGCCACTTTGTCACAAACACTAATTTAATTGTACCTTTGTATACTAATTGATTGCTTGTTTGCTGCAGCTCAAGCGGAATGCATATATGGAAGATAAGATTATTGACGAATCAAAACAAGGCGCCTCACTAACAATTGAGGCCAAGCCCAATAACAGCCGTAAACTTTATATAGAAAGTTACGGATGCCAAATGAACTTTAGTGATAGTGAAATTGTAGCTTCTATTCTCGCAGATCAAGGCTATAATACCACTCAAAAGCTCGAAGATGCCGATCTGGTTTTAGTGAATACCTGCTCGATAAGAGATAAGGCCGAACAAACAGTGCGGAAGCGTCTGGAAAAATACAATGCCGTAAAGCGAATCAATCCTAAAATGAAGGTTGGGGTGCTTGGTTGTATGGCAGAGCGCCTAAAGGAAAAGTTCCTTGATGAAGAAAAAATTGTCGACATGGTCGTTGGGCCAGATGCCTATAAAGACATTCCAAATCTCCTCAAAGAAGTTGAAGATGGTCGAGATGCTGTGAATGTGCTTTTATCGAAAGATGAAACCTATGGCGATGTTTCTCCGGTGCGATTAAACACAAACGGGATCAACGCTTTGGTTAGTATCACAAGAGGATGCGACAATATGTGTACTTTTTGTGTAGTACCTTTTACTCGGGGGAGAGAACGCAGTAGAGATCCAAAAAGTATTTTAGAGGAAGTACACGATTTAGCCTCCAAAGGGTATAAAGAAATTACGTTGCTAGGACAGAACGTTGACAGCTATTTATGGTATGGCGGTGGTTTAAAAAAAGAGTTTAAAAATGCTTCGGAAATGGAAAAGGCCACAGCGACTTCTTTTTCGAATCTACTGGCGATGGTCGCTGAAGCACAGCCAAAAATGCGTATTCGGTTTTCCACTTCAAATCCACAGGATATGACAGAGGATGTTTTACACACAATGGCCAAATATCCAAATATCTGTGACTATATTCACTTGCCCTTTCAAAGCGGAAGCACGAGAATATTAAAAGAAATGAATCGACAGCATACACGAGAAGAGTATATGCAACTTATAGATAAAATTCTTGAAATCATTCCAGGATGTGGCATTTCACAGGATATAATTACCGGCTTTCCCACTGAAACTGAGGAAGACCACCAAGACACTTTGAGTCTAATGGAATATGTCCAATTTTATTTTGGGTATATGTTCAAATATTCGGAACGCCCTGGTACGATGGCGGCTCGTAAATTAGAAGATGATATTTCCGAGGAAACAAAAAAGCGACGTCTTACTGAAATCGTTGACGCGCAGCGAGGCCATAGCGCCAGCAGAACAAAACAGTGTCTGGGAAAAATTATGGAAGTGCTCATCGAAAGAGAATCTAAAAAAAGTGATGGTGATTGGAGTGGCAGAAATCAACAAAGTCTTGTGGTCGTTTTCCCTAAGGAAAATTATCAGCCCGGAGATTTCGTTATGGTGAAAATAACAGATTGCACTAGCGCGACCTTAATCGGCGAAGCTGTTGGTTACAGCAAGAATCAATAAATAATGTATTAAATAGATCCCCGCTTTTGTTGGGATAAGATTATGGAAAACATTCAACCAGTAAAGCAACGATTTGGAATCATAGGAAATGATGCCAAGCTAAACCGTGCTATAGAAAAAGCAATGCAAGTTGCCCCTACCGATATATCTGTTTTAGTAACAGGGGAAAGTGGCGTTGGTAAAGAGAGTATTCCAAAAATCATACATTCTTTATCGCATAGGAAGCACGCCAAATACATTGCAGTAAATTGTGGTGCAATACCAGAAGGCACTATAGACAGCGAGCTTTTCGGACACGAAAAAGGCGCCTTTACTGGAGCCTCCTCAACGCGAAGCGGGTATTTTGAAGTTGCAGATGGAGGGACTATTTTTCTTGATGAAGTTGGTGAGTTACCATTACCCACTCAGGTGCGATTGCTTAGGGTGCTGGAGAATGGCGAGTTTTTAAAAGTCGGATCCTCACAAATTCAAAAGACGGATGTTCGTATCGTAGCGGCTACAAATACAAAAATGGTAAAGGCTATCAATAATGGGAAGTTTAGAGAGGATCTTTACTACAGATTAAGCACTGTAGAAATAAACTTACCTCCGTTGCGGGAGCGAAGTGAAGACATCCATTTGTTATTTCGGAAATTCGCTTCAGACTTTGCGCAAAAATATAAAATGCCGACCATTCGATTAAGCCCTGAAGCCACTGATATTCTTCTTAAATACCGCTGGAGTGGCAATATTCGGCAACTTCGCAATGTTGCCGAGCAGATTTCAGTATTAGAACAAAATCGAGACATTAGCTATGCAACTTTAAAAAATTATCTGCCCGATATGGGAAGCAACCTTCCGGCAGTTATTGGCGGTAAGAAATCGGACGGAGATTTCAGCAGTGAACGGGAAATTCTATACAAGGTATTGTTTGATATGAAACGCGATGTCAATGACCTTAAAAAACTTACATTAGAGTTAATGAAAAGTGGCAATGCCGCCAAGGTTAAAGAAGAAAATTCGTCTTTAATTAATAAAATATATTCGGAAGGAGATGAAAGCGAAGAAGCATTAGCACCAATAGATGAAACAGATAGCTCATTAGGCAATCAGAATGATTTTGAAGTTCTAAATATCGCAGAAAAGGCATCTGAACCACAAAAAGACAAATACGTTTTTGCAGAAGAAATTAAAGAAGAAGAAAATTTATCACTGCAGCAAAAAGAATTGGAACTCATTAAAAAATCTTTAGAAAAATATCAAGGAAAGCGTAAAGATGCTGCAGATGAATTAGGCATTTCGGAAAGAACACTGTATCGAAAAATTAAGCAATATAATTTGTAACTTGGGAAGAATTTCTTTCTTTAATAGGGTATGAAAAAAATAAAAAAAGCATTTCTTCTAATAGCTATATCCAGTATTATGATTGGATGCGGAGTCTACTCGTTTACAGGTGCGGATATTGATTATTCGACTACCAAGACGTTTCAGGTAAGTTATTTTCAAAACAACGCGCCCATTATTCAACCGGGGATTGATCGCTCTTTTACGCAATCGCTACAAAACATTTTGTTAAATCAAACTAGCCTCGATTTAGTAACAAATAGCGGTGATTTGATTTTCGAAGGAGAAATCGTAGAATACTATATAGCTCCTATTACGGCAACGTCTCAGAGTACAGCGGCACAAAATAGATTGACAATAGGAGTAAATGTGCGCTTTATAAATACTAGCGACCAAACAAAAGATTTTGAGCAGCGATTTTCTTTTTATTATGACTACCCCGGTAGCTCACAACTAATTGGTGCAACCTTAGACGACGCTATTAGTGTTATCTTTGAGCGCATCACACAAGATGTTTTTAACAAATCCTTAGCTAATTGGTAATATTTTGAATATTGAAATTTATACAAATCTATTGGCACATCCTCAAAAAATAGGAAAGGATGAAATGTCTTTGCTGTCTGCAGTGATTGAAACATACCCCTATTTTCAATGCGCTAGAGCCCTGCAATTGAAGGCGCTAAACAATAATAATAGTTTCTTATATAACGATTCACTCAAAGTAACAGCGGCCTATACTACCGATCGGGATATTTTATTTGACTATATAACCTCCGATAGTTTTACTCAAAACAAAATCTCCAAGGAAATACTTAGTCACGACCCATCTATAAATGAAATTGAAACTGTTTCTGATGATATTTCAGAAGCTGTAAGTATGGAGATTGATACACAAATTAAAGAAGAGCTAAAAAAAGCAGAGGCTGTTTTAGACCCAGATTTATTTGAAAGAAAAGTGACGTCTGTTACCGAAATAGTTGCCAATATTGACGAACAAGAAAAAACAGCGTCGCCAAAAGAAATAACCTTGGGTGTTCATAAACCCCTAGAATTCACAAAAAAAGATACCCATTCCTTTAGCGAGTGGCTGCAATTGACAAAAGCCCAACCTATCGATAGGGCTAATCCTTTAAAAGCAGAGACTTCTGAGGCTTCTAAAGAGCGAGAACGCAAAAATAAATTAATAGAAAAGTTTATTCAGGACAAACCAAAATTACCCGTCAAAGCACCGTCATTAAAGAAAAAAGACTACAGCCCAAAATCCGAATATATCGCAAGCCCCTATTCGCAGACACCTGAGGCATTAATGACTGAAACACTAGCCAAAGTGTACTTGCAGCAAAAAAATTATTCGAAAGCAATAAAAGCATATAAAATTTTAATTTTGAAATATCCCGAAAAAAGTGGTTTCTTTGCAGACCAAATTAGGGGAATTGAAAAACTGATAAACACAGAAGAGTAATGAGCACATTTACAATATTTTTAATTTTAATCATGATCGTAGCATTTTTACTGATCGTAGTTATTATGGTACAAAACCCAAAAGGCGGAGGTCTTTCCTCATCTTTTGGAGGTGGAGGAACCCAACAAATGGGAGGAGTACAAAAAACGACAGATTTTCTTGACAAGAGTACTTGGACGTTAGGAGGTATTATGATAGCATTAATCTTGCTGTCGAGCATCCCATTAATGGGAAGTGATGCCAATCAATCAAAAGCATTCGACGAAAGCGCAATACAAAATGTGTTACCAACATCTACGGATGCACCTGTGCAAACAGGCGGTGATATGGAAAATAATGGAGGTGGTCAATAATCACATCCTCAAATAGAACTTTTTAAAATGCCAGCTTGTCACGAGCTGGCATTTTTTTATTCATAATTGTCAGTTGTTAACCGATGGCATAATTTCTGACGTAGTAAAAGTGAAAACATTTAAAATAAAGTTGAACCACTAAATTATATATTGAAAATGGCATTAAAAATTCAACCACTTTCTGACAGAGTTCTTGTAGAGCCTCAAGAAGCCGAAACCAAGACCGCTTCTGGATTATATATTCCAGATTCTGCAAAAGAAAAACCTCAGCAAGGAAAAGTAGTTGCTGTTGGTAAAGGAAAAGAAGATTATAAGATGACTGTGAAGGTCGGAGATATTGTATTGTACGGAAAGTACTCCGGAAGTGAATTAAAACTTGATGGAAAAGATTACCTCATAATGCGTGAGGAAGATATATTAGCAATTATTTAATTGCTGTAGATTATAAACAGTATGTTTTTATTTACAATCTATTTATTAAACTAAATTAAATCGGCTTAAAGCACAGCGTATATAAGCCTAAAAGAGACTAAATTATGGCAAAAGATATAAAATTTGATATTGAAGCGCGCGACGGAATCAAGCGTGGTGTGGATGCATTAGCAAATGCAGTAAAAGTAACCTTAGGCCCAAAAGGACGTAACGTAATTATTTCTAAGTCATTTGGAGCGCCACAAGTTACCAAAGACGGCGTTACTGTAGCAAAAGAAATTGAGCTCGAAGATGCATTGGAAAACATGGGTGCTCAAATGGTAAAGGAAGTTGCTTCTAGAACAAACGACCTAGCCGGAGACGGAACAACTACTGCGACTGTATTGGCGCAAGCAATTGTAAAAGAAGGGTTGAGAAATGTTGCCGCTGGAGCAAATCCGATGGATCTTAAGAGAGGGATAGATAAGGCTGTAGAAGCTATTGTGAAAGATCTAGAAAAACAAGCTACTAAGGTTGGAAATTCTTCTGAAATGATTCAGCAAGTAGCTGCAATTTCCTCAAACAATGATCACCAAATTGGTGATTTAATTGCTAAGGCATTTGGAAAAGTAGGGAAAGAAGGCGTAATTACCGTAGAAGAAGCAAAAGGAACAGATACCTATGTAGATGTTGTTGAAGGTATGCAGTTTGATAGAGGGTTTTTATCTCCCTATTTTGTGACCGACAGTGAGAAGATGCAAACCCTACTGGAAAATCCAATGATTCTTCTGTACGATAAGAAAATTTCTTCAATGAAGGATTTACTTCCTGTACTTGAACCTTTAGTGCAACAAGGAAAATCACTGTTGATTATTGCAGAAGATGTAGATGGTGAAGCCTTAGCTACCTTGGTAGTAAATAAATTGAGAGGATCTTTAAAAATAGCTGCTGTTAAGGCGCCTGGTTTTGGTGACAGACGTAAGGCAATGCTAGAAGATATTGCTATATTAACTGGAGGAACGGTTATTTCTGAAGAGCGCGGATTTACACTAGAAAATGCAGCTATTGAAATGTTGGGTACTGCTGAAACAGTTACTATTAACAAAGACAATACGACTATTGTAAATGGTGCAGGAAACAAGAAAGACATTAAGGCGAGAGTCAATCAGATTAAATCTCAAATCGAATCTTCGACGAGTGATTACGACAAGGAAAAGCTACAGGAGCGTTTGGCTAAATTAGCCGGAGGGGTTGCCGTATTATATGTGGGAGCTGCTTCAGAAGTTGAGATGAAAGAAAAGAAAGACCGCGTTGATGATGCACTTCACGCTACCAGGGCTGCTGTTGAAGAAGGTATTGTTGCAGGTGGTGGAGTTGCACTCGTACGTGCAATAGATGTACTAGCTAAAATAACGACCAGCACGCTAGATGAAACTACTGGTGTTCAAATTGTAGCACGTGCTATCGAAAGTCCTTTGCGAACTATCGTTGAAAATGCAGGTGGCGAAGGCTCTGTTGTTATAAATAAAGTATTGGAAGGAAAGAAAAACTTCGGATATGATGCAAAAAGCGACAGTTATGTCGATATGATTAAGGCAGGTATCATTGACCCTAAGAAAGTGACCCGTGTAGCATTGGAAAATGCGGCATCCGTTGCAGGAATGATCCTTACTACGGAGTGCGCTTTGGTTGATATTAAAGAAGATGCTCCATCGATGCCTCCAATGGGTGGTGGTGGTATGCCGGGAATGATGTAAACAATAAAGCGTAGAGTATATTTTAACAACCCTATCAGAGTTCAAAACATTGATAGGGTTGTTTTATTTTTCGTAAACACCTATTTAAATCATGGTCTGGTCTCAATAATATCGTAGTGATACGCTGCCCTAAGTTGTTTGTTCTGAAACAAACTATCTACAAAGTAACTCTTCCTAACCTTATTAAACAGTATCCCTTTATACGTTTGGAATTCCAAATTCTCGATAAAACTAATACGGTTATTGTGTTTAACTGAAGCTGCTAACAGACGATAATTCTCATCGAAATAATAACGCCAAGAATCGGAAGAAGGAGTGTCATTTTCATACCTGACCGCGACAATTGACGTCTCAATTGAATCTCCCATCATATATTTTCCATCATAACTTAATTGCCCTTTGTTGTCTTGTAACTTGAACGGTTGAAAAAACACATACTCGGCAGACAAAGCCAATTTCAGCGTACTTTCAATAGCTTCTTGGTCTGCTATATTCGCATTATTAACTCGCTTAGAAACAGTGTTTCGATTATAGGTAATTTGATGTTGGTCATTACCATCCATCCAATGGCTTTCAAATAAATAATTTGGTATCAAGGTGAAAGACTGTTCTTGCACTGTTTCAGATTCTAACGAACCATCTTCTCTATAAAGTCTTGTTGTTTTAGCAAAAGAAATAGCTTCTAATTCTTGAAAAGTTCGGTCGCCACCATGTGCTTCAATACTCTTATTGACAATTTCTACAGCTGTTTCCGAAGTGATTTCTGAACAACTAATAAAACTAAAAGCACAGAACAATAGACCTACTCGCAGCATCTTATGGTTTATTCTTTATTAAAAATCCTAAACAATGAAATAGAAACTAACGTTAGGACTACAGGCCAAATAACGAACAAATCGGTGCGCATCACATCCTCCCCATCGTTTGGTTGAAACGACAACCACTGTTGCATATAATACTCCCAGACTATTGCCCCTATAATTACTGCGACGGTTATTATGTACAAAAGTATTTTTGGCTTTAAAATCATGTGATAAAAATACAAAAACCATCACGATTGAATTCGGGATGGTTTATAAAAGTTTAAATATTAAAATAATTAATTCTTGTGATCCTTCATAACTTCATCATCTCGATATAAGCAACATGGATGTACGCTATTATAGGCTTCATCGGAAGCTTTAATCGTTTTAGTATCATGCCCCACCGCCGCAATATTTTTGCTAATGGTTGCTAGATCTGTCTTTCTGCCATCATACATGACATTCAACTCGTGGGTTTTCACATTCCAAACAGCAGATTTAACGCCTTTGGTTTTTATGGAAGCCTTTTCAATTCTTTCTTTACACATCATGCAAACACCGTCCACATCTAATATCGCGGTTGCATTTTTATTTTGCGCAAAACTTGTTATTCCAATAAAAATTAAAATTGTACTTACTAGTAGCTTTTTCATATCATTAATTTATTTTAAATCTTAATCCGCTATAAAAACTTCTCCCAAAAATGGGACCATACACAAAGGTACTATCAAAATTTGGCCCAAATGGGTTTTCACTTGATAAAATGGGATTGTCTTGGCGCACATTTGTTATGTTTTCACTACCTAAATATACTTCAAAATTACGAGAAAACACTTTCGTAATCTGAGCATTTAAGGTACCAACCGTAGGTGAATATTCTGGTAATTGATAAGGTCTAGGATTGTCGCTTGTTTTAGAAAAACGTTGTTTTCCCAACCAATTGTATGTTGTGTCAAACTTCCACTGGCTGCCGTTTTCTTTTAAGTTGGTTTCATAAGATAGGTTACCAAAAATACGGTGACTTGGCGTTAATGGCTTTTCTTGCCTACCAGATGTATAATCTGTGATTACCTCATAATATTTATAGGCAGCTCTTAAATCGAACCCTTCTGCCACATTATAATTGAATTCCGCTTGAAAACTATTCGCGTAGCTCGCACCTGCCAAATTATAAAAGCTGACTTCGAGCCGATTTTCCCAATCTACCACAATCTGATTCTCAAAGTCGGTTCGGTAGAAATCTAAAGTGATGTCTCCTCTTCTACCAAAAGCCTTAAATCCTTGTAAAAATGACATTCCATAATTCCAAGCAATCTCAGGATCTAAACCATATATATCACCCCCAGTGCCTATAATATTTATAGAGCGAGCGGTTGAGAAAAGGCTCTGGTTTTCAGTAAAAATATTAGCACTCCTCTTTCCGCGACCTATAGAGGCTCGCAGCACCCCTTTTTCCCAAGGTGTATACCTTGCATGCAACCTCGGTGTAATAAAAGTTCCCAGTAGATTATGATTGTCTATTCGCACGCCAGCAGTTACATTTAAATCCCCTAAATTATCATAGGAGTATTCAAAAAATGCGCCCACCGAGTTTTCTGTTCGCGCATAGCGAATCACCTCAACAAGCTCGTTATAATCATCATAGGTAGCGCTCAAGCCCGTTTTAAAATTATGCCTTGAATCACTAATGATGGAATTAAATATTGCATTCGCATACATACTGTTATGGGTTATATTATATTCTCTTAAACCAAAATAAGACTCTTGATTATGATTGCTGTAAGCCACTTGAATACCGACACTCTGGTATGGAATTCTAGGGTTTACATACCCTAATTTTGCCGCTACCTCATACCGTTCTGTATTGATCTCTCCTCCCCATGCATTGGTCGTTCCCTTATCGGTAAATGGATTAAAGGCAACCTGCCCTATTTGCTTTTCATCATTTAAATATCTAAAATTAATAAAACTCACAAAGCCTTTTTCCTGATCCGTATATTGCCATCTGTTCATTACATTAATTTGTTTGGCCAAAGGCATATCTAAAAATCCATCATTATTTCTATCGAATTTTTCTTCTCTTAAATTTCCGTGAAGATAAAAGCCAGTGCTCCATTTGTCACTCAATGCAGTATTGTAGTGTGTATTCAATTCATATCTCCCATTTATTGCGCCATAAGCATTTAAGAAAAACTTGTCATCCTTAGAAGGCTTTTGTAATTCAGCGTTTATCTGACCCGCAATACTTTCAAAGCCGTTTACAACACTTCCAGCACCTTTTGTAATCTGAATGCTTTCAACCCAGGTGCCGGGGATAAAACTCAATCCGTATGCTTGAGCTGCCCCACGTATTGAAGGTATGTTTTCTGTGGTGATTAACGTATACGGACTCGTTAATCCGAGCATTTTTATCTGTCGCGTTCCTGTAATAGCATCCGCAAAATTGACATCAATTGACGGATTGGTTTCAAAGCTTTCTGAAAGATTACAGCAAGCGGCTTTTAGCAATTCAGCACTGCTTATATTGATCACGTTTTCCGAACGAATATAGGATCGTGATGACGCTTTTTTTCTTGTCTGAATAACAACCGTTCCTAAATTTCCGGTTCCTTCCAATAGATGGTTTACCGTTTTAGAGGAACTAATGTTTAGAGTGTCCGTTTTATATCCAACATAACTAATAACAAGTTTGTTATATTCTCTTTTGTAAGGAATACTAAAGTTACCGTCGATGTCTGTGATGGTTCCAATGGAGGTGTCCAACCAATAAACATTGGCTCCGGATAACCCAATAGGATCACCCTTTTCATTGGCCTCCATAATCATCCCTTTTAGCAGTTCTTGGGAGAATAAAAGACTGGGGGTACATAATAATATATATAATACTAATTTCATTTTTCTAGATTTGATTTATAGCCAATACTACCTGCGCATTTAATTAAAGATGTGGTGAAAGGTTCCTGCCTTAGCAGGTATAAATCAAATTAAGAAGGTCTCATAAAGAACGGGAATGTTCTTATATAGGGGAGGTGGGTGGTAAAGCGTGTACTTATTTATACTGCTTTCATATTCAACAAGTTGCTTAAGCACAAAAATGCAAACAAAGGGAATGGCAAATGATTGGTTAAAATCTATATCGAAATTGGCCTTGGCAAAATCATCATCGGTGGTAACAGCAGTATATTGGTTATCACAGCAATGATGATCTTTATCATCATTATCATCACATCCTGGAATTTCCATTACCATACCGCATGAAAGGTGTTCTTCTCCAAATGTAACCTTCGTAATCACTTCCAATTCTCCACAGTAGTGTTGCGCATAGGTAATGCCTGTGCTACTTAGCAGCAATAAAACAGACAATACTATGGAAATAACTTTACTCATGGTTCACAAAGATACTTCAAAATTGAAGGGAATTACTTCAAGTTTAGCTAAACTTTAGTTAATCTCAGCGTCTATCCTCCCGCACTTCAGCATTTTATCTCCGAAATAGGGATTCTGAATTGCCTTGGTGTTACTTAACCAATGTCCTCCAGTATTCCCAAATGCCATAGGGCAGTATTGCTTATATACCGTACCCGACTTTAGCGCCCCTTCCAACATTCCTTCAACACCAGCTGTAAGATCAACGAATGCAGCTCGCTGGATTTCGACATCGGTTGATTCAGCAATAGACTGCACTGTTTTAGTTAGTGCTTCAGATGCATCTGTATCCATTAATGCAGCAAGTAATGATTTCGCAGCGGAAGCAGTGCTCGCACTGTTCGTATTTACCAAAGCTGTTTTTAATTGAATGTATTCTTCAAAAATCACTGCTACTTTTGGGTCGTTAAATTCGGCCTCCGTTTTTGCAGCGGTATATTCCATCTTCTCTTCTGCTACTTCAATAGTGACGACTTCGGGCTCCATCTGTTTTTTATCATTTTTACACGATACCAATAGGATCGAAAATAAAAGAATGAGGCTTGCATTTTTTATGTTCATGATAATTCATTTTTTAGGTAGTACAAAGATACCAATATTTGTTATCGTTTTTTCTTCTGAAAGTAAAAAGCTGGTATTAATACAAGTAGCAGTATCGGATGTATTAGAAATCTTCGAACATAAAAAAGGCTTAGAAAATTGTCTGTATTGCTGGCACTTTTCGATACTAACAAATAACAAAATGATGCAAAAAAGGTCACAAACAACACTCCATACATCAATCCTGAAAGCTTTATTATATCCTTATTTTGAAAAATTACCCATAATACGCCTAGAGAAACTAAGGTATTCAACAAAAACCTCAGCACAACGTTCAAGAGCAGTTTTAGCATTTCAAATTCTGGAAGGCTAGATTGGCCTTGTATAGATTTAAAAAAAAGTGTTAATGGATCGTAAAAAAGCGCTTCTTCAAATGCTCTTACAAGCACTAAAATGCCAACCAAACATAGAGCCATTATGATTTTTGCGATGCTACTCATCTCTCGTATTGTTTTTTGGAATTATTTTCTTAATCCAAAGCATCCATAATAAGAAAACCATTCCGTAGATAATCGCTGGAAAGACAACCCCATGAAGCACTTCTCTTTGACTGGGATAATGATAAAGCGCAATCACTAGAATAGCGATTCGAAATACGTTTACAACATAAATTAATAAGGAGCCTGCGAAAATAAATAAGAACGTCTTTTTAAAATGTTGCGCAAAAGAAAGAATAAACGCGATAAACAGAATGATGATACTTATTGAATTACACCCTTCAATGATACCCACCCTATAGTCAGCGTTTATACTCAAAACCATTTGAGCATTTGTTGTATCCGCAGTAATTTCGGTCTTGTAACCAAATTGAGAAATAAGTCCAGAACTCTGTTTCGCCACCCAGTGGGTTACAAAATCTGGATGATAAGCTCCTCCAGATGATAGTTCTAGATACGTGCCGTAACAGAAACTTAAGAAGACATAGCTTCCTAAAAAAAGAAAAACGAACTGTACTACCGACCTGTATTTTAAAATTAGCTCCTTCAAATTTAATTTTTACTTTAAACAAAAATACGAGATTACATTTTAGTCTATCTTCCAGATTTAAAATACTTTTACTTAAAACAATTCACAATGTCTTTTGAAACTTTACGTCATAAAATAAGAACCGCACTCACAAACGAAAATGACAGTATAGAGCAGCGCATGATGTACGTATGCGAACTGCTTCAAACTTCAATACACTATTACGACTGGGTTGGGTTCTATTTCGCAAATGATGTTGAGAAAACACTTCACTTAAAGGCGTTTGCCGGAGAACCGACCGACCACACAGTAATTCCTTTTGGGAAAGGCATCTGCGGGCAGGTAGCAGTTTCAAACGAAAACTTTGTTGTTGAAGACGTAAAAGCACAAAACAACTATATCGCTTGTAGCCTCCATGTGAAATCAGAAATTGTGATTCCATTATTTAAAGACGGCAAAAATATTGGACAAATAGATGTTGATTCTCACACCAAAGATTCCTTCTCAGAAGAAGATGAGCGTTTCTTAGAATGGGTAAACAAAATGGTTTCGGCTATGTTATAAGAAAACTAAAGCCGTCCAATTACCTGATCTGTGGGTCATTTAGAAGGTATAGCTGTTTTTACATTCCAGTTCTTATGGCCTCTACAGGATCCAGTTTTGATGCTGAAATAGCCGGAAGAATACCTGCTATTAAACCAATTACTGCTGAAACTGCGGTACCAATAAACATATTCGTCGCAGAGAGTATAAATTCAAAATCCCCTGTAAATTGCGATGCTAGAATTGAGACAATAAACACTAAAACCAACCCAATTAATCCGCCAATTATAGACAAGATCATTGCTTCAAATAAAAACTGAAATAAAATAAATTTGTTTTTAGCCCCCAATGACTTTTGAATTCCAATTAGATTGGTGCGTTCTTTTACACTCACAAACATAATATTTGCAATTCCAAAACCACCAACCAAAAGTGAAAAACCACTTATAATCAAGCCCATAATATTTAGGTTCCCTGTAATATTATCAATGAGATCTGCAAAGCCTTGCATTTCATTTACGAAGAAATCATCAATTTCATCAGGTTTTAATCCCCTCGCCATTCTCAGCTTTTGCTTGAGAATTGCAACAAATTCGGCCTGATCTGTGCCCTTCTCCGGTTTTATTATGATCATTGGAAACAAGCTTCTGTTGTTCGCTCCAAATATTTTTCGAACAGCATTCACAGGGATATAGGCAGCAGTATCTCTTGAATTTCCAAAAAGACCAGACCCCTCTTTTTCAAGAACACCGATAATTATAAAATTTCTACCATAAATTCTTGCTTTTTTACCAATTGCTGCTTGTGAAGAATCGAATAATATGTTTGCAATTTCTGCTCCAATTATAGCGACCTCTACCCCACTAGCATTTTCAGCTTCATTAAAAAACCGCCCATATTCAATTTGAAGTGCCTCTATGTCATAATACTCATGTGTGATGGCACCAATTTCTACATTTCCTACGGTTCGCTCCTCAAATTTCATTATCGCCCGAGGTACATTTAACGTATATGAAGCCGCATACATGTCGGGAACTAATCTTTTTAAAAGTTGGTATTCGTCATAGGTTACATCCGGAAATTGTTCCTTTTTCCATCGAGGAACGTCAGACGGTCCAAATTTCATTCGCCCTAAATAAATGGTGCTATTGTCCAATGAACTAATACTACCCTCTATTTCTTGTTTTAAGGAGTCTACAGCAGCCAAAACTGCAATGATAGAAAAGATGCCAATAGTAACGCCAAGTAGCGATAAAAATGTGCGTAACTTATTGTTTACTAATGCATTAATTGCAAAATTAAAACTTTCTTTTAATACACGAAGGTAGATTAGCATTGTCCTTGAATTATGAAAATTACTTCAGAATAAAGATAAGTCGATTTCTGCTAACTTATGTTACAAATTTATCATGTATTTATGTACTTTTGTGCCTTAATTTTAGACCATGAATGACACAAAAAAAGTAGCTTCGGCGTTAATTTCCGTTTTTCATAAAGAAGGCCTGGAGGTCATCGTTCAAAAACTTAGTCAACTCGGTGTAAAAATGTACTCTACTGGGGGAACAGAAAAATTTATTAAAGCGCTCGGACTAGAAGTAACCCCTGTTGAAGAGGTTACAGATTACCCTTCTATTCTAGGAGGCAGGGTTAAAACATTACATCCAAAAGTGTTTGGTGGCATATTGAACAGACAAGACAACCAGAGCGATGTGCAAGAAATGTCTGAATATGACATTCCGCAATTAGACATCGTAATTGTCGACCTATATCCTTTCGAGAAAACAGTAGCATCTGGAGCATCAGAACAGGACATTATAGAAAAAATTGATATCGGAGGGATTTCCTTGATACGGGCAGCTGCCAAGAATTTTAAAGACACTATCTGTGTTTCTTCCATGGAAGATTATAATGAATTTTCAGAATTGCTATCCGAGGGGAACGGAGCTATTTCTTTAGCAAGTCGAAGAAAGTTTGCAGCGAAAGCGTTTAACGTTTCTTCAAATTATGATACTGCCATTTTCAATTATTTCAACAGTGATCACAGTATTCCAGCTCTTAAGATTAGCGAGACGAATGGAAAAGTACTCCGATATGGTGAGAACCCGCATCAAAAAGGATTTTTCTTCGGTAATTTCGATGCAATGTTCGACACTTTACACGGAAAGGAGTTAAGCTACAACAACCTTCTTGATGTTGATGCCGCCGTTAATTTAATGTCAGAATTTAAAGGTGAGGCACCAACTTTTGCCATCTTGAAGCATAATAATGCCTGTGGTCTGGCACAACGTCCAACTGTGAAACAAGCGTATCTTGATGCTTTGGCGGGAGATCCCGTTTCAGCATTTGGAGGTATTTTAATTGCAAACACAGAAATAGACGCAGCGACTTCGGAAGAGATTCACAAGCTTTTTTGTGAAGTAATTATTGCTCCTTCTTATTCTGAAAAAGCCCTTGAAATATTAAAAGGGAAAAGAGACCGGAGAATTCTCATACTAAAGGATGCCGAACTCCCACAAACAACTGTTCGAACTTGTTTAAATGGTGCTTTGGTTCAAGATAAGGACGCTATAACTGATTCAGCGGCTAATTTAACACATCCCACAAACAATAAACCAAGCGCAAACGAGTTAAAAGACCTAATGTTTGCCTCTAAAATCTGCAAGCACACCAAGTCTAATACCATCGTGCTTTCAAAAGGAATGCAGCTTTTTGCGAGCGGAACGGGTCAGACTTCACGGGTAGATGCCTTGAGACATGCTATAGAAAAGGCAACGTCTTTTCATTTTGACCTAAAAGGTGCTGTCATGGCGAGCGATGCTTTTTTTCCTTTTCCAGACTGTGTTGAAATTGCTAACACCGCGGGAATTACAGCCGTGATACAACCTGGAGGCTCGATTAAAGATAAACTTAGTATCGAATATTGCAATGCAAATAAAATGGCAATGGTATTTACCGGTACACGTCACTTTAAGCATTAAAATTTATTACATTTGTGATGAGTTGAAGCTCAACACGTTTAATTTCAATACCGTCAACAAAACATATGGGATTTTTTGACTTCTTAACAGAAGAAATCGCTATCGATTTAGGAACAGCTAATACACTGATCATTCACAATGATAAGGTTGTAGTAGATGCCCCGTCAATTGTGGCTCGAAATCGCTCTACAGGAAAAATCATTGCTGTAGGTAGGGAAGCCGCACTAATGCAAGGGAAAACTCATGAAAACATTAAAACCATTAGGCCATTAAAGGACGGCGTAATAGCCGATTTTGATGCTAGTGAGAAAATGATAAACATGTTTATTAGTGATATTCCTGCCTTAAAGAAGAAGTGGTTAAAGCCATCTTTACGTATGGTAATTTGTATCCCTAGTGGTATCACAGAAGTTGAGATGAGAGCCGTGAAGGAAAGTGCTGAACGTGTAAATGGAAAAGAGGTTTATTTAATCCACGAGCCTATGGCAGCTGCTATTGGTATTGGTGTAGATATTATGGAACCCAAAGGAAACATGGTAGTTGACATTGGAGGTGGAACCACCGAAATTGCGGTCATTGCCTTGGGAGGAATTGTTTGCGACAAATCAGTAAAAGTGGCAGGTGACGTATTTACAAATGATATTGTTTACTATATGCGAACGCAACATAATTTATATGTGGGTGAGCGAACTGCTGAAAAAATAAAAATTCAAATTGGTGCGGCTACAGAAGATTTAGAGCTTCCCCCAGATGAAATGGATGTTCAAGGGCGTGACTTATTAACTGGTAAACCAAAACAAGTCCAAACATCCTATCGAGAAATTGCAAAAGCACTTGACAAGTCAATTCTCAGAATTGAAGATGCTGTTATGGAGACTTTATCTCAAACACCTCCAGAATTAGCAGCCGATATATACAATACAGGAATTTATCTAGCGGGCGGCGGATCAATGCTTCGCGGGCTGGACAAACGACTTTCACTAAAAACTGATTTGCCGGTGTACATTGCTGAAGATCCTTTAAGAGCTGTGGTTCGCGGTACTGGCATCTGCCTTAAAAACCTTGCCAAATACAAAAGCGTATTGATAAAATAAGGATTGACACAACATGCAACAGATTCTCTTTTTTTTCATAAGAAATAAAAACTTCCTGTTGTTTAGCGTTCTTTTTCTAATTGCTTTCGCCCTTACTATTCAATCTAATTCCTATCATACGACACGTTATACGAGTTCAGCGAATTTTCTAAGCGGAACGGTCTATAACATAAAGAGCAATGCACTTAATTATATTGGCCTGCAGAATGAAAACACAAAGCTATTGAATGAAAATCTTCACCTTCGGAGAGAGCTGGAAGTATTCAAAAGTTACGCAGGGTTTACTAAAAAGGACAGCAATGATCTTGCAGTAAAATATGATTTCATCACAGCGATTGTTATTAACAATAGCTATTCCAAGACAAAGAACCTGCTAACAATCAAAAAAGGCCTTAAAGATGGGGTTAAAATAGACATGGGTGTGATCACATCGAATGGCGTCGTTGGGATTATAAATAATGTTTCAGAAAATTACGCGACCGTGCAATCTTTACTAAACACGAAAAGTCAGATTAATGCAAGACTAAAGAATTCGAATCATTTCGGTAGTTTAAAGTGGAACACCAAAGCGACAAACATTGTACAACTTATTGATGTAAACAGGATGGCCCCTTTAAAAGTAGGCGACACTATAATAACTGATGGAAAATCTACTATTTTCCCAGAAGGTCTCCCAATTGGAACTATTAAAACATACGAACTTGGAGAAAATGATAATTACAATATAGATATTCAGCTATTTAATGACATGACTAGTCTAAAATATGTATACCTGATAACAAACAACCATGCTCGCGAAATAAAAGAGTTAGAAAAAGAAGGTGAAGATGAACAATAGCGCTATTTTAACCAATATTCTCCGATTTATAGCACTGGTATTGTTGCAAGTTCTTTTATTAAATCACATCAATTTTCTGGGTTATGTGAACCCATATTTATACTTGCTCTTCATTATATCCTTTCCTCTTGACGGGAATAGGTCTTTACTGATTTTTTTAAGTTTTCTGCTTGGTCTCAGCGTAGACTTTTTTGCAGATTCTGGTGGAGTGCATGCAGCTGCATCTGTTTTTATAGCCTATTTGAGATCCCCAATCTTAAAGTTTTCTTTTGGCGTTAGTTATGAATATAATATGATAAAAATTAATAAAGCACCCCTTATAGAACGATTGACCTACATCTCTTTAATGGTTCTTTTACACCATTTAATTTTATTCACACTTGAAGTTTTTAGCCTCTCTCACACATTACTTATTCTTAAATCAACTTTGTTTTCTGGCATATTCAGTATTCTATTAATATTCTGTACTTTGTTGTTGTTTAGTCGCAAAACCTAATGAGAAAAATTTTACTCCTTTCAATTGTAATAATTACCGGTCTTGTTTTTATAGGACGCCTTTTTTATCTTCAAATTTATGACACGTCCTTTCAGAAACTATCTGAAAACAATGCGATTAATATAATATATGATTACCCCCAGAGAGGTTATATGTTTGACCGAAATGGCGTGTTATTAGTATCCAATCAACCTTCCTATGATGTTATGGTGATCCCAAGGGAGGTCAAACCATTAGACACCTTAGAATTTTGTGATCTTCTTAAGATTTCTAAAGAAAATTTTACCACTATTCTAAAGAAAGCGCGTGCATACTCTCCAAGAATACCCTCACCGTTTATCCCGCAGCTCAATAAAGAGGAATACGCCTATCTTTCTGAAAAAATGCACAAATATGAAGGCTTTTACATTCAAAAAAGGTCATTGCGCGAATATAGCGTAAACCACTCTGCCAATGTATTAGGCTTTATTGCCGAAGTAAATAATGCCATCATAAAAAAAGACCCTTATTATCAAATCGGAGAGTTAATTGGTAAACAAGGAATTGAAAAACAATATGAACAAGTGCTGCGAGGCGTAAAGGGAGTTAAATACATTCAAAAAGATCGATTTAATCGGGATATTGGTCCATTTAAGGAAGGGCTATTTGACACCTTACCCGAAAGAGGAAAAGACATCACACTTACCATAGATGCCGAATTACAGGCGTATGGGGAAGCACTATTTATTAACAAACGAGGTGGTATTGTTGCCATCGAACCTTCCTCTGGTGAAATATTAGCCTTAGTATCGGCACCGTATTACGATCCGAGTTTGCTGGTAGGCAGAGAGCGCTCTAGAAATTACACCAAACTGTATTATGATAGCATAGCCAAACCAACGTACGACCGGGGTTTGAATGGAGAATACCCCCCAGGATCACCGTTTAAGGCCTTAACTGCACTCATAGGATTGCAAGAAAACGTAATTGATGCAAAGGAAACTGTTTATTGTAGTGAAGGCTATCGCTACGGAAGAGGGAAAATACTAGGCTGTCATCTTCATAAGAACTCACTCGCCATGGCAGGCGGTATTGCGAATTCTTGTAACACCTATTTTTGTGTTGTGTATAAAAGAATTATTGAGAAATACCCAAGTCCTCAAGAAGGCATCGATAATTGGAGACAGCATTTAAGCAGTTTTGGACTTGGAGATTATGTTGGAATTGACATGCCAAGTGGCCGCCGAGGAAATATTCCTTCATCTAACTATTATAACAAGATTTACGATTACCCCAATCGAAAATGGTACGCTGCAGCCACTATTTCGAATGCAATTGGTCAAGGCGAAGTACTGCTCACCCCTATGCAAATGGCAAGTTTTACAGCAGCCATAGCAAATCGTGGCTTTTTTTACAAACCGCATCTAATAAAAAACATCCATGAAGTGGATACGATCCCTTCTAAATACAAAGTAAAAAAGAGAACAACTATCGACCCCCAGCATTTTGAACCTGTAATTGAAGGAATGAATGACGTGTACAATTATGGCACAGCTACCTCCTTGAAAATTCCAGACATAGAAATTTGTGGAAAAACGGGGACAGCTGAAAATTATACCAAAATTGATGGAAAACGAGTTCAGCTTACCGATCACTCTGTTTTCATAGCTTTTGCTCCGAAAGACAATCCCAAAATTGCAATTTCCGTTTTTGTGGAGAATGGATATTGGGGTTCACGTTGGGCAGGAAGAATTGCCAGTTTGATGATTGAAAAATATTTAAAAGGTACCATCACAAGAACCGATATGGAGAACGTCGTTTTACAAGGAAGTCTTGAGGCTGAATATGCCAAACCTTTAAGTAGTGAACCCTTTAAAATAAATCAATAGTGCTGCTAGGTAAAAGAAAAACACGGTTCGATTGGCTCACTATAATTTTTTATATTGCCTTGGTTGGTATAGGATGGATTAATATTTATTCCGCCTCCTTAAATGATTCAACTGCTGGTTTTTTTGACATGAGTCAAGTATACACAAAACAACTGCTATTCATTTTTTTAAGTTTTTTTCTGATACTATTTATACTCGCAATAGATGCAAAGTTCTATGAGCGATTTGCGAGTGTTATTTTTATCGTTTCTTTATTGTCATTACTAGGCCTTTTTGTTTTTGGAAAAAACATAAATGGTGCGACATCTTGGTATTCTTTTGGAAGCTTTAGTGTTCAACCGAGTGAATTTGCAAAGGCGGCTGCCGCCTTGGCTCTCTCGAAATACGTGAGCGATATACAAACAAACATGCAAGAGTTTAAGCATCAGTTAAGATCATTCTTAATTATTGCGTTACCTGCTGTTTTTATCATCCCTCAGCCCGACCCTGGGAGCGCATTGATTTATGCGGCATTAATTTTTCCCTTATATCGTGAAGGATTGCATGCTGTGTATTTACTTTTAGGCTTTTTTATAGTGGCTTTGTTTATAAGCACCTTGGCTTTTGGTGTCTTGTGGGTGACCCTAGGTATTCTTCTAATTGTAGTTCTTCTTCTTTTTATGAACCGAAAAAAGCGACCTCATATACTAAAATATAGTGCCATTGCCATTGCCTGCATAAGTTTTGCTTTTTCAGTGAGTTATATTTTTAACAATGTTTTTGAACAACGCCATCGAGATCGTTTCAATATCGTTTTAGGAAAAGAGGTTGACACAAAAGGAATTGGTTACAATACCAATCAAAGTGAAATTGCCATCGGAAGCGGAGGATGGTTTGGTAAGGGTTGGACTCAGGGTACACAAACCAAAGGAAATTTTGTACCCGAACAGCATACAGATTATATTTTCAGCACCGTTGGGGAAGAGTGGGGATTTGCAGGAAGTGTTCTTGTTGTCCTGCTTTTCTTGGGACTCATTACGCGTATTTTATTATTGGCAGAGAGGCAGAAAGGGCAGTTTAGCCGCATTTACGGATACAGTGTTGCTTCTATTTTATTCTTCCACTTCTTTGTAAATATTGGGATGGTTTCTGGCTTGTTTCCAACAGTTGGGATTCCTTTGCCGTTTTTTAGCTATGGTGGCTCCGGGCTTTGGGGATTTACAATACTGGTTTTTATATTCGTAAAACTTGATGCCTCAAATTTTATCAATAAATAATAAGAATCTATTCTTTTGAATGTTGTTTCCTTCATTCATAAACAATTCTCTCCGATGGTTCATAGGCTCAAATTAAGACAAAGAATAATCTGTAATTTACTACATCTTAGTCATTTCTCACATCCAATGCGTCTCGCAATGCGTTCCCAATAAGCATAAACGCAGTCACCAAGCTCATAATGGCAAGTCCAGGAATTACTGCCAAATACGGTTTGCCTAAGATGATATACGCATAATGGTCTTTTATTATGCCGCCCCAACTAGGCGTTGGTGGTTGTGCGCCAATACCTAAAAAACTAAGCCCACTTTCAATCAGAATGGCACCGGCAAAATTAGCCGCTGATATAATAATTACAGGGGCCATCGCATTAGGTAAAATATGTTTTGTTATTATTCTCCAATCTGTAAATCCCAACGCACGCGCTGCCGTTACAAATTGCATCTGCTTAACGCTCATAACTTGTCCTCGAACAACGCGAGCTACTTCTACCCACATTGTAAGCCCAACCGCAACAAATACTTGCCAAAACCCTTTGCCAAGGGCGAGTGTTATTGCGATGACTAACAGGAGGGTCGGTATCGACCATGTAACATTTATCACCCACATAATAGCAGCATCTACTTTCCCTCCAAAATAACCAGCGATTGCACCCAAACTAATTCCGATGACTAAGGATATAAAAACGGCTACAAAACCTATAGCGAGAGAGATCCTAATTCCAATAAGCATGCGGCTCAATAAATCTCTTCCGTACTTATCAGTTCCAAGAATGAATTTTTTTTCTGAAACATATAAACGGGGTATATCATCGACTGTGCGTGCTTTTGGAAAAAGCGCTAAGGCAAACTCCCTTTTTAAACCATCGATTTCATCTGTAGTATACGCGACTATTTGTACGCCTTCTTTTTGTAGCTGATAGCCCGCTATTGGTAATTCTGTATCTGCATTTTTAATTCCGAAGAAAAAACCAGAAAGACTTTTACGCTCCTTAGCGAACGCAGGAATCGTAAGCATTTTCGTTTTAAACCCCGGTGATTTAGAGTGAATCGAAAGGTGCATCTGATTGGCATTTTTAGAGTTGTCTGGTGCCAAGGCGTATGCAAAGACTGCGACAAACACACAAAGAACCAAAAAACTAAAACTAAAAACGCCCCAAAAGTTTCTCTTAAACTTTTGGAGCGCAATGCTATTTAATGATGTTGCCGTTTTCACCTCGTGAAATTACAGAAAATTTAATATATCATAGCATAAAACAGTACCGACCTTAGATTGTTCGTTCTCATAGCTTATTTTTTGAAATCTGCTATTTTTTCAGCTTTGATATTGCCGATTCTAAGATCTTCCAAAACATTCACAGCTTCTTCCACATAAATATCTTTGGTCAGGTTTTTATGCCACCTTTTTCGTTTTTCTCTTAATGTGGTGTCCTGTTTCATCAAGGCAATCTCATTAGACAAGGACGTATATTTCATTTTGTTATCATATTTCCCTAGCGTATCAAATTTCTTGGTATCTTCTTTTCTCTTTAAAATCTCCGCGTGGTATGCATCATAGTTAAGACTTACTTCCATCTCGTCACGCTTCATTTTTATCCACTCTGCATTTTCATCGATTAGCTTCAATTGTTGGTTTTTAGCCATTCTACCTTTACTTTTATTAATCGTCCCCTGAAAATCTAGAGATCCATCCCAAACATCATACTCGGCAGGCTCGATTTTGTCGTAAGGCAAAGGATTATCGTAATCCCGCTCCCCAACTTCAATATAACTGTAACGATCTGGCATCACAACATCACTCTTCACACCTTCCAACTGAGTAGACCCTCCGTTTACCCTGTAAAACTTTTGAGTGGTCAGCTTTAATGCCCCCATATCACCCAAATCATTTTTCCGTAACCATTGATTTAGATCGATAAGGTTTTGAACCGTTCCCTTTCCATAGGTTTGTTCACTCCCAATAATAATAGCTCTCTTATAATCCTGCATAGCGGCGGCTAAAATTTCTGAAGCTGAAGCCGATAGGCTATTTACAAGTATCACCAAAGGTCCATCCCAAACAATCTCATCACTCTTATCTTTTAGCACTTCTTTATTTTCGCCAATTGAAGCCACCTGAACAATCGGGCCATTCTTAATAAAAAGCCCACTCATATCAACTGCTGCTCGCAAAGAACCTCCGCCATTACTTCTTAGATCTAAAATAAGACCTTCCATTCCCTCTTCTTTAAGACGCTCGATTTCTGTTTTTACATCACTAGCTGCATTTCGTTCCCTATAGTTTTCCATGTCAAAATAGAAGGCAGGAAGATTGATAAGTCCAAACGTATTGTCATTTTTTTCAATCACTGCAGATTTTGCCCAAGTCTCAGCTAACTCAACTACATCGCGCGTAATAACCTCATCTTCAATTGTACCATCCACCCGCTTTATCGTTAAAGTAACCTGGGTTCCTTTTGGACCTTTAATTAACTTTACAGCGTCATCGATTCGCATTCCTACAATACTAACAGCGTCTTTTTCGTCCGCCTGTCTTACTTTTAATATAACATCACCTACTTCAATGTGTTCACCTCTCCAAGCAGGACCGCCACTAATAATTTCAATAACATTGATATAATCATTTTTCTTTTGGAGTCTAGCACCAATTCCTTCTAATTTTCCAGACATCTGCAAATCAAAACGGTCTCGGTCTGGCGGAGCGAAGTAGCTTGTATGTGGATCAAACTCCTCCACCAATGTATTCAGGAAAACGGCGAAGTAGTCCTTACGTTCTAGATCATCCGTAAAATCAAAATATTCAGTTAGAGAAGTTCTCGTGGTTTTTCTGGATTTCTCTTCCATTTCTTCCAATGATAGGTTTTCAGTATCACTTGGTTTATATTCTTCACCACTAAGCGCTGCTTCTTTTTTTCTTTCTTCTGAGGTATTCTTATCTTCAACGAAATCATAATAAGATGAAATTGTAGAAAATTTTAGTTGCCACCTCCAGCGACGTGCCATTTCCTTCTTAGACAAAACATAGGCAAGCTCGTCATAATTTACATTAATAATTTCGTCTTTACTATAATCAAATGGAGTATCTAATAAGGTTTGATACATTCCTTTGGCCTCCTCCATTCGTTCCATTAAACGGCTGTATACCAAATTAAAAAAAAGCAACTCTTTGTTTTTTATTTGATCATCTATCTCGGTTTCGTAGGCACTAAACTCCTCGATATCAGAAGCAATAAAGTATCGTTTAAGGGGGTCAAGGTTATTTATAAAATCCTTATATATTTCGGCAGAAAAAGCGTCGTCAATGTCTTTAGAATCGTAATGCCCTTTTTGTAAAACATAACTTATTAAATCTAGAAGGAGCTTATCCTTATCTGGGTCATTAAATTCCTTTGTAGTAAAACTGCAGGACGCAGCTGCAACGAATACAGTTAATAATAATATCTTAAAGTTACTTTTCATTAATTTCATAGGGATAATCTTATGTTTAGTAAGCACATACTAAATTATACAAAAAACCATGCCATTTACGTATTATGATATTAATTTTTTGTTAAACAAATCAATGTCAAAAAATCTGATCAGACAACCCAGAGTCTTTCCTTATAAGAAGGGCATTCAGCTCCTAAAACACCCGTAAAGTGAAGGAATTAAGACACTAGGCAGCGACGGTAATGAACGAGTAAACAAACAATAATTAGACGTTGCTATTTGAAATTTAATAATTGTATTTTTGTGTTATCAATTTTAATCTATGTCTAAAAAAAGACCCCTCATCCTAGTAACTAATGACGACGGAATCACGGCTCCAGGTATTAGAGCACTTATAGAAGTAATGAATTCGTTCGGGGATGTTTATGTAGTTGCTCCGGATGCCCCACAGAGCGCCATGGGCCATGCCATCACAATCAACGACACGCTTTACTGTAATGCAATCACTGTTGGAAAAGGAGAACCTCAAACTGAATATAGTTGCAGTGGAACTCCTGTAGATTGCGTAAAAATTGCCGTGAACGAAATTTTAAAACGCAAGCCAGATTTGTGTGTGAGCGGGGTAAATCATGGAAGCAACTCGTCCATTAATGTGATATACAGTGGAACGATGAGTGCTGCAGTAGAAGCCGGAACCCTCGGAATTCCTGCAATCGGGTTTTCATTATTGGATTATTCAATAGATGCCGACTTTGAACCTTCAAAAAAATACATCAAACTTTTGGTTGAACAATGTATTGAGCATGGGCTACCAAGTGGCGTAGTACTTAACGTGAACATACCCAAATTAGCTGAAGACGAGATAAAAGGGGTTCGTGTTTGCAGGCAAGCCGATGCGCATTGGGAGGAAAAATTTGATAAAAGAACAAGTCCACTTGGCCGCGATTACTATTGGCTTACAGGCGAATTTATTAACGATGATAAAGGCGAAGACACTGATGAGTGGGCTTTGCATAATGGCTATGTTTCGGTGGTTCCAGTTCAGTTTGATCTTACAGCACATCATGCCATCAAAGACATTAATAGTTGGGATATATAATGAAACAAAAAATCGGAAAGGAAATTCTAGTTGGTTTTTTAATTGGGCTTATTGCTAATATTTCCGGAAGTTATCTTTATATTTTCTTTTTTTCAAAGTACGAATTAGAGACTACATTAGAAATTGCCTTAGCGCAAGATGTATTGGGAAACATAATTGCCTTAGGAGCTTTATTAAATTTGGGTGTGTTTTTTATTTACTTAAAGAAAAAAAACTATTATCGGGCACGGGGCGTCATAGGAGCAACACTGTTGGCTGCAATAATAATAGTAATTGCTAAATTTTATTAAACTCAGTATCTCGAGACATTATACTAAAAGCGATTTAAAATGAAGTATTATCTTATAGCAGGCGAGGCATCAGGAGACTTGCACGGCGCCAACTTGATGAAAGCCTTAAAGCTGCAAGATGGAGATGCAACATTTCGTTTTTGGGGTGGAGATCTGATGAAGGAAGTTGCAGGTAATCCGGTAAAGCATTATCGGGAGCTTGCTTTTATGGGCTTTATTGAAGTTCTTTTCAACCTAACAACCATATTAAAAAACATTTCGCTTTGTAAAAAAGACATCGAAAAATACAATCCTGACGTAATTATTTTTATTGATTACCCCGGCTTCAATCTTCGAATTGCGAAATGGGCCAAAAGTAAAAAGTATCGCACCCACTATTATATTTCACCTCAAATTTGGGCTTGGAAAGAAGGACGAATCGCAAGTATAAAACGTGACGTAGACGCGATGTATGTGATTCTTCCGTTTGAGAAAAAGTTTTACGAAGAGAAACATGATTTTCCAGTCCATTTTGTCGGGCATCCATTAATCGATGCCATAGCAAATAAGAAGCTAGTCGACCCTACTACTTTCAAAAAAGAACATGGATTAGACGATCGTCCAATAGTAGCCTTGCTTCCTGGTAGCCGGAAACAAGAAATTTCAAAAATGCTCTCTGTCATGCTTTCTGTTGTTGATAATTTCGAGGAATATCAATTTGTAATTGCCGGAGCACCTAGTCAGGAGGTGGCGTTCTATACTCCTTACATCAAAAGGCAGAACGTTCACCTGTTACTTAACAAAACCTACGACCTACTAAGTCTATCGACCGCAGCTTTGGTTACGTCAGGGACTGCCACTCTGGAAACAGCCCTTTTTAAAGTGCCTCAGGTAGTATGCTATAAAGGAAGTCGCATCTCCTACGAAATTGCCAAAAGAGTTATTAATCTAAAATACATTTCACTTGTTAATTTGATTTTAGACAAAGAAGCGGTAACCGAATTAATTCAAAGTGATTTAAACACTAAAAAGCTAGGACAGGAACTCGCTAAAATAGTAGACCCAAAGCAAAGAGACATCCTGTTTGCAGACTACTATGAACTGGAGACAAAACTGGGTGGCAAAGGAGCGAGTGAGAATGCTGCACATCTTATTTTTGAAGCCATTAATGGCAGTTAGGTTGTTTTTTATAATGTTGACAAAATCAAATCCTATAATGCATAAGCTACTCTTACTAGCATTCTTCTCTTTTTTATTGTCTTCTTGTGGGGGGTCAAAATCAGCTTCTAATAATCCCTCAAGCAAAATTGAGAGCACATCAACAACTTCAAACAGTGCCAAGGCCAATAAAATTGTCTCCTACGCTAAGACTTTTAGAGGTACTCGTTATCAATTTGGAGGCACCACGAAAAAAGGCATGGATTGTTCAGGTTTGATTTTTATTGCTTTTGGGAAAGAAAAAATAAAACTGCCACGTGTTTCTAGAGATATGGCAAAAGTAGGCAAGTCTATTTCGTTATCGAAAAGCACTAAAGGTGATTTGGTGTTTTTTAAAACATCCAAGAGTAAAAAATCAATCAACCATGTTGGACTGATTGTAGACTCAAGAAAAGGTTCGGTCTTATTCATTCATGCAACGTCCTCAAAAGGTGTTATTATTTCATCTATGGATGAAGGATATTGGAAAAATGCATTCGTAGGAGCTCGCCGCGTTATGTAAATTTACTATCTTGTAAACCTGCACGACTCCCCACTCAACCTCTTTGAGTGTGAAAATTGTCAATTATCTCATCATCCGATTTGCTGTTCTTACTGCCTTAGGGATAGTTGCAGGACATTATACGCCATTCCCAGCGCTGTTCTCTTTAAAAGCGACAGTCGTAATCGCTATCGTCCTTTTTCTTCTATGGATATTAACCCGCAAACAATGGTACCAGTATGCTGTTTTCGGAATCGTTTCCTACGCGAGCTTTTTCATGATTGGATATTGTAATTATCAGATTCAACTTCCACTCTTTAAACCAGATCATTATTCACACATCACGTCGGAAGAAACCGTAACTGTATTACAACTACAGATCACCGATATACTGAAACCTGGCAATTACAATCGAAAATACATCGCTAAGGTTGACGCTATTAATGGTATCGTTGCGAGCGGCAGCCTCTTACTACTCATACAGAAAAACGAAACTACAGCCGTTCTGAACATAGACGATCAACTAGTAGTAAGCGCCATGCTTCAAGCCATACCAAGACCCTTAAATCCGGGTCAATTTAATTATTCCGACTATATGGAGACACGAGGCGTTTACCATCAAATACAGTGCAGGAATCAATCTATTTTAATGAAAACAATTGGATCAACTACGCTTAAAGGTCTGGCCGAGCGATTCAGAAATCATCTACTTGAAAAGCTGAAACAGACCTCCTTAGGTAGTAACGAACGCGCCATCATTCACGCCCTTGTTTTGGGACAAAAAAAAGACATCAACAAGGCGCTTTACAGTAGTTATACCGATGCCGGAGCAGCACATATATTGGCGGTTTCAGGTTTACATATAGGCATACTATATTTTATGCTGACGTTTCTATTGTCATTCTTAAACCGATTCAAATACGGTATATTCATTCAAAGCGTTTTGATCATTTTTTGTCTTTGGTTTTTTGCATTTATCACAGGACTTTCTCCCTCTGTAACTCGCGCGGTGACCATGTTCTCAATCTTTTCTTTTGTAAAAATCATCAACAGGCGATCTAGTAATTTGAACAACCTTTCAATCTCATTTCTATTATTAATCCTCATTAATCCACTTTGGCTCTTCCATCTTAGTTTTCAATTGAGTTATTTGGCCGTACTTTCTATCATGCTGGTGCAACCAAAACTGAGCAGGTATTATCGCCCACAGTTTTATATTGACACATTATTTTGGGATATTTTCACGGTAAGTATCGCTGCTCAATTAGGTGTGTTGCCGTTGAGTATTTATTATTTTCATCAATTCCCTGGACTGTTTTTTATCACAAACCTTGTTGTATTGCCTGTAATTAGCATCTTACTAGGTGGTGGCATATTACTAGTACTCCTTTCAGCTCTCAACCTTTCAACAGATTCATTTGAGCAAGCATATAATTTTCTAATTAAAAGTTTAAATGGGTTTATCAATTGGGTAGCCAATCAAGAAGTTTTTGTCTTTAAGGATATCTATTACACGCTAGAAAATACCCTTACTGTCTATCTTCTTTTAAGCTCACTTATCTTGCTTTGGTATTCCTTCAATTACAAAAATTTAATGTTCCTATTAGTCAGCCTAAATATACTCATCGGATTCGCTGTTTGGGACAAATTAGAATCGTCGCAGGATGAGTGGCTGGTATTTCATAAAAGCAGAAAATCACTTATCGGATATAAAAACGACACTCATTTTACTTTATTCAGAAACGATTCCCTCTCAAATTTTGAACAAGCTTATCCCGTTCACGACTATCTTGTCGCTAAAAGAATTAATCAGTATTGCGAGGAGCGAATTCCGAGCGTTTTTAAGTTGAAAAAAACATACCTACTCATTCTAGATAGTTTAGGTGTTTATTCGAAGCGGTTTCAAAAACCAATAGTACTTCTTACGGAGAGCCCAAAAGTTAATTTGACACGCTTCATTGATTCCATAAACCCAAAATTAATTGTTGCGGATGGAAGCAATTATAGTAGTTATGTTTCTCGCTGGGAAAACACCTGCAAACAAAAAAAGGTGCCATTTCATTATACCGGGTCCATGGGCACTCTCATCATTGATTAGGCCAAGGCTTGAGGTGAGACGCTAGCCCTTGAATGTAGACTTAAAACTTTCTTGGTACGCAGCCCATGCTTCGGGCGAAACAAGTTTAAGATAATCGTCTGTGCCAATCATCTTCAAATAAATTTCTAATTCCTTAGGAGTTTTATATCCTGGAACTGCTTGAATTAGAGACCCATCAGATTCAAAAAACACCATACTTGGATACCCACGGAGTTTTAAGGCATCTGCAAAAAAGTGGGTGGTGTTTCTGCCCTTTCTACCTTCTTGATAATTGGGGTTGGTATAGGTAAAATCTTCGAAAGTAATGCTCTCAGTACCTTCAGCATTAAACTTCACAGCATAATAATTCTCATTTATATAATTAATCACATCGGTGTTACTGAACGTATTTCGATCCATTAATTTACATGGGCCACACCAGGTGGTATAGACGTCCATGATAATTTTTTTTGGATTTTCTTGCTGCGCTGCAAGCGCCTCGTTCATTGGTATCCAATTAATTTCCTGAGCATCTATATGCCCAATAGTTATAAAAAGTAAAAGAAGAAATAGTTTTTTCATTACAATCTTTTTTGATAGCTAAGAAACGAAACAAAAAACGCTCCAAAAATGGAACGTTTTTTTTATAAATGTATTGTATTCTATTTCACACCGTGCATGAGTTTTTTAATCACTGGATACAACAACATCGACAAGACTCCTAGTCCCACCGCGACTGCCGTAAGCAACCAGAAAAAATAACTCAAGCCTTCTGTTTTTGCTATACCCTCTGATGCTTCTCCAAAAACACCCGCTAACTTCATACCTATTGCAACTGCCAAATACCAAATACCAAACATCATTGCAATCATTCTACCAGGAACCAATTTACTCACGTAAGACAAGGCTACTGGAGAAATACAAAGTTCACCCATCGTATGGAAAAAGTATACGAGTATCAACCAAATCATACTTACAGATGCCGTTTTAGCACCAACTGGTATGTCTGCTGCTCCAATAGCAACACAAGCCATACCAATACCAAGTAAAATCATACCAATCGCATATTTCATATTTGCATTAGGATTGTATTTACTTTCCCACCATTTTGAAAACAAAGGAGCCATTGCTATAATAAACAAAGAGTTTAAAACACCAAACCAAGATGCAGGAACCTCAGCAATTTCTTTTTGAAATTCTGTGTACAACATCCATACTGCAATAATCCAAATGATAACAAAACTTAATCCCAAAAATATATTCGAGAGTGCGTATTTGGAAAAAGTTTTCTTAAACAATAACCACAATACCCATGTTATAATACCAAGCGGAATTAAGGTCATCAAAGAATTTACAACTTTAAATATTAGTGCTGTATTTCCCGCCAAAACTCTCTGGGTATAGTCTCTTGCAAAAATGGTTAATGAACTCGGTGCCTGCTCGAAAATGGCCCAAAAGAAAATTGTGATAAATGCAAAAAACACAACTGCAATCATTCTATCCCTTATAATCCGGGTGTATTTTGGGATTCTAATAACCAACAGGGCTACGAATAATAATAATGCGAAAATGATAATTACATTTGGACCAGAGAAACCAAAGGCCTCAAAATTAAATAGATTGTATTCTCCATCACTAATCTTTGCAACTGGGTCATTCAAAATCCAGGACAATCCTAATACAGATGATATGGCAATCAAAACCAACTGAAAAGGTGTAAATGGATTTAATTTATTCTCATCTAAAGTGATATCTATTGTCTCATCTACCTCTTTCGATGGTTTTAAACCAATACCTCCAAATATATCTTTTGCAAACCAAAACTGCAATAAGCCAAATAACATGAAAATTCCAGCTACGCCAAAGCCCCAGCTCCAACCGATTGTTTCTCCTAGGTATCCACAAAGTAAAATTCCTAAGAATGCACCGGCATTAACACCCATATAAAAGATGGTATAAGCACCGTCTTTTTTCTCAGGTTTGTCAGCATACATTTCAGAGATAATAGAAGTCATGTTTGGTTTAAAAAAACCGCTTCCAAAAACAAGTAAGGTTAAGCCCGTATATATAAAAAATGGCGTTTCTAATGCCATCGCCCCATGACCTAAAGTCATGAGCAAGGCCCCTATAACGACGGCCCATCTATACCCTATTTTTTTATCAGCCATATAGCCCCCTAATAATGTGGATAGATACACCAGTGATGTGTAAGTTCCAAAAATAGCAAAGGCATGCTCTCTTGGCCATCCCCATCCACCATCCATTAGGGATGCGGTGAAAAACATGACTAATAAGGCTCGCATTCCATAATAAGAAAAACGCTCCCACATTTCAGTAAAAAATAACACAAACAATCCTGCCGGATGCCCAAGTACTTTGTCCTTAAATAAATTTTCAATATCTGTATTCATAAGATTGGTTTATGGTTGTAGTATAAAATCAAAAAAGCCTTATGCAACATGCTAAGGCTTTTTAATAAACGTATTAATTATCTGCTAATTCAAAGCCTTCTGCTTCCTCATGCATTACTCTTTCATTGTCCTCTGCACCATGGGTGAGGGTTTCTAGTTTTTTCCGAAATACCATTACCAATAAACCAAATACTACACAAAAGATAGCAATTCCAGTGAATATAACATACTCTCCCATTGATTCTGATGCTTCTCCCAATAAGCCAGCAAGTTTGTTTCCAAATCCTGTCATAGCAAAATAGACCCCCATCATCAAAGAGGCATATTTTACTGGAGCCAATTTTGTAATATAAGACAGAGCCACTGGTGAAATACATAATTCTCCAACAGTATGAAATAAATAAGCCAATACCAACCAGTACATTGCAGACGAACCATCGCTCTCATATTGTCCAGCAGCCGCAGTCATAAAAAAGAACCCTGCACCCATGATTATAAGTCCTAAGATCATTTTAAACAAGGATGTAGAAAGCTTCCCTTTCAATTTTCGCATCGCCCAAAAACCGGCAACGCTAGTCCCTAGGAAAATAATAAACATCGCATTTAATGATTGGAACCAAGAAGCAGGAACTTCCCATCCCATCAACATTCTGTCCGTTTTTTCAGAAGCATAAATATTCATCAAACCACCGGCCTGTTCGAAGGCACCCCAAAATACGATCACTAGTAGGAAAGACAAAAACAATACAACAACTCGATCCTTTTCAATTTTTGTTAAAGGTTTTTTCATTGCAGCTTTTTCTTCCTCATTTCCTGAAGTCCCGATAAAGTTTCCTACAGTTTTAAGATACGTTTGTCCTGCTAAGTATTGTATGAGTCCTAAAGCCATTCCTATACCGGCCAGTCCAAACCCATAATGCCAACCGTGAACTTCTCCAACATACCCAACAATGATACTGGACAAGAAGGCACCAACATTGATCCCTATATAAAATATTGTAAATCCTTTATCTCTTCGAATATCTCCTTGCTTGTACAAACCACCAACCATCGTTGAAATGTTTGGCTTTAATAATCCTACACCCGCTATAATAAGACCTAGTCCAGAATAGAATGCCCACATTTCTTCAACAGCTAAAATACTATGTCCTGCAACAAGCAATATTCCTCCGTAAAGAACAGATTTTTTTTGACCTAAAAATTTATCAGCAATCCATCCTCCCGGTATGGAAGCTACATACACCAACATGGTATACCAACCGTATAATGCAAGTGCTTCACCATTCGTCCAACCCAAACCAGCATTTACATCTTCAGTCGCTCCAATTAAATAAAGAACTAGAATTGCACGCATCCCATAATATGAGAAACGTTCCCACATTTCGGTGAAAAATAGCACATAAAGTCCTACTGGATGTCCGAATAATTCTTTTTGATGAGCCTGTTTAATTGCTGTTGACATATACTTGTTTGTTATTAGTTAGTGATTTGTTTTCAATATTTAAAAGGTTACCCTTTGGGTATCCCGAGTGTTTCCTTAATAAATCGTGTCATTTTTTTATATAAATGCAGTCGCGTATTTCCTCCATAGATCCCATGATTCTTATCAGGATATACTGCCCAATCAAATTCTTTATCGGCTTGAACCAATGCCTCAACTAGACGCGTTGTATTTTGTACATGTACATTGTCATCTGCACTACCGTGCACTAGTAAAAAATCTCCCTGCATTTTATCTACATGGAAAATGGGAGAGTTTTGGTCATAGCCCGATGGATTCTCTTGAGGTGTTTCCATATATCTTTCTGTGTAAATCGTATCATAAAATCGCCAACTACTTACGGGTGCTACAGCAATTGCCATCGCAAATGTATCCGCACCTTGAAATAAGCAATTCGAAGACATAAAGCCGCCATAGCTCCAGCCCCAGATTCCAATTCTATTTTTATCAATATAAGAAAGATTGCCTAATTTTTGGGCTGCCGCAATTTGATCTTCTACCTCAAATTTGCCTAATTCCTTTTGAGTCATTTTCTTGAAGTCACGCCCTTTTAGACCTGTACCTCTCCCATCTATACAGGCAATTATAAAACCATCCTGCGCCAACATTTGATGCCAATAGTCGTTCGAACTAGCCCATTTATTTGCTACTTGTTGCGAACCTGGACCAGAATACTGATACATAAAAAGCGGATATTCCTTATTTGGGTCAAAATCCAATGGTTTAATCATGTACATATTTAGATCATTCCCATTAACATTGATCGTCGAAAATTCTTTTGGAGAAACCTTATAGCCGCTCAATGCATTCTTTAAGCCATCGTTGTTCACTATTTCTCTCAATTGCTCCCCTCTTAAAGACTCGTGCAAGGTATAGGTATAAGGCGTCGTCGAATTACTGAATGTATTGATATATAAAGAAAAATCTGCGCTAAATGAACCTCTATTATTTCCGATTTGGTTTGAGAGTCGGAATGTGTTTTTTCCCGAAGCCAACACAGAATAAAGGTCTCTATTGATACTACCATTTTCAGTGCTTTGATAATAAATTCGTCCTGTATTTTGATCAAAACCATAATAGTCGGTTACTTCCCAATCTCCATTCGTAATTTGATTAATTAGTTTTCCAGATTTATCATAGTGATAAATGTGATTCCATCCGCTTTTTTCACTTGTCCAAATAAAGCTATTGTCACTTAAGAAGGTTAAATTATCGGTAACATCCACGTATGCTTTATCGGTTTCTTTTAAGATTAAAGAAGTGGTATTCCTCTTTGTATCTACGAAAACCAAATCCAAAACATTTTGATGCCTATTGGTTAATTGCGCACTCAATATGTCACTATCGTTTGTCCATTCTATTCTAGGTATATAATAACTATTGTAGCCTGAGACATCCACCTTAGTTGTTTCTTCTGAGCCTAAATTGTATATATGTAGCGACACATCTGCATTCGCCTCTCCTGCTTTTGGATATTTAAAAACCTGCTGTGTTTGGTAAAGTTCTTTACCATAAACATCCATAGAAAACTCTGGAACTTCAGTTTCGTCAAATCTTATGAAAGCGATCTTTGTTCCATCTTTATTCCAATCGAATGCCCGAACAAATGCAAACTCTTCCTCATACACCCAATCAGTGATACCATTGATAATACCATTCTTCTTTCCATCATCAGTAATCTGCATGGTGTTACCCGTTTCTATGTCACGCACGTAGAGATTGTTTGCATAGCCATAGGCTATTTTACTCGCATCGTTGTTAAATGTGGGTTCTTGAATCTTATTTTCAGAAACAAGGCTAAGAGATTTCGAATTGATATCATATACATAATAAGTTCCTAAGACGGAACGCCGATAAATTTGATCCAAGCTAGTTGCCAACAATAATTTACTTTCATCCTTACTAAATTCATAGGACGAGATTCGAGTGATCCCAGGCAAATCATTTGAATTAACGAGTGTTTGCAACTTATCACCATTGTTATAATTGTAAACATCGATTGAAGAAGACTTGGTATTCCGATCATAATTTAAAACAGAATATTCTTTCCCGCTTTTTAATGACCGAAGCACATCCAATCCGCTGGTTCGAAATGTTCCGGACCATATTTCTTCTAATGTGATGTCTTTTTGCTGTGCGGAAAGTGACGTAATTGCCGTAAGAAACAGAACTGCGATTCGAGTGATCATTATTTTATTCAAACTGTTCGTATTTTGTATGCCAAGTTTACTAAAAATTCACCAAAATAGCGTCGTTTTTTTGTTAAATACAGTCAATTTGTTAGCAACTTCACAACAAAATGGTTGTTGATATATGTTATATTTGTTGTTTACAACATAAGAACATATGGTAGCACCCGTTTTAGGTTTTTCAAAAAAAACGAAGGATCAAAAAATCCAATGGTTGGCCGAAACTTGCTTCGTCGAAGAACCTCTGGCCGTTGAGGTACTAAAAAAGTACTGGAATTCTGATTCTAAACTGCAAGGACTGCATGATGATTTCATCGAAAACACGATAAGCAATTACTACTTACCACTTGGAGTAGCACCAAATTTTCTCATTAACAACAGCCTTCTTACCTTACCAATGGTTACAGAAGAAAGCTCGGTTGTCGCTGCTGCAAGTAATGCGGCAAAATTTTGGCTAGACAAAGGCGGTTTTACTGCAAAAGTGATTTCAACACAAAAAAACGGGCAGATTCACATTGATTTTTTCGGATTAGAATCAAAGCTTCAATCCTTCTTTTCTGAAGTGAAACACAAGCTCGTTCAAAGTATTGACGCACTTCAAAAAAACATGCAAAAAAGAGGGGGTGGACTTACAGACATATCCCTTGTTAATTCGACTAATTCGCTCGAAGGTTATTACCAATTGCACTGCACCTTTGAAACATTAGATGCAATGGGAGCGAATTTCATTAATAGCTGCCTTGAGAAAATTGCTAAGACTTTCGAAGTTGAAGCCCACGATTATGTGCCTTTTAAAAATGATACTACCTTCCCGGAAGTAGTTTTAAGTATCCTATCGAACGCTGTCCCGGAGTGCTTAGTTCGTGCCGAAGTTTATTGCCCAACCACACTATTGTCGACTAACGAGATCGATGGCGCTGTTTTTGCGAAAAAATTTGTTCGTGCCGTTGCCATTGCTAAAGTAGAACCAAGGAGAGCGGTAACTCACAATAAGGGCATAATGAACGGTGTAGACGCGCTCGTTTTGGCCACCGGAAACGATTTTAGAGCGGTAGAGGCCGGCGCACATTCATACGCCTGCAAGGACGGTAAGTATACAAGCCTAACAGATGCAAAGGTTGAAAATGGAATCTTTTCATTTTGGATTGAGATTCCCTTAGCTCTTGGAACGGTAGGCGGATTAACAGGTTTGCACCCCTTAGTTAAACTTGCTTTTTCGATGTTGCAAAAACCCAATGCAAAAGAACTAATGGAGATCGTTGCTGTTGCAGGATTGGCACAGAACTTTGCCGCTGTTAAATCTCTGGTTACAACAGGAATTCAAAAAGGCCATATGAAAATGCATCTGATGAATATCCTCAATCAACTTGAAACATCCAAGACAGAAAAAGACCAAGCACTTGCGTATTTCACTAATGAAACAATAACGCATAGTTCGGTTTTAAGCTTTATTGAACAACTAAGATCCTAATTGAAATGAGCACTGAGTTTTATAGTAACGGTAAACTTATTCTCACCGGAGAATATTTGGTGCTAGACGGTGCTATGGCTCTTAGCATTCCAACAAAATTTGGACAATCTATGGTTGTTGAGCCCGCCGAATCTGAAGCTGTCCATTGGAAAAGCCTGGACTGTAATGGGATTATATGGTTCGAAAATTCATTTACTTTTGATGAACTGAATAACACTAAAAACGCCATCACAGTTCCAACCTCAACGAAAGAAACACTTTTAAAGATACTGCAGGAAGCCAAAAAATTAAATCCATTGTTCTTAGGGGAAAACAAGGGATGGAAGGTTAGGACGCACCTCGATTTTCCAAAAAACTGGGGTCTAGGAAGCTCTTCTACCCTTATTAATAATATTGCTCAATGGGCAAACATTAATGCCTTTGAATTGTTAAGAAAAAGTTTTGGAGGAAGTGGCTATGATATTGCCGTGGCGCAAAATAATTCGCCGATACTCTACAAGATTCAAGAAACCGTTCCATTTGTCGAAAAAGTGAAAATTCATTGGGACTTTACGGATCAATTATACTTTGTGCATCTCAATCAAAAACAAAGTAGTAAAGAGGGAATTGCGCATTATAGAAAAGCTTCTGTTTCGGTAATTGCATTGAGTAAGATAAGCGCTATTACCCATTCATTACTCGCCTGTGAATCACTAGAGACCTTTGAAACGCTGATGAACAGGCACGAAATTCTTATTTCAGAAACCATACAAGTTCCAACAATAAAGGCACAACTTTTTAGTGACTATCCGAGGTCCATTAAAAGTTTAGGGGCATGGGGTGGTGATTTTATAATGGTCACAGCTGCTCCCAATGATCTCGATTACTTCAAGAATATGGGCTATACCACCATTGTTCCCTATACTGAAATGATTTTATAAAAAAACCTCTTAACACATAGTATTAAGAGGTTTTGATTTTTAGTGTAAAAAACTCCTAAAAGAAGTTAGCTCTGTTATCTTCAATATCGGCAGCGCTCTTTAAAGCACTCACTACAGACGCATTCACTGTGGGCTGTATCTTTCCGTTTAATTGGTTGGCGTATGCCGCATATGTTTCCAAATCTGGAGCATTATTTATCGCAAGTACTTTCGCGATAAACACACCAGTCTTTCCATCAATGAAGCCTGTCAATTCACCAGCACTCTTACCAAAAGCTGCACCTACAACTTCTAATTCAGCACCTGCACCCGGTAGCGTGGGAGCAGACATCGTTACGGCTGTTGCCGTTTGCACCGTTACATTTTGACTAGCCGCTAATTCTACCAAAGTTGTACCCGTAATTGCTTCACGAATCTTTTTAGCTTTTTTCTCGTTGCGTAGAATTGGATTCACTGTTACTGAAGCCTCAGCAACGCTCAATAGGCCTTTAGGATCTTTTCTAGTTAGTTGGGCAATAACATAACCGTCTACTATACTAAATCTCTTGATATCGCCAACATTATTTTCCTCATCAAATGCCCAATTGATTATTGAACGATTATTTCCTACCCCTGGAATATTAGAATCTAATTCTCCAATTTTATTCACAGGTTTCAAGTCAATTCCTGCAGTCTTTGCCATTTCAGCAAAATCTCCTTTTTGAGAAGCCACTTCAAATCTTGATGCTTCAGCAAAGTTAACGCTTAGTGTTTTTTCTGAAAGTTCAACCTCATTTGTTACCGTAGCAATTTTTATTGCTTTTTGCTTGTTTTTTTGTTCTCCGACCCCTACAACATGAAATCCGAAGTCTGTTTCAACAACACCCAAAGTTCCTGTCTTATTAGCGATAATAAACTCATCAAATTCTGCAACCATTCTCCCTGGAGGATTGTAACCTAAATCACCCCCCTTATCTTTATTTGAACTATCCTCTGATAGGGCAGCTGATAATGCCTCAAACTTTCTGGTATTTCGTTTAACGACCCTTAAGATACTATCTGCTAATTTTTTCGCTTCTTCCTTCGATCTAGTTACATCAGAGGCAGCTCTAAACGATCCGGCGTAACGGATTAGTATGTGCTTTGATTGGATTGAATCAGGCATTTGTTTGCTCTCAATAACTTTTGAGACACTAAAGGTGTTATCTATTTTATAAGGACCGTAGATGTCACCAACCGCCAAGTTATAAATCGAATCAGCTACTGATGCTGGAAGGTCTTTTTTAAACATCCATTGATCCACAAATGGCACATCCGAATTTGCATTCACAAACTCTAAATTGTCATTAGTTCTTGCAAAACCTACAATCGTATCATTAAACTCAAACCGGTCATCTAACAATGAAAGAATGTTTTTCTTTGTATCCTCTATATCCTCTTCTGATGCGGTTTCCATAAAGGAAACGTATTGGATGTCTACTTTCGGATCTACTTCAAATTCTTCAGCATGGCTTTTTACATAGGATCTGATCTCTTCATCACTTACCGTTACATCTTCATCTGCAATTTTAGAGTAAGGAACTTGTACGAACTGCAAGTTTACCTTATCATTTTCAAACCTGTATTCAAGTTCACCTTCAGCATCAGTGCTTCTAAGACCACCCTTAATCATTGTGTAATATGAGGCTTGTAAAATACCTTCCTCTGTTCTCTTTTCAAAATCCAACCATTGCTGATAAGCAGTCGGGTTGGATGCCTTTATACTTGCAATATATTCTTGTAGTTTACCTTCGTCAAAAAGACCCGCATCGTTCAAAAAAGTCTCGTTCGTAGCCAAATTGATTCGCAAGGCATTATTAATTTGCTCTTTTTCTGCGGAAAGCCCTAGTTTCTCGAATTCCTGAGATAATAGTATCGCACGAAGCTCATTGTCCCAAACACGACTCATTGCTTGTCCAGTTGTCCCGCTAGGACCCAAGGTACGCTGAGTAGTCTCAACTTGCTGCATAAACCCTTCTCTCCCAATTTCCTCTCCATTCACAACTGCTATCGTAGTTTGTGATTTTTCTGAAGCAAATCCTCCATTACGAATTACATCCGCTAGTATGAATGAAAATAAAGCTAATGCAATAATGATTATAAGGAATACTCCTCTTTTTCTAATATTATTTAAAATTGCCATCTATCGTTGAAATTTATTGTTCCTACCGCTTATTTTAAATTACGACAGGTTCTGTGTTATTTGGTTTTCTATATAATTGAGCCCAAAAGGCTAAAATGTCGAGAAAAGTCTCTATTAATAGGGGGCGAAAATACCATTTTCCCATGATTAATAAAAAAGTTACTTTGAATATTTTATGTAAAAGTGAAAAAACTAATCATCGCTATGTCTTTTCAACTCTACGAGCTCTATTTTAGTATTCGAGACTTCAAGTATTTGAAAGCTAAATCTCTCGATCACAACTGTTTTACCTTGTTCAGGAATCTCCTCAGTGAAATTCACAATCAATCCACCGAGCGTCTCGTAATGTTCACTCTCAATTAAGTTTAATTTATACATCTCATTAAGATAATCCACCTCTAAACGAGCAGAAAACCTATAGCTCCCGTTACCTCGGTCTTCTTCAATTAAGGCTGTATTATCGTGTTCGTCTTCAATTTCACCTATTAGCTCTTCTACAATGTCTTCAACCGTTAAGATTCCAGATGTGCCGCCATACTCATCAATAATAACAGCTAGACCCCTTCCTTTTTTACTTAATATGTTCAGCACGTCTTTAGCGAGCATCGTGCCCGGCACAAAAATAACCGGCATGATTATTTTTTCAATTGTTTCGGGTTTTTTAAAAAGCTCAAACGAATGCACATAACCAACGATATCGTCAATACTACTTTTATAAACTAATATTTTCGAAAGCCCCGTATCCGTGAAAATCTTCACGAGATCCTTTGGCGACGTCTGTATGTCTACAGCAATGATTTCGGTGCGCGGAACCATAGCCTCTCTTGACTTTACTTCTGAAAAATCCAAGGCATTCTGAAAAATCTGGATTTCAGTGTCAATCTCTTCATCCGTCTCAAAACTCTCCATTTGTTCTGAAATAAAATTTCCGAGTTCAATTTTACTGAAACTTAATTGAACCATATCCCCTTCCGTTTTGAAAAAAAACTTGAGCACCAAATCTGAAATCCAAATTACAAACTCGGAAATAAAGGAGAATAGTAAGTAGAAAAAATACACTGGTAGCGCAAAAAACTTCAATAAGCTATTCGCGTAAATCTGAAAAAATACTTTTGGTAAAAATTCTGCCGTAAGCAATATCACTAATGTAGAAATTGCCGTTTGAATCAATATACCTGTAAAACCATCCAATGCGATATAGCGCATCAACAAATCTCCCATAAAGAAACCGTATACTACTAAGGCAATATTATTACCCACCAACATAGTTGAAATAAACTTTGAAGGGCGTTTTGTGATTTTCTGAAGTATTCCCGCTAAGAAACTATGTTGCTTCTTTTCTATTTCTAGCAGTATTTTATTAGAAGAAATATAGGCGATTTCCAAGCCCGAAAAAAAGGCGGAAAGAATAAGCATTAAAATTATTATTATAATCGTATAATCCAATTTGATTCCTTTTCAATTTGCTAATCTGCCATTGTCTTAACGCGCTATTTTTTATTATGCGCCTCTATCTTTTTTCTAAACTTTCTTTTAAAGAAAAACATTAAGACGGCAACAATTCCGAAAATAGCAAATAGATAAGAACGCTCTCTGTTTTCTGACCAATTTTGAACAACAATATAAGTAGAAAATACGGCCATTGCAATGTAGGCGTATTCGAAAAGGCGGTATATTTTATTCCCCATCAATTTTAGTTTTATCAATTATTTGTACTCCTTGATTTTTTCTTGAAATAATTTCTTTAAAATCTTCACTCGAATCTAGTCGGGCGCCGTCATTATGAGACCCATCTTTAAATTCAATGCGGTAGGGTTCGTCTGTGAACACCCACTTGTTTTTTTGATCCCAATAAAGCTGCTCTGCTTTTAGGGTTAAGCTATCACTTGTAACCAACACTACATTTTTTCTAAGATCAATAATACCTGTTTTATCATAACGAATTGCATAATCTGAGGTAACTATATTCTCTTTGTTATCATCCCAAAAGTGCACTTCAACTCCTTCTGGGAACTCTTGATATGGAAATTTAAAATTACTATAATCCCATAATTTTGACGCAATTAGGTTTGTGACTACCTTCCCTGAATCTGTATATTTTAAATTAATATTTTTTCCTTCAGCAAATGGAGCCCCATCTTTTAAGTTGAATTGCTGAATTTTTTTATAGTTTCCTTCGCATGAAAAAAGCGTGATGACAAGTAGTATTGCCATCACGCTTTTTATCATAAATTTAACTTTGTACATCCTTATAAGTTAGGAACTCTTATACTACCACCAACCCAGCAATTAAAGGTAATTGTTTTCCCTCCCATTCCACCGTCAAAGATATCACTTTTAGACGGGGCTCTTTGTCTGTAGCTAGAAGCAGTTTCTCTTGCGTTTTTGGCGATTGAGCCGTCTAGCCTCGCTGCTTTGGCTGCCAAATCTGCCGCTTTCCAGTAAATCGCTCTTTTCTCAAAAACTGTCGTCCCGCAGGTGTTCGCACTTGAAGCATACATACTGGCAATTTTTAAATACGCTCTACCCATTGATGGCTGATAATCCAATGCCTTTAGGTAATATCTTCTTGCCGTACTTTTTTGACCACTCTTTCGCTTTTCTTCTGCAATTCTGTAATAAATTCTTGCGCTTTTTCTTGGATCTTCTTGCATTTCTGCCGACTCTTCAAAATACGAAATTGCTTTTGCCGAATTCCCTTTTTCTTTTTCTAACTGACCTAGGTATAATTTCGTATCGGCAGACGGAGCAAGCCTGTCTAATTGTTCTACTAATTTAATAAACAGCGGGTCACTTGTGCAGTCTTTACCTGAAAGGCGACCTGCAGCTCTCTTAACCCAGTCGATGTCATCTTTTTTCTGGTCAAAATCTTTGCTGTATAGAGGAACCAGGTTTGGACAGTCTGCTAATATTCCTAATTTAGCATCAACACTGCCTTTTATCTTACCATAATTACCAAGATTAATCTCACAGACCTTTAGTTTCCTTGCCTCCTTCGAAGATAGTGATTCTCCAGCCTCTTGTCTGTCGGACAGCATAATTACTTGTGGAGCTAGCACACTTTCTTCTTGTTCAATTTTTTCAGTGACAACATCGTAAAGGTCAAATACCTCTTGTATGTCTTTTTCTCCCGATTTCTCCAAATCTACTGCCAGGGAGAAATAGGTGTAAATACTTTTTGGGCTTGTGAAATTCTTTGCATCTTTTTTGAAAGCCTCATCAAAAGCCTGAAATTGCAACATCTTTGTGCCTATCTTATTATCGTACTTGAATTGCGCAATATCGGAGAGTACATCTCCTTCTTTGGTTTTAGAAGGGTAGTATTGCATTCTATATTTATAGGCCTGCTCTAGATCAGCTATCTTACTTAGATCCCCTTCTTTAATAAAAAATTCAAACATTTTTACGGCGTACTGATAAATAGCCAAGCTATATGTTGGGCACTGTTGAACTACTTTATCATAGTTCTGAAGTGCTGCATTATAATTTTTTGCCTTTGCTGGCTCAATAAATAAAGAACCCAATTCATAACAGTTGTTATCCGCTTGCGCTAAGGATTTTCCTCCTAATGTGAATGCGCAAAGTGTTAAAAGTAAAAGTACTTTCGTTTTCATAAAATAAATGTTTTCTCTGTTAATCATAATATCTCTTCTCAAACCATTTGTCGTTTAGCGATAAACTTAAAAAAGTATTTAAAAAATTCTCCTGTATCAAACCAAAATTGGTTGTTCCTCGCTTTCCAACTTCAAAACCGATGTTGACATTTGAAAATAGCTTTCCAGTTGGAAGACCTACTCCAAAAGATATGCCAAACTCATTAATATCTTGTCCTTCAATATTAAGTCCCGTATTTTCGAAATGAAACCCAGCTCTATAAGATATTCTTTTCCAATACGTTCCGATGGCGTTGTAATTTGGAATGAAGAATCCCCCGATTTTTATTTTTACGACATCGACAAACTCAACATTATCGAGTGAACTGTCTAATTCAATATGTCGGTTTTTAAAATTACTCGTTTTTTGTCCTGTATATTCTAGACCCAACGACCAGCGTTTGGGAGCCCCAATTCCTGCCCCAATTGTAAATTGTGATGGGAAAATGAAATCAGAATCTGGATCTTCAAATTCTATGGACTGCGCTTCAGCTAAAAACCCGGAAGGTAAAACGGCAATAGTTGAAGAAATCCTCGTATTGTCAGACTTCACATTTGTACCAGGACTATAGGAAGCTAACGTTGATAGCTCCAATTTTTTAGAAACCATTGTTTTATAGGACGCACCAAAATTGAAGGTGAATCCGCGAAATTCAGACCTATTGATAACCCTACTTCCTAATTCTAAATCCTCTTGTTTACTAAACACATCATTTTCTATGCTTCCAAAGTTATAATTGCTTTCAACTCCAAGATTAAGCTTCGAAGTTAGTTTGTATGCAAACGAAATAAACGCTCTGTTCACTCCGCCATTACCAGAGGACTGTGTAATCGTATTTCCTTCTTCAGACTGCAAATCATAACCAACAGCCGAATAGGGCAATAATCCAAAGCTACCTACAAGTTTCCCCATCGGAATTCCGATGGCGATATAATCTAAAGAAGTAGCTGTGCTTTGTTGTGATTCGAACGAACTTTTTTGTGTTTGATATTTATGACTCGCTCCTACAGAATAATTCACCAATCTCAAATCGGCAAGACCAGCTGGATTTTGAAGACCAACATGGATACTGTCAGAGAATACACTAATCCCAGCCATTGTTCTATTTTCAGCTGTCCCCTTAAATTTTTGGATTCCAATTCCATAAAATGAATAAGGTGATGTTGTTCCCCCTTGACCAAGTGCAACACTGGTTATTAAAATAAATACTGCAATAATTGTTCGTTTCAACATCAATATTTGTTATTTTCCAATAGGTAATGTAAGCCTTCCATTAGGAAATTTGAGTTGGCAAAGATGCCACTTTTTAAGCTATCCCGCAAAAAATGAGCATTTCCTCCTGTTAAAATTATTGTTAAATCTTCGTATTCTTTCCGATATGATGCTATGAAGCCTTCTATTTCGAACAAAGCTCCCCTAACCACACCAGCATGTATTGACGAATTGGTAGTGTTACCCGTGAGCGATTTTGGTGTTTTCATATCTAAAAATGGAAGCTTTGCCGTAAAATTATTTAATGCTTTATACCTCATTTCTAATCCGGGTGAAATAGCACCTCCTAAATAGCAGTTCTTATGGTCTAAAAAATCATAGGTGATACAGCTTCCTGAGTCGATTATTAAGACATTTTTATTAGGGTATTGAGCTGCTGCTGCACTTACCAAGGCCAAACGATCCACCCCCAAAGTACTTGGAGTTTCATAAAGATTGACAAAGGGGAAATTCATTTTGTAGTTAAGAACCAACAATGGATATCTCTTTTTTAATGCTGAAAGCTGCACCTTTGTGAGTGTGCTTACCGAAGAAATAATGGCATTTTCAATTTTCGGACATTCTTTCGATACCATTGAAAGCGTTTCAATGAAATCACTTTTAATAAAAGTTTTCTTAAAAAAAATTGACTCCTTGTCAAAGACAGCAAGCTTTACAAGCGTATTCCCAACATCAATAATTAAGTTCATTTGTATCTTTAAAAAGCTAAAAGTACGATTTGAATTAGTAAGCCATTGTTAAATCCTTATTAAATTGATTTTCTATTAAAAAATAATTTTAAATATATGTTTTGCAGAAGATAAAATAGATTTATATTTGCAGCCTTAATAAAGGTACCTTAGCTCAGTTGGTAGAGCAATGGACTGAAAATCCATGTGTCCCTGGTTCGATTCCTGGAGGTACCACAAAAACCACAACTTTTAAAGTTGTGGTTTTTTGTTTTTAAAACATCCTACCCTTTCATTCTTTTTTATTTGTTTTCGTTCAATCTCAACACTCACGACCAGTTAAAAATTTAGGAATACTACCCTTATTTAGTGACTTTTCCTCTTCCTTTCGACACCTGTCCTAAAAGTGAAGTTGTCAATTTCTCCAATGAATTCAAAAAAGGTGTCACGTATTTTTTTTAACTAAACCTCAAAACTTTAGTGAGCTTTTTTCGGTTAAAAGGACTACTTAGTTATATTTACCAAACGCGATGCTTAACGCGTCAATTTTATTGTAACTATTTAAAAAAAATATGGCAGCAAATAACTATTATGATCCAGCAGATCTCAGAAAATTTGGTAAAATCACAGAATGGAGCGAAGAACTAGGGACGAAATTCTTCGATTACTACGGTAAAGTATTTGAGGACGGGGCTTTAACCGCTCGTGAAAAATCTTTGATCGCATTGGCTGTTTCACATACAGAACAATGCCCCTACTGCATTGACGCCTATACCAAAGACACCTTGCAAAGAGGCGTAACTAAGGAACAAATGATGGAGGCTATTCATGTAGGTGCGGCAATAAAAAGTGGCGCTACGCTTGTCCATGGAACCATGATGATGAATAAAGTTAACAAACTTGACGGCTAACAACCTGATACCTCTATGCTGAAAACAAAAACACAGTCTCTTCACAAACGTCAGAGTGAACTCGCGGCATCGAATCGACAACTTGAAATATTGTCTGATGGCATGTTTAAAAGTGGTGAGCTACCTACTTTTGCCAAAAAAATAAAAGAAACTGGGCAATTTCCATTGCGCCCAAAAACCTTGGAGATTCTTCAAATTAATGTGGGTTATATGTGCAACCAAGTCTGCGACCATTGTCATGTAGATGCAGGTCCAGATCGCACAGAAATAATGACTAAAGAGACCATGATGCGCTGCCTTGATGTCATTAAAAACACCAAAGCACATACGTTAGACTTAACCGGGGGCGCTCCAGAAATGAATCCAAACTTTAGATGGTTTGTCGATGAGGCTAGTAAGGCCGGAATAAAAGACTTTATCGTTCGCAGCAATTTAACCATTATACGGGCAAACAAAAAGTATCATGACCTCCCTCAATTTTTTAAAGAACACAACGTACACATCGTTAGCTCAATGCCACATTGGACACGTGGCAAAACGGATAAACAAAGAGGTGATGGTGTTTTTGATAAATCGATTAAAGCACTACAAGACTTGAACGCCATTGGCTATGGAATGCCTGGAAGTAATCTTCGCCTCGATCTCGTATACAATCCTACAGGAGCATTTCTTCCTGCCGACCAAAGCGGTTTAGAACGAGATTTCAAAAAAGGATTAATGGATGATTTTGGAATTGAATTCCATAATTTATTTGCAATAACAAACTTACCTATTTCTCGTTTTTTAGACTATTTAATAGCCTCTGAAAACTACGAAGATTATATGTACTCACTTGTAGAAGCATACAACCCAGCCGCAGTTAAGAGCGTCATGTGCACCAATACAATCTCAATTAGCTGGGATGGATGGTTGTACGATTGTGACTTCAACCAGATGCTCGGCTTAAAAATTGCAAGTAAGGTAAAACATATTTCAGAGTACAATGAAGATATAATTAATGATCGAGATATTGTAATTTCACAGCACTGTTATGGCTGTACTGCAGGTGCAGGCAGTAGCTGTCAAGGTTCGGTAACTGAATAATCCTCAGAAATGAAAAAAACCATACCCTATATAATCCTCTTACTTTTTGCAAGCACAACGAGCGCTCAAAAGTCGTTAGAGTTTATATTGCAAGCAAACAATAATGAAAGCATACCCTACATTTCGGTTTCGGAGCTTCGAAATCTCCAGTTAAAAGACACTGTTGTAATTTTAGACACAAGGGAGATGAAGGAGTACGATGTTAGTCATATTAATTCAGCAAAATATGTAGGTTACGACCGTTTTTCTAGTGAAGAGATTTCTGCAAACATTCTCAATAAAAACGCTTCAATTGTTGTCTACTGCTCGCTTGGCATCCGATCTGAAGATGTTGGCGAAAAGCTCAAAAAAGAAGGCTTTACAAATGTTAAAAACCTATATGGCGGTATTTTTGAATGGAAAAACAACGACCTTCCCCTAGTTGATTCCGAAGGAAAAGAAACCGAAAATGTACACGTGTATTCCAAATTCTGGGGAAATTGGCTTAAAAAGGGTAAAAAAGTATACTAGTGGCTATGCAATTGAATATACAAGAAACTGACAATTCATCGGAAGTGTACCACGTACCTACTTCCAAAAGCGCCCTTATTATATTTACCCGAAATCCAGAATTGGGGAAGTGTAAAACTAGGTTGGCCCAAACCGTTGGTGACGAAAGCGCCCTAACCATTTATAAAATATTACTGCAGCATACGGTGGAGCTATCTAAGGATTTAGCCGTAGATAAATTTGTCTACTATTCAAATTCAGTCGTTAAAGATGATGTTTGGAATGAAAAAATTTTCAGAAAGAAAAAACAGGATGGAGCAAATTTGGGTCGCCGCATGAACAACGCTTTCCTCGACTTGTTTGCGATGGGATATGAGAAGGTTCTTATCATTGGAAGCGACATGTACGATCTAAGCAAGGATGATTTGGAAAAGGCATTTTCCTGTCTAGAAAAGAATGAATTAGTTATTGGTCCTGCACATGATGGCGGCTACTATTTGCTAGGAATGAAAGAACTACACCCTTCCGTTTTTGATAATAAAAATTGGGGTACAAATACGGTGCTTGAAGACACGATGGCCGATATGGTTACTAAAAGTGTTTGCAAATTACAAGAACGAAACGATATTGATGTATATGAAGATATTATTGGGCTGCCTATATTTCAAGAATTTATAGAAAAAACATGACATGAAAAAAGACATAAAAGAAGCTGTAGATTTTTTACAACAAGGCGGTTTTGGCACTCCCGAAATCGGAATTATTTTGGGTACTGGTCTTGGCAAAATACTCGAGAAAGTGGCCATTGAAGTAGAAATGAGCTACAATCTCATCCCGAACTTTCCCACATCAACCGTCGAGTTTCATAAAGGAAAATTGATTTACGGTTCCTTAGCAGGTAAAAAAGTAATTGTCATGCAAGGGCGCTTCCATTTATATGAAGGCTACTCACTAACCGATGTAACATTTCCAGTACGCGTAATGCATGCGCTTGGAATTTCAAAATTATTAGTGAGCAATGCTGCGGGCGCTATCAACCAAAGCCTAAAAAAAGGAGATATTATGCTCATTGATGATCACATAAATTTGCAAGGAGGTTCTCCACTAGCATTTAAAGGTGTTGAAGAAATGGGTGAGCGTTTTACAGATATGAGTGCTCCTTATGATTCTGAAATGAATGCAAAATTAGAAGAAATCGCAGCGGCTCATACTATTCGGTTGCATAAAGGAGTTTATGTAGGTGTTGTAGGCCCTCAACTAGAGACCCGCGCTGAATATCGCTATTTAAAAATTATCGGTGCAGATGCTGTTGGCATGAGTACCGTTCCTGAAGTGATCGTTGCGAATCATTTAGGCATTCCTGTATCAGCCTTATCCGTTTTAACCGACGAATGCGATCCAGACAATTTGAAGCCGGCCAATATTGCTGAAATTATAGCAATAGCAGGAAATGCAGAACCCGACGTAATTACATTAATTACTGAACTTATTAAACAACTATAAGCTATGAGTTACCTAGACGCCACCCACGACCTTTATAAAGAAGCTGCGCTTTTGCCAGATGTTGGGCTTTGTTGCACTACCAATCCTATTTGGGAATTACCCGGTTTGAAGATTCCGATGATTATGCAGGAAATGAACTATGGTTGCGGTAGTACCGTACATGCTCGTGATCTCACAAATAACCCAAAAACCTTATATGTAGGCGTTGGCGGAGGTATGGAATTACTTCAATTCTCTTATTTTAATCGGCAAAAGAATGGCGTCGTAGGCATCGATGTAGTTGATGAAATGTTAGATGCTTCCCGAAAAAACTTCAAGGAAGCTGAAGTTTCAAACCCCTGGTTCAAAAGTGAGTACGTTGATCTTAAAAAAGGCGATGCCATGAATTTGCCAGTGGATGACAATTCAATTGATGTAGCAGCTCAGAACTGTTTGTTCAATATTTTTAAAGCTGAAGATCTCAAGAAAGCAATACAGGAAATGTACCGTGTATTGAAGCCTCACGGGAGGCTCGTTATGAGTGACCCCACCTGCGAACAGCCCATGAATGAAGCCCTGCGAAACGATGACAGACTCCGTGCCCTATGTTTGAGTGGAAGCATTCCAATAGCTGAATATGTAAAGGCGCTAACGGATTGCGGTTTTGGGACGATTGAAATTAGAGCGCGAAAGCCATATCGCATTCTCGACCCAAAAAATTACCCTACCAATGAATTAATCTATATTGAATCTATAGAAGTTGCCGCCATAAAAGACCCCATGCCAGCAGATGGACCTTGCATATTTACCGGTAAGGCAGCAATTTACTATGGTGATGAAGATTACTTCGATGACAAGGCCGGTCATATTCTATTAAAAAACCAACCAATTGCCATTTGTGACAAGACTGCCGCGGCCTTAAACCAACTTGAGAGAAACGACATCTATCTTAGCGAATCTACCTTTCACTACGACGGTGGCGGTTGCTGCTAATCGGATAGAAAATAAGACAAAGATGTACAGAAATTCAATCGTATTATTTATAAGTGTAGGTATCATAGCTTTCGCTAGCCTTAATAACACAGCCAATATCACGATATTTCATAAGTCTAAGGAATCAACATTAACTCAGGTTGCGGAGCTGGTAAAAGCCAAAGAAATGCATGCGCTTTCCCACCAATCTAAAGAGGCTTTCAATCACGAAGCCTTCAATGCATTGCTAGTTGCTCATGTTTCTGAAACTGGAATTGTAAACTACAAAGGCTTTGTTGAAAACAAGAAACTTCTTGAAGATTACATCGCTTTGTTGGGCGAGTCCTTACCGACTGAAACATGGACAATAGAAGACAAACTTGCCTATTGGATGAACGCATATAATGCGATGACCATTGATCTGATCGTTAAAAACTATCCGATTAAGAGCATAAAAGATTTGGACAAACCTTGGAGTCAACGCTTATGGAAATTGGGGGAAACATGGTATGACTTAAATGAAATTGAACATCAAATACTCCGTAAAATGAATGAACCTCGCATTCATTTTGGAATTAATTGTGCCTCCTTTTCCTGCCCTCCATTATTGAATGAAGCCTTTGTCGCTTCCAAAGTAGATGCGCAATTAAACACCCTCGCAATTCGATTTATTAATGACTCACAGCGCAATACTATTTCTAAAACGACTGTTGAAATCTCTGAAATATTTTCTTGGTTTGCTAAAGATTTTAAGAAAAACGGGACTCTATTTGAATTTTTAAACAACTATTCGAAGGTTCAGATTGACCCAAAGGCAAAAAAGAAGTTTAAAAAATACGATTGGACTCTGAACGAATAAGAAGAACCATAGCCACCCGAAACCCCTATGATAAGCATTGTAATTCCAGTTATTAATGAAGCCGTTACGATTGTGTCTTTGTTCGATCATATTTATAAAAACAGTACTCTAAAAAACATTTCAGAAATCATTGTAGTGGACGGCGGAAGTGAAGATGAAACCTGTAAAACCATTGATTTATATGCCAAAAGTTCTCCTTTAAACATTCGATTAATGGCTTCAGAAAAAGGAAGAGCCAAGCAAATGAATATAGGTGGATGTAGTGCAACTGCAAGTATATTATATTTTCTACATGCAGATTCATTTCCGCCAAATGGGTTTGATGACTTGATCATTTCAGAATATAAGAATGGGAACACCGCAGGCTGCTTTCGAATGAAATTTGACACCACTCATCCGCTTTTAAAATTTTCACAATGGTTTACGCGGTTTAATCTAAAGCTCTTTCGAGGCGGTGATCAGTCTTTATTTGTTAGTAGAAAATTATTCGAGCAAATGAACGGTTACGATGAGCAGTATGTTATTTATGAAGACTGTGAATTTATTAACCGGCTTTATAAAAAATTCGGGTTTACTGTCATTGCAGATTATGTTTTGACCTCAGCGAGAAAATATGATCACATTGGTGCCTGGAAACTACAGTATCATTTTGCTGTGATTCATTTAAAAAATAGTTTTGGCGCTTCGGCAGATACACTTCACCAATATTATAACAAACACATTGTTTAAATAGTTTTATTTTATGTGCAATTGTTGACTGCGCTATTTTTTTAAACTAAAAACGTCTTTAATAACAGCTTCAACAGGTTTGTTTTGAGGTGTAAACTGATTGTCTTCTGTACCTCCTACCTTCGAATGATCAATGAACCATTTCCAAACAAACCCGCCAGCAAACCATTCTTCATTCCAATGCTCCTCAAACAAGGCCTTTGTTAATATCGTCTGAGCATCCAAATTAACACCTTTCCATTCGTGATTGCTATCCCAAGGTTCTCTGCCGGCAAAGTCGACGCTTCGATAACCAAATTCGGTAAATACTATTTGCTTTTTGTGCCTTTGCGACAATTCTTTGAGCTCTAGTTTCCATCTTTGCCACCCCATTTTAGCCTCTTCTATCGTTGGTGTCTTACTTTCCGAAATAGGGAAATACGCATCCACCCCAATAAAATCTAACTCCTTCCAGAAAGGAACTCGTTTGTATTCATCCCAATTGGCTGCATAGGTCAACTTTCCATCATAGATGTCCTTAATTTCTTTAATAAGAGCATCCCAATAAGCAGGACGGTGGTTTACAAATTCCTCCAATTCGGTCCCTATACAAAGCATTGCTGTATTTGTTTCCTGAGCTATTTTGGCAAAATCAAGTATAAAAACACGATACGAGTCTTCAAGTATTTTCCAATCCTCTTCAGATTTCATCTTCAATTTTCCCGTATACTCACCTTGCCAAATCCAAATTTGAGGTTTTAGCATTACTTCAATAGTATTTTCCTGCAACTTCTTAATGTACTGCCTTGCCCCATCATTTGTCTCACCAAACCACTGCCGATTGGTGTTATACATTATTTCGGGATGGTCCAATGACTTTATAAAACCGAATGGCATAACGGCAGCATGGTTTGCATGCATGCTTAATACTGGATCAATGTGCTGTTGAACTGCTTTATCACGAGATGCGACAAAACTTACCCCATTTATTTTTGGACTGTTATGAGGTAGATTACTACAACTGCTAAAAAAATAAAAAATCAGCAATAGAAGTTTCAGATGATTCATAGACGGATAAAAATGAATGGGGAAAAGTACAATAAAAATTAATCTGTCTCGAACTTCTTACTTGCAAACCTTCTTTTCAATTAGGGCGCTCCGCCTAAAAATTAGCTCTTAGCATCGTTTGAATCTCGTTTAAAAATTATTAATTCAATCTTCAAGAGAATAATACCGCCCTTTTCATGTAATGTTAGTAACTTTAAATGCGACAGAACCGTCAACGAACAAAATTTATGGAGCACATTGTTATTATTGGAAATGGCATTTCAGGAGTTACTGCAGCCCGCCATATTCGAAAGCTTTCCGATAAAAAAATTACGATTATATCCTCAGAAACAGAACATTTTTTCTCGAGAACAGCGCTAATGTATGTCTATATGGGGCATATGAAATACGAGCACACCAAGCCCTATGAAGATTATTTCTGGAAGAAAAATCGCATTGAACTGAAACAAGGTTTTGTAAAAACCGTTGTGCCAAATCAGAAAGAACTGCATTTTTCAGATGGTGATAAAATGCACTATGACAAACTAATTATCGCAGCAGGCTCAAAACCAAATAAATTTGGATGGCCAGGACAAGATCTCCAAGGTGTTCAAGGGCTATACTCAAAACAAGATTTAGATTCGTTAGAAATCTTTGCGCCTAGTAATAAGGTCTGCAGGAGAGCGGTAATTGTTGGAGGAGGCTTAATTGGAATTGAACTTGCTGAAATGCTTTGCACCCGTAATATTCCCGTTACTTTTTTGGTGCGTGAAGAGCACTTTTGGAATGGCGTATTGCCTGAAGGTGAAAGCAAGATGCTTAGTCGACACATTAAAAACCACCATATTGATTTAAGGTTGGGCGCGAATCTCAAAGAAATACTTTCAGACGAAAACGGAAAAGTGAGAGCCGTTGTGATACAAGAAACCGGAGAAGAAATAGCCTGCGATTTAGTAGGGCTTACTGCTGGTGTTTCTCCGAATATCGATTTCTTAAAAGAAAGTGGCATTGATTTGGGTCGCGGCATAAAAGTAAACAGGTTTTTAGAAACCAGTGTAGACGCTATATATGCTATTGGCGATTGTGCAGAGCAACTGGAACCAATCGGCAATCGCCGACCCATTGAAGCCGTCTGGTATACAGGAAGGATGATGGGCGAGACTGTTGCTCAAACAATTTGCGAAAATCGTTTGGAGTATAAGCCTGGACATTGGTTTAACAGTGCAAAATTCTTTGATATAGAATACCAAACCTATGGTTGGGTATTTGCCAATAAGAAAGAATATGAAGAACATTTTCATTGGAAACATGATGATGACACCAAATGTATCACTGTGGCCTTTCATAAAGAATCACAGCTCTTTTTAGGAATAAATACTTTCGGTCTAAGAATGAAACATGAGGTGTTTGATAGATGGCTTTCAGAAAAAAGAGACATCAATTATGTAATGGGCAACCTTTCTGAAGCTAACTTTGATCCAGAATTTTATAAAAGATTCGAAGGTCAGGTTCTTCGGGCATTCACTAATAAAATCAGTCTAGAATATAAGAAGCAACAATGAGCACCATAGAAAAAAACATGTCTCTTACAGGCGACGTACCTAAGAATATCAATGCCCTTCAAAAAATTGGAACTGCCTTTGGGATGCTTGGTTTATTTATTATTGTTCTTGCTGGGTTTAATGTGAGCATGCCTCATAAAGAAGTTTGGCTTACGATCGCACTCACTGCATTAGGTGGCGGAATTGTTCTTTTTGCCCACGGTAGTTATAAAAATAAACTGGCGGGCATCAAGAATGACGGCGTTTGGTTCAAATCAATATCGAGTCGCGGGTACCTCGCTTGGATTGCTGGTATCGCCTTAACTGGTTTTTATATTGTTTTATATTTTTTCGCAGAACTATTAGGCCTCGGAATCGACGGGGCAGCAAATACAGGTGTTATAGCGCTATTTGATCCTTTAAGCAGGGTTCTAAGCGGGAATGCGGCGAGTCAATGGTTTGTTTATGGCACTTTATATACGGTGGCAATTCTAGCCTTTGGCGTTAAATTCATTCGGAAGTATAAGGGCAACCGTTATGAACAACTTCGAACCCTAAGTGTCATGTTCTTTCAGACTGCTTTTGCATTTATAATTCCTGAGCTTATGGCACGGCTAAATTCGGATGATTTTTCACTGCCATACAATGATTTGAAGAATATGTGGCCTTTAAATTATTATGCTTTTGATCAATGGCGCATCGATCAATTTATAAATGCGGAGACCATAGGCCTCGTTTTTTTACTTTTTGGTATTCTTTCCATTTTTGTCGTATCTCCGATCTTGACCTACAAATATGGTAAGCGTTGGTATTGTTCTTGGGTGTGCGGTTGTGGAGGGCTTGCAGAAACCGCAGGAGACTCTTTTCGACAGCTTTCAGACAAAAGCATGTCGGCATGGAAAATAGAACGCTGGGTGGTGCATTCAGTATTGGTTTTTTCTGTAGTGACTACAACCGCTGTAATAGCAACATATCTTGGTTATGACGCCACGAAGTACTGGCTAACTAAAGACGTTTTTCTTATCGGAGTTGCTGTATTTCTTGGTGTATTATTTGCTGTAATCTGGTACTTCAAAAAAGAGGAGTTGGCTAAGGATGCGAGATATGGTGCAATCGGGTACCTGGTGATTATTTTAGGTCTCATTGCCACGCATTATTTTTCGGGGAATGAGCTTTTTCTCTTTGAAGCTGGAAAATTAAGGTCTTTTTACGGCTTTTTAATTGGCTCTGTTTTTTCTGGTGTTATAGGAACTGGTTTCTATCCAATTTTTGGAAGCCGTGTTTGGTGTCGAATGGGTTGCCCTATGGCTGCCATACTCGGTATGCAACAACGTTTGTTTTCGAAGTTTAGAATTACGACCAACGGAGGGCAATGTATTTCTTGTGGTAATTGTTCTACATACTGTGAAATGGGAATTGATGTTAGAGCCTATGCGCAAAAAGGCGAAAACATTGTTCGCTCGAGCTGTGTTGGTTGCGGTGTGTGCTCTGCAGTATGCCCTCGTGGTGTGCTAAAGTTAGAAAACGCCTCCATGAATGGTCGTATTGATAGCAATCAAATCCTCTTAGGTAACGATGTCGACTTAATGGACTTAGTGAATAAAAAGTAATTGTTTTAAAAATGAACAAAAAATTAAAGGATGGACAGGTGATACATCCTTTAAAAAAGACAACAAACCGCCCAATTCAAAATGACCAATATTAAAGTCATCATTCCGGCCTACAACGAAGCAGGTTCAATTGCACAAGTGATTGCTGCTATTCCCGCCTTGGTTTCAGATATAATTGTGGTCAATAATAACTCCACAGATGCGACCTCAGAAGTAGCAAAAAGAGCTGGAGCCATCGTGCTTTTAGAAAAAAACAAAGGCTATGGCAACGCCTGTTTAATGGGAATAAAACACCTTGAAACCTTTTCAGAAAAACCAGATATTGTCGTTTTTTTAGATGGCGACTATAGCGATTATCCCGAAGAACTTTCAAAAATAGTAGCCCCGATAGTAGAAAAAGATTTTGACTTTGTCGTCGGAGCAAGAGCGAAAGAATTAAGAGACCATGGGTCGATGACCCTACCACAGGAATTTGGAAATTGGCTGGCAACTTTTTTAATGAAGGCCTTTTTTCATTCAACATTTACCGACTTAGGGCCATTTCGCGCCATCAAATATAAAAAACTGCTCGATTTACAGATGGAAGACAAGACCTATGGATGGACGGTTGAGATGCAGTTAAAGGTGCTTAAACGAAAATATAAATATACAGAGGTTCCCGTGAAGTATCGAAATCGAATAGGTGTTTCAAAAGTTTCAGGCACGGTAAAAGGTGCTATCTTTGCAGGTGTTAAAATCTTAAGTTGGATCTTTAAATATAGCTTGAAAAGATGATATTGGAATGGATTATCATTGTTGTTTATTCGGTAGCCTTGATACTTATTTTTATGTATGCTTTGGCGCAGCTAAACTTGCTTTTCAATTACCTAAGTGCTCAAAAACTAATTGACAAAAGTGACACCTTCGATTTCTCGAACCCAAACGAAATTCCTATTGTAACGATACAACTTCCGGTCTATAACGAGCTTTATGTTATGGAGCGTTTGCTGAGTAATATTGCAGCACTTGATTATCCGCAGAGCAAACTCGAAATTCAGGTTTTAGACGACTCTACCGATGAGTCATTCGCTTCAACTAAGGCTCAGATCGCAGCACTAAAAAAAACGGGGCTAGATATCCAACATATCACTAGAAAGTATAGAAGCGGTTTTAAAGCAGGGGCTCTTAAAGAGGGATTAAAAACTGCCAAAGGGGAGTTCATTGTCATTTTTGATGCAGATTTCCTTCCAAAGAAAAACTGGCTTAAGCAAACGATCCCATATTTTAAAGACCCAAAAATAGGTGTTGTTCAAACGCGATGGGGCCATTTAAATAGGGAGTATTCCATTTTAACCAAAGTACAAGCTTTTGCATTAGACGCCCACTTTACCCTAGAACAAGTTGGAAGAAACAGCAAGGGCCATTTTATTAATTTTAATGGAACGGCTGGTGTATGGCGCCGTGAATGTATCTTGGATGCAGGGAATTGGGAAGGAGACACCCTCACCGAAGATTTAGATTTAAGCTATAGGGCTCAATTAAAAAATTGGAAGTTCAAGTATTTGGAAGAAGTAGAAACTCCTGCTGAACTACCAATTGTAATTAGTGCAGCCCGCTCACAACAGTTTCGATGGAATAAGGGTGGGGCCGAAAATTTTCAGAAAATGGCCAGGCGGGTGATGTCTAATAAAACAATTCCGATTAAAACAAAAATACATAGTTTGCTCCATTTACTGAACAGCACGATGTTTTTAAATATTTTCATTGTTGCTGTTTTGAGTATTCCAATGCTGTATATAAAAAATGAATACGCACATTTAAAAATGTACTTCTATGTGATGAGTTTCTTCGTGCTAAGCACCATCATCTTTTTTATCTGCTACTGGTTCATGTATAAGATAACCTATGGTGGTGGATTTAAAATGTTCATTAAATTTACTGGGATGTTTTTTACCTTTTTCACAATTGCAATGGGCTTTGCTCTGCACAATTCAATCGCCGTACTTGAAGGGCATATTGGCAAAAAAAGTGATTTTGTTAGAACTCCTAAATTCAATGTTAGCGAACAAAAAAACAATTGGAAAGACAATAAATACATTGCAAAAAATATTTCTCCAAATGTTATTCTCGAAGGAGTCTTAATGCTTTATTTCGCCTTCGGAATGTACAGTGCCTTTGTGGTTGGTGATCAAGGAGGGGACTTCGGATTATTCCCATTCCACTTCATGCTCTTTATCGGGTTTGGTTTTGTATTCCTTAAAAGTATAACGAGTAAGGTATAGTTACTTCTTAGAAGGTAACCTTTTTTTCTAATAACGCACCACCACGATCTACAGTTACTGTTGTCGTTTCGCCGACTTCAAATTTCGACAAGGCCTTCATATAACCCATCATATCGGCGGTTTCATGAGGACCTAACTTTACAACCACATCACCTCTTTCAAGACCCGCTTTTTGTGCAGGCTTGTCTTCACTAATACCGTCAATCCTCATTCCTTTTCCGGTATACAGGTAATCTGGCACCACTCCTAAAGCTACTTTAAATGCAGGAACATCTTCACTTTCATTTTTTGTTTTTCTGAAAGTCAATTGACCGTTGTCATCTAAATCGGTAATGATATTATAAATATAATTTGAAATTAATTCCATCCCTTCATAATTCAACTTTTCAGAATCATCACTCGGCTTATGGTAATCTAAATGTTGTCCCGTAAAAAAGTGCAAGACCGGAATATCCGCTAGATAAAAAGACGTATGATCGCTTGGTCCTATACCAGATTCGTGTTCAGCAATATTCAATGTCTCTTTATTTGCAAACAATATTTGTTTGAATATTGGTGAGGTTCCAACACCGTGAACGGCTATGGTTTTCTCCTCATTTAATCTTCCAACCATGTCCATATTTAACATATAGCTCACCTTTTTCGTGTCTATGGTAGGGTTCTTTACAAAATAATTGGACCCTAAGAGGCCCATTTCTTCTCCCGAAAAAGCAATAAAAAGGTAGTTATTACTTGACGTTTGTTGATCTAAACTTAGACGCTCCGCTAAATCAAGAAGGATAGCCACGCCACTCGCATTATCATCAGCTCCATTGTGAATTGCCTTTTCTTCTTCTCTGTATAAAGAGCCGTCACCTCCAAAACCTAGGTGATCATAATGGGCCCCTATGACGATTGTGGTTTTCGCTTTATTGTCGATATAACCCACCACATTACGCCCGGTTACCGTGCTATCTTCCTCAGAATATATAAAACCTGCCTCTTCGTGTGGATTGCTGCTTGGTTTAAAAACAAAACTTTGATAGTAGCCATCCGTTCCTTTAGAGATTAAATTTAAATCTTTAAATCGCTTGGCTATATATTCGGAAGCAAGACGCTCTCCTAAAGTACCCGTTTCTCTTCCCTCAAGCAAGTCGTCTGCCAAAGCAACAACATCTTCTTTCATCGTAACCTTTTCAATTTTCATCTCTTGGCAAGAAAAAACAAGGATCGAAACAAAAACTATTATTAATGCGCGCATATGACTATTTTTGTGCAAAATTACACAATTTATGAGAGTCGTTGCCACAATTCTATTCATTAGCCTTTTATTTTCTTGTAAAAATAAATCGGAAGAAGGAGTGCAAAAAAACAATGTCACTGCCAAAACAATTGAAGATATAGTTAATAAAGCAAAAGATTCCTTAATTTATCCTGAAGAAAAACATTTTAAATCTTTACGGCAAGTTACTTTTGGTGGCGATAATGCAGAGGCTTATTGGAGCTTCGACGACAAACAACTTGTCTTTCAATCGAACTACAAAGGCTGGGGCATGGAATGTGACCAAATGTTCTTAATGGATGCATCAGAGAGTTTTAAAGACTCCAAACCACCCATGATTAGTACTGGAAAAGGAAGAACAACCTGCGCCTATTTCCTTCCAGACAACGAACATTTTGTATATGGGTCGACGCATTTGGTAGATGAAAATTGTCCAGAAGTACCTTTGCGGAAAAATGGGGCATACGTTTGGCCAGTGTACGATTCGTTCGATATTTTTGTGGCAGATCTAGAAGGAAATATCACTCAGCAACTTACAAATGAACCAGGGTATGATGCCGAAGCAACTGTCTCGCCTATGGGTGACAAAATTGTTTTCACCTCTACACGAAGCGGTGATTTAGAGCTTTATACGATGAATCTAGACGGAAGTGACGTCAATCAAATTACAGACGAATTAGGATACGATGGTGGCGCCTTCTTTTCTCCCGATGGAACTAAATTAATTTTTCGCGCCTCTCGACCAAAAACACCAGAAGCAATTAAAAAATACAAAGACCTATTAGCAGAAGGATTAGTGGAGCCAACAGAAATGGAACTCTTCGTTTGCAATGCCGATGGAAGTGATTTACGACAACTCACCAACTTAGGGAATGCGAACTGGTGTCCGTTTTTTCTTCCGTCGGGAGATAAGGTTTTGTTTTCAAGTAATTTTGAAGCGGAACGTGGTTTCCCTTTCAACTTATACTTAATTGACCTTGACGGAAAGAATTTAGAGCGCGTAACTCATGGAGAAACATTTGATGCTTTTCCAGTATTTTCGAATGACGGGAAACACTTGGCATTCTCATCAAACAGATACAATGGCGGAGGTCGTGACACAAATCTCTTCATAGCCGAATGGCAGGACTAGCAATTTCTGCGAAGGCAGGAACCTCATGAACTTAATTTACAATGCTTGATTATATAAAATCGAACCGAATAGCTTTACTCATAGCGGTACTTGGCACTGCTCTATATCTAGGTTTCGCATATGATTTAGTTCGAAGTGATTTTATAAAATTAATTAGTCTTTACGGGGCACTCTTTTTTCTTACGTATAAGGTCATTCAACTTTACAAAGGAAATTTTTGGTTGCTAGCTAGTATAGGAATTGCCTTTAGATTGGCCTTTATCGCAGCCATTCCAAATTTATCCCAAGATTTCTATCGCTTTCTATGGGACGGTAGAATGCTGATTCAAGGCATCAATCCCTATCTTTTTACGCCAGATTATCTGTTAAACGATCCAACAGCCACATTGAAATTTTCAATGCCGCAAGCGCAAGAATTATTTAATGGCATGGGCAACCTCAACGCTAGCCATTTTAGCAACTACCCTCCCATCAACCAATTATTCTTTGCAATCGCTGGCTTATTTGCAGGTAAAAGTATTTTAGGGTCCCTGGTTATACTGCGCGTTATCATGATAGTGGCAGATCTGGGTATTCTGTATCTCGGAAAGAAGCTACTCGAGAAACTCTCATTACCCGTTAGCAATATCTTCTGGTATTTTCTAAATCCATTTGTCATTATTGAACTCACAGGCAACCTTCACTTTGAAGGGGTGATGCTCTTTTTTGTAATTTGGTCCTTGTATCTGCTTCATCGAGGAAGGTGGTTTTGGGCAGCATTATTACTGGCCGTTTCCGTCGGTGTAAAGTTGATACCACTGTTGTTTCTACCCTTATTTTTTCAATATTTTAGGCAAGAAAAATCACTTGGTCAAGGATTCTGGCTTTTTACAAAATTCTGCCTGGTGGTTCTTGGAGTTGTATTACTAGTATTCGCGCCATTTTTATCCAATGAGTTTATCCTGAACTTTACAAAAACGGTGAATCTATGGTTTCAGAATTTTGAGTTCAATGCAAGCATTTACAATATTGTAAAATGGATTGGTTTTGAGTATTATGATACTAATCTGATTAAACCCTATGGAAGCATATCTCCATTTTTAGTAATCGCCGCGATAGTAGCCCTTACATTTTTCAGAAAGAACAGAACCACAAAGGAGCTTATTACGGCAATGCTATTCGGAATAGCTATCTATTTCTTAGTAGCCACTACGGTCCATCCTTGGTATGTTTGTACTCCTATTCTACTGTCTGTCTTTACACGATATACATTTCCAATTGTATGGAGTGCAGCTGTCATTCTGAGCTATTCGGCTTATGGTGTAAACGGGTTTTCAGAAAAATTAGGATTCGTTGCTTTAGAATATACCGTAGTTATTGGTTTTGCGGTTTGGGAGGTTTTACAGAAAAGAACGGAACCAAAGTTTAGTTAACCACCACTTTTCAAATAAGGAGATGCTATAAAGCTCTAAATAATCTCCATCTTCTTAAGCAAGAAAGAGGCATTCATATTTTTACATATCCCCTCTTTAAAGGTATAATCGAAATGCAACTCATTGTCAATAATCTCGGCGTCAAAGTAGTAATTCTTTACTTCCGAGAGATCTTTTGATATTTCACAGAGACTCAAATCGTGTGTTGCTATAATACCCATAGCCCCTAATTTAACAAGTCTTTCTACAAACTTCCGCGAACCTATTGCTTTATCTGTACTATTTGTTCCTTTTAAAATTTCATCCAAAATAATAAAATAGTCGCCAGGTTTTTCGGTTAGCTGAACACTTTCAATGATCATTTTTAACCGCTTTAATTCTGAAAAGAAATAAGATTCATCATCGGTTAGCGAATCACTAGTTCGCATACTTGTTATCAGTTTTATTGGAGAATAATCAAAACTCTTAGCACAGACTGGCAACCCTATATTGGCCATGATAATAGACAATGAAACCGTTCTTAAAAACGTACTCTTGCCAGCCATATTGGCTCCTGTGATAATAAAAAAGTTGGTCCCTTGAATGCTGAAATCATTGTCAACCCGTTTCTCTTTGGAGATAAGAGGATGCCCTAACTGCTGTGCATCAATAACAAATTTTGACGAAACAATCTCCGGAAAGCAATGGTCAGGATGATTAAAAACAAAGTTTCCTAAGGAGTTTTGAGCGTCAAAAAATGCAATGACATCAAACCAGTGTGCTACTTGATCTTGGTTGGTATCAATCCAGGCCTCGATTTTATAGCATAATTGTAAATCTCTTAAAGCAAATGCATTGGCAACAATACCTACCAACATATTATTACGCTGGTCGAAAGCATCCAACATCTTAGAAAATTGTAAGAATATCTCGGAAGCCTTCTTGCCCTGCTTCTTGATTTCTTCCTGTTTCGCCTTCAATAATTTGGAGGTAAATTCTTCAGATTCTATAAGGCCTAATAACTGATGGTATTGCTTAAATGTTTCTTTCGCATTACTGGCGTTTTGATAAAATTCATTTATTTTTTTAATATATACCCCAGTGACGCCTACTCCCACAAAAAACCACAATGTCGTTACTGAAAGTGGCAGCATATATAGATAGTTTAGCACAAAAAGAACCAGTGAAACCACAGAAAAAAGCAGCGGCAATAATCGCATACTCTTAGGAACGAAGGTCTCGTGATTTGTCAACCAAGTAAGGATCTGGCTGGACTTTATATCCACATGAACCAAACTTCCGGTTGCTGAAAAATTTTGTCTCCATGATGGTTTTTCTGAAAGCTCCTTAATGGCCTCTTGCTTATCGACAATTTTGACGGTATCATTGGAGGCAAGTATGTTTGCCAGCACCTTTTTACCTGAAGCAATAACCGTCCTATTCAAATACTGAAAAAAAGAACCCTTCCCGAAGAGGTCAATATCATAACTGTAATGATGCGAATGATCTACAAATTTTCTTCCGGTAGCTAAACTTTCTAAATTTCCATTTAGAACATTAATTTCGGTTTCATTGATCCTAATTAAAGCGGTTAGTTTACTTCTCCTTCGATCTAGATTGGAATGCTTTGAAACAAGAAAGATGAAGCCTATAATCCCGACAACAATCAAAGGAACAACGACTTCAGTAGTATTAAAAAAATAATAAATTCCAAAGATTAACAGTCCGGCAAACAGCAATCGAATCACACCAGAGGTCCTCAATTTTCTATGAACGACTGCTAATTCGTTTATAAATAATTGCTTTTCTTTACTGTAGAACTGAAGTGGCTGAGACATACTTTGTATTGTATTCTAAGAAATATTTCAACTTATGAAAAAACTACAACCTTGCGAACATATCGATGTCTTGTTGACTTAGGTGTTTCCATCTTCCACGCGGAAGGTCTTTCTTGGTAAGGGGTCCAATGGTAACACAGTCGATACGCACAGTATCATATCCTAAATGTTCAAAAATAGTACGAATTACACTGTTCCCGGTATGCTTAATTTTTAAACCGATTTCCTTTTTAGGGGCATTGTTGATGTAGCTTACCTCTTCAACCGAAATTAATTTCTCGTCTATTTTTAATCCGTCCTTTATTTTTTTAAGATCAGCCGCTTTCAAATTCTTATCTAGTTCGATATGAAATAATCTTGCGATTCCTTTCTTAGTAAATTTTTGACGAAATTCATCATCATTTGTAAAAAGCAACAATCCAGTAGAATTACGACCCAACCTGCCAAATGGTTTTATCTTCGCTGAAGAAGCATTTGCAACCAAATCCATTACCGTATTTCCCTTACTCTCGCTATCTGTTGTTGCAAATCCTTTTGGTTTGTTTAGCAACACATAGGTATTCTGTTCGGGACTCAAACGGCGACCATCGAAACGGACGTCATCGGTTAATTCAACCTTATGCCCCATTTCGTTTACAATCTTACCGTTTACAGTAACCAAGCCTGTAGCAATATAAGTGTCTGCTTCACGTCGTGAGCAAATACCGCTGTTTGCGATGTATTTGTTTAAGCGGATTCCTTCCTTTTTGTTTGGCTTTTTTGCTGCTGGAGGTTTTACATCCCAACCTAGCTCTCTGACTCTAGGAGGCGTAGGTTTTCCTTTCTTTTTAGCAGGGTCTTTTGATTTCGAGGACGTATTCCCTCTTGCACCACTTCGGTTGCGATTGTTACCTCGGCTACCTGAAGTCTTTCCTTTTCCACTACTATCTTGCGAGCTACTCATTGTTAAAATTTTTGCAAAGATACATAAAGCCCCTTGGGATTCAAGGAACAAACTATGAAATCATACTTTTAAATAGGCAAAGAAATAGGGCTGTGGTTTGTATGTAGTATCAAAGTCATAAAGTGTTCCAAAGAAGAAGAAAGCCTTATGAAATCTGATTTAATAAAACGTCTATATCAATAAGCACAATACTAAAAACACCTGCCAAAATAATAAGCTTCAAAATAATATGTAGCATCAAATAGTGTGATTTTTCGACAGATTTCCAGAGTATTATTTGGAATAGAAGTAAGGAAAGAATACTTCCGTAGAAAAAGAAGTACATACATCCTATTTCAAAACCTGTTATCAACAATGTGCTTATCATTAAAGCAAAAATACTTAATAACGTAAGCATCCATTTTGAAACTTTTTCACCGTATACAACTGGTATCGTACGATAATTAAGAGCCAAATCACCTTTCAAATTTTCAAGGTCCTTTGCTAGTTCTCGCATAGCAATGATTAGGAATAAAAAAGTTGCATGCACAAAAATGACCAAATCAAAATTTTTGTAATAGATAAAAACTGCAAAAAAAGGAATAACCGCAAGGGTTGCCGCTGTAATATTTCCAACGAAAGGATACTTCTTTAGCTTATGGGAATAGAACCATATTCCAAATATATATAGGACGAAGAAAACTACGGCTTTAAAAGAAACGTAACTGGCGAAAATTGCCGACAAAAAGTTAAGTACAAAATACCCCGTTAATTTAGTTCGCTGACTCACCAGTCTATCTAGCATCGTTTTCTGAGGGCGATTGATAAGGTCTTTCTCACTATCATAAAAACTATTAATGATATAACCTCCTGCAATTGCCACTGCCGACGCCATGACTAGCATGAATAAATTAGGATCAAACAGCACGTCTCTCAAGGGTAATTGAGGAGCAAGAATATAGACTGATGTTAGGTATTGGGCGATTACAATAACCAAGATATTGTATCCTCTTACGGTAGAAAATAAACTGAAAACTTTAAGCAAAAAGTGTTTTTGTCTTCTACTTAACATCTTGATTGTATTGGGATTGCATCTTAGAAGCTGTATACCACTTCTAACTTATAATCTTTCAAAGCAGCACGAGCTTCATCAATATTCTCCGTAAAGCCAAGCATATAACCTCCACCACCTGAACCACATAACTTTAGGTAATAGGCATTGGTTTCAAGTCCCTTTTTCCACAACGTATGAAATTGCTTTGGAATCATGGGTTTAAAATTTTCTAAGACGACTTTTGAAAGCTGCTTGATATTACTAAAAAGAGCTGTTGCATCGCCTTGAAGAAAATTATCAACGCAGGCATCTGTATGCTTTACAAATTGATTTTTTAACATATTTCGGAAACCTTCCTGCTTCATATTCTCCATGAATATTTGAACCATTGGCGCCGTTTCACCGGTAATACCACTATCTAACAAAAATACTGCACTTTTACCACTTCCCGTCTGAGAAGGAATCCCAGCTGGTTCAATATTGTCTTTTGAATTGATTAGGATTGGTAAACTTAAATAGCTATTCAAAGGATCTAAGCCCGAAGACTTTCCGTGAAAAAAAGATTCCATCTCGGCAAAAATCGCCTTCAGAACTAATAATTTTTCTCGTGTAAGGTTTTCAAGTATTGTAATTTTATCTGAAGCGTATTTATCATAGATAGCGGCTACTAGCGCACCACTACTCCCTACTCCATATCCTTGGGGTATGCTAGAATCAAAATACAGTCCGTTTTCAACATCAGCCTTCAGGTGGTCCAAATCGAAATGAACTACCTCAGGTTTTTTTGACTGAAGGGCTTCTAAGTATACTACAAATCTTTTAAGGTTTGCATTTGACTTCTGTGTCGATACCGTATGAAATTCGTCAATTTTTAACGCTCCGTTGTAAAAGTTATAAGGTATTGACAGGCCTTTTGAGTCTTTAATGATACCGTATTCTCCAAAGAGTAAGATTTTTGAATAAAAAAGAGGTCCGCGCATAGGTTTTAATAGAAACGCCAAAAATACAGCTTTATGGCTTAAAGATAAAAAAATACGTTTAAAAGATCCTTGAAAATTACATTTACTTTCTAAGGATCTTGCAAAAAACAAACATGCAATTTCGTTGTTTTTTGGCAACTTGGACGATATACATTTTGCTTTTACTAATTTTTCACAGCACCAAAGCCAACCTGGTCTTCAATACACTCTCCATTTTTGCAAAATTGAATCAGTTCTTGTTTTATAAATATTGAAACTGTTTCCTTTTCTAACAATGGGTAAAGTACATGAACATTCGCTCCTGCATCTAAGGTAAAACAAATATTACTGTTCGTTCTGGCTCGAAACGTCCAGATTCTATTAATGATTTCCAAAGTATTTGGTTTCATTAGAATAAAATAAGGCATCGATGTAAGCATCATGGCGTGTAATGACAAGGCCTCATTCTCCACAATTTTTATGAATTCTGAAAGCGCACCACTTTTTAATATTGGAATCAATTTAGAAAGATTCTCATTCGCCTGCTTGAACCGTTCTAGTGCAAAAGGATGCTCGTGCATCAAATCATGACCAACAGTGCTACTTACTTGCTTTTCACCCTTATCAACTAATAAAATAGTATCCTGATAGTTTTTGAAATTTTCGTGCACTTCAAAAGGATATTTCACGCCAATTAAATTTGAGCTGCCAGGAATTTGAATATGATCTCCCCAAACAATCAGATCACCTTCAATACTTCTACAAGCACTTCCTGAACCTAACCTTGCAATGAAGGAGGCTTTTTTTAAATCGACTGCACTTCCTTCTGCCCCGCTAAGAGCCCTTTCCAAATCAACCAAACAGAGTGCCAAAGCGCTCATTCCACTCGCTGACGATGCAATTCCACTACTATGAGGGAAACTGTTGGATGTTTCAATTTTAAACTTATAGTCCTTCAAAAAGGGAAGATACACAAATACACGTTCAAAAAATTTCTGAATTTTAGGCTCAAAACTGGCTTCTCTTTTTCCATCGAGATATACTTCAAAATCAAATTCTTCCGATTTTTTTTCTTCGAATATCAAACTTGTTTTGGTATTACAGTTTTGAAGCGTAAAACTTATAGAAGCGTTTTTTGGCAGTTGTTCTCCATATTTTCCCCAGTATTTAACCAAGGCAATATTACTAGGTGCCTCCCAACTTAACTGGCCTTTTTCAAGAGTCTGGGTATACTGTGAAGGAATAAAGTGCGCTTCGTTCATAAGGAAATAATTCGGTAGCAAATATAGCTAAAAGAGACATAGTCTAAAACATCTATTCGCGGATGTTCTTTAGGTTTTATTACTTCTGAAAAAATTAAAAAATCAAGAACTTCTTATCTCCGCCAAGATTGACACCTATTAGCAGTGCAACATAGGTCTTGGTATTTTATGATTCTGAGGTTATAGCCTGAGCAACCATATAACCACCTGTCCATGCATTTTGAAAATTAAATCCGCCAGTAATGGCATCAATATTAAGCACTTCTCCTGCAAAATAAAGATTCGTTTGCAACTTGCTTTCAAAAGTTTTAAAATGAACTTCTTTGAGGTTTACACCTCCTGCCGTTACAAATTCTTCTTTAAAGGTACTCTTCCCCTTCACATCAAAGTGAGAGTCACAAATTTGGTTCGCAAGATTCTGTAGCTTTCTCTTGGTTATGTCTGCCCAGGTTTCAACTTCATGTATACCCGCCGCCTTCACCAAGCTTTGCCAAAGGCGCTTTGGTAATTCGAACTGTGTATATTTTAGGACGGTTTGTTTCGGACTGCTCATTTTGAGATCTAAGAGGTTTTCCAAGGTTTCTTCTTCGGAAACATCCAGCAACCAATTTACTTTTATACTAAAATGGTACTTTGTAGGCTCCAAAACTCTAGCGCCCCAAGCCGAAAGCTTTAAGATAGCGGGGCCGCTCATTCCCCAGTGGGTTATCAATAATGGCCCTTCACTTTCTAATTGTACCTTTCCGTTTGCATCGACAACCTTTACCGCAGCTTCTGTTGCAATTCCAGGCAAATCGATAATACGACTGTCTTTGATATTAAACGTAAAAAGGGATGGAACTGGCGGAATGATTGAATGTCCAACCGCTTCTAGTAGCTTCCATATTTTCGGATTACTCCCTGATGCAATCACTAACTTTTTCGCTGTAAATACACCTTCAGAGGTTGTTACTAACCACCTATTATCCTCCTTTGAAAATTCTTTCACTGAATGATTTCTGAGCACATCAATCCCAAGTCGCTGCGTTTCAGAAGTAAACAGGTCGATGATCGTTTGAGAAGAATCACTAACAGGAAACATCCGTCCATCTTCTTCAATTTTAAGCGCAACACCTCTGTTTTCAAACCATTCTATGGTATCGCCCGTCATAAATGTATGGAAAGGGCCTAAAAGTTCTTTTTCGCCTCTAGGATAATTGAAGGTTAACTCTTTTGGAACGAATTCGGCATGCGTCACATTACATCTTCCCCCTCCCGATATCTTCACTTTATTAAGCACTTCTTTCCCTCGTTCTAAAAGGACTATTTGAAGTTTTCTGTTTTTTTCAGCAGCATTGATTGCTGTAAAAAAGCCTGCCGCTCCTCCTCCTATAATAATAATATCTGTATTCGTCAAACTGATTGTTTTATGGGTACACGTCTCGCCAATGACATTGTAAAAAAAGACCTGTACAATGCCTTTTTATTTCTCCTTTAGAAAGCGACGTAAAATTACCTATTTTAGAATCAATACCAGGAAATAGTTATAACAGGTACAAGGCGGCAATATTCGCTATCCATTTCTCTAAACCCGATCCGAAAGAGAGCAACCTTCAACTTCTGGCTTTCCCCTCCAAATTTCAGTTATCTTTACACCATCGATTTCTAAAGCACTATGTTGAAAGACCTTTTACTAATTACACCTCCTTTTACCCAACTAAACACGCCGTATCCGGCAACAGCCTATTTAAAAGGCTTTTTAAACACAAAAGGGATACATGCCTTTCAAATGGATTTGGGAATCGAGGTGATTCTGACCCTTTTTTCAAAGAAAACATTTCAGGAATTATTCACTATTGCTGCTAAAGATAACCGCATTGTTTCCGAAAATTGCGAACGTATCTATGCTCTAAAAGAGGCTTATCTTCATCCCTTAGACGAAGTAATACTGTTTCTGCAAGGGAAAAACGAAACTTTTGCACGCCAAATCTGCATGCCCGATTTCTTACCGCGGGCGTCACGTTTTAATCAACTTGATGATCTTGATTGGGCTTTTGGCGCAATGGGTATGCAAGACAAGGCCAAGCATTTAGCAACACTCTATCTGGAAGATTTATCCGATTTTATTATTGAGTGCATCGACGAAAATTTTGGTTTTAGCAGGTATGCAGAACGCCTTGGGCAAAGTGCGAACTCATTTGATGAACTATATGAGGAGCTTCAGCAAGAACCGACCTATATTGATAGTATCAGTATTGCTATTCTCAAGGCTCAGTTGATTGAGACACAGCCAAAATTGGTTTGCTTTTCAGTTCCATTTCCCGGTAATTTATACAGTGCTTTTCGCTGTGCAAAATACATTCGGAAGCAGTATCCAAAAATTAAAATTGCCATGGGTGGCGGTTTTCCTAATACTGAATTACGGTCTATTACAGACACCCGTGTATTCAAATTCTTTGACTATATCACCCTTGATGACGGTGAACTTCCTATTGAACTACTAGCGTCAAACGTTTTAAATCCTTCTTCAGAAAATCCCGATTATGGCCTTCTGAAACGAACTTTTTTATTGGAAGATGCACAAGTAGTCTATAACAATCGGTCTATTAGAAACGATTACAAGCAAGTGGATGTGGGTACTCCCGATTATTCAGATTTACCATTAAAGGAATATATTTCGGTGATTGAAGTTGCCAATCCGATGCATAGCCTTTGGAGCGACGGTCGCTGGCTAAAACTTACCATGGCCCACGGGTGTTATTGGGGAAAATGTACCTTCTGTGATATTTCTCTAGATTATATTAAACTCTATGAACCTGTCGCTGCGAAAATACTGGTAGACAGAATGGAGCTGCTTATAACACAAACAGGAGAAACCGGATTTCACTTCGTTGATGAAGCTGCACCACCGGCTCTTATGAAGGCTGTGGCACTGGAAATTCTAAAACGCAAACGAACGGTTACTTGGTGGACGAATATTCGATTTGAAAAGAATTTTACTAAAGACCTCTGCCTTTTACTAAAAGCATCAGGATGTATTGCCGTTTCTGGTGGCTTAGAGGTTGCGTCAGACCGATTGTTGAAACTTATAGACAAAGGCGTGACCGTAGCTCAAGTAGCCCAAGTAACTCGAAATTTCACCGATGCTGGCATTATGGTGCATTCGTATTTAATGTACGGATATCCAACACAAACCGTTCAGGAAACCATAGATAGTCTGGAAATGGTGCGCCAACTTTTTGAAATGGGTATCATCCAATCGGGTTTTTGGCACCAGTTTGCTTTAACAGCTCACAGCCCTATAGGGTTAGAACCTTCAGAATATGGCATTACGCCAGCCTATAAAGACATTAGCTTCGCAAACAATGATGTAGACTTTGTTGATTCGACAGGAATAGATCATGCGAAATTCAGTTTCGGATTAAGGAAGTCCCTTTTCAATTATATGCACGGGATCGGTTTTGAACTCCCCTTAAAAGAATGGTTCACGTTTAAAACTCCAAAGACACGGGTAACACCCGATTTTATTTCGCAATGCCTGGTAATTGAACCTGACTTTAAAATAAAACCCAGCGCGAAAATAGTGTGGTTAGGAACGACACCTATTACTGCTGAAATTACAAAAACGAAAAGAGGTGCGAGCTGGGAACTATTGCAATGTACTTTTCACGATAAAACCGAAACTTTTACCATTTCTTTAAGCAAAAACGAGGGAGCATGGCTCATAGCAATCCTTCCGAAACTGAGTCCGCTTCAAGATAAAACATGTAGCTTTTCAGCATTAAAAACAGATTTTGAAGCACAATTTGAAGATTTTGAATTGTTTTGGTTCTCGAAACCAATGCAACAATTGAAGGAAAAAGGCTTGTTGGTTTTGTAGCTAATTTTAAGAAACTAGATTTTCTGTCAAAACCCCTTTATAACTATCGTATTTTAATTCCTTTTCACAGAACCCCTCTTCTGAAGGGTCAAATACTTGACAATGGTCTATTGGAGAAATGTACAAATGGAGAGACATGGCTTTTTCATCCGATTTATTCTCTAAAGAATGATAGCCCATATTGTCCTCCATATAGCTTAATCTTCCTGGCGTTAATGACATTTGATTGCAAGAAACCAATGTTCCCTCCTCGTCTTGAAAACGCTCTTCATGCATTTTTCCATCCACTTGATAAATCCAACATTTCTGTTCATCATGTCCATGAACAGGTGTTTCGTCACCGGGTTTCCAACAAATCAATATGAGTTCATAGACCTCTGTTCTCTCAATACAATTCCTGGCATAGCAATCGTCGTTCCAGAAAATATATTTTTCAAACTCCGCCTTTGGAATGTTCATATTTGTGGCAACCTTGACATAGTCCTGGGGGTCACATTCGTCTAAAGTTTCAGTAAGTTGTTGAAGAGATGTTATTGGGTCCATTTCCACAAATATAGTATTTCTAAGCGCCACAGACTAATAATAACCATGTACATACAGTAAAAAAACAATCAATAATTTGTGTATTTCCATTTCCTCCAATAATTTAGGCGCCTTCAAATAATAATATTCCAGCAGAAACTGATACGCGAAGACGAAGCGAAATGTATTGAGTTTCCCTACCTTCGCCACCATGGAAAAAACGGCGTTTTTAGAGAAACATATTTTTAACGGGCTTCAAAATTTAAATGAAGAGACGGATGCGGAGGGAACGCACTATTTTTCGGAAGAAGATTTTGCAAAGGTATTAGAGCGAGCAGCGCATTTTGGAATTGGAATCTATAAAATTGAACCCAAGCATGAAGGAAAGGCGTATGAATTTAAAGAACACGAAACCTACCGTAAAAAAGCCACAGATCCTAGATGGTTTAAAAATGCCTTTATTGAATTTAAGAAAACCAAACTAGAACTCCAGTACTCAGCTACGTATAGGGTTTCAAAAAGGTTGCTGGCAAAATAAGGTCTGTCGTCTCCCCAAGCACTAAATAACTTAACTGCATAAAAAAACCTCTTGTTTCCAAGAGGTTCATTTTTCTGTGCGGGCGGGGAGACTCGAACTCCCACGCCGTGAAGCACTAGATCCTAAGTCTAGCATGTCTACCAATTCCATCACGCCCGCTTTGGGAGGGCAAATATACATAAGATTTAGAATTTACAAACTATCCTTTTAAAGAATTATTACTTTTCTGTACCTTAGCCAATCCACTATAAAAACCTCCCATGAAGAGCGCAAAAACATATATCACCGAACACAAGCAACGGTTCATAGACGAACTCATTGAATTACTAAAAATACCTTCCATAAGTGCAAACTCTGCCCATAAAGGGGATCTCATTAAAACAGCTGAAGCTGTAAAAGTGAGTCTTGAAAAAGCAGGTTGCCAAACCGTAGAAATATGTGAGACTCCAGGCTATCCAATTGTGTATGGTGAAATAGTAGTTGACAAAAACCTTCCAACTATTTTAGTGTACGGGCATTATGACGTACAACCGCCAGATCCATTAGATTTGTGGGATAGCCCTCCGTTTGAACCTGTAATAAAAACAACGGATATACATCCCGATGGCGCCATTTTTGCACGCGGAAGTTGCGATGATAAAGGACAAATGTACATGCATGTGAAAGCACTTGAGTATATGACCTCAACAGATCAATTGCCTTGCAACGTAAAGTTTATGATTGAAGGGGAAGAGGAAGTTGGAAGCGAAAGCCTTGGATGGTTTGTTGAAAGAAATCGAGAAAAACTGGCAAACGACGTTGTTCTTATAAGTGACACTGGAATGATTGCGCCAGACGTACCTTCTATCACTACAGGTTTACGAGGCCTTAGTTATGTAGAAGTTGAAGTAACAGGGCCAAATCGAGATTTGCATAGCGGTCTCTATGGAGGTGCTGTCGCAAATCCTATAAATGTGCTAACTAAAATGATTGCCTCCCTTCACGATGAGAACAATCACATCACAATCCCAGGATTTTATGATGATGTCGAGGAACTTTCTTTAGAAGAAAGAGCCAAAATGGGAGAAGCACCTTTTAGTAAAGATGCCTATTTAAAGGCTATTGACATTGAAGACACCTACGGTGAAAAAGGATATACCACCAACGAGCGCAATTCCATTCGTCCAACGCTAGACGTAAACGGAATCTGGGGTGGCTATATTGGCGAAGGAGCCAAAACAGTGATTGCGAGCCAAGCATTTGCTAAGATAAGCATGCGTTTAGTTCCTGATCAAGATTGGAAAAAAATCACCGACTTGTTTGCAAAACATTTTGAAAGTATTGCACCAAAAGGAGTTCGTGTAAAAGTAACTCCGCACCATGGTGGACAAGCATACGTGACTCCAATCGATAGTTTGGAATATAAAGCGGCTGAAAAAGCCTACGAAGCAACCTTCGGAAAAACACCAATCCCGCAACGCAGCGGCGGAAGCATACCTATAGTAGCGCTCTTCGAAAAAGAATTAAAAAGCAAAACGATTTTAATGGGCTTTGGGCTGGATAGTGATGCCATTCATTCTCCCAATGAGCATTTTGGAATTTGGAATTACTTGAAAGGAATTGAAACCATTCCTCAGTTTTATCATTTCTTTACAGAGATGAGTAAATAGAAAACATCAAACCCAGCCTATCTATATGATTAGGCTGGGTTTATTAAAGCGTTTATAATTTCTTCACGTATTCTGTGATAAGTACAATCTGCACCCCATCTACTTTGCCTTCTATAAATGTGGCATTTTCGTGATCCAGCGAAATACGCCTTACGGCTGTACCTTGCTTGGCTATCATACTGGAGCCTTTCACTTTTAGATCTTTTATTAGCACTACATTATCTCCTGTTTGAAGAATCACGCCATTCGCATCTCTATGCACTAAAGCGTCACTTTTGTCTTCGGCATCACCAGCTGCAGCGGCCCATTCCAATTGCTGATCTTCCATATACATCATGTCAAGTAAATCTTGCGACCAACCTCCACTTTTCAAACGATGTAACATTCTCCAAGCCATAACCTGAACGGGTGCAACACTGCTCCACATACTGTCATTGAGACAACGCCAGTGATTTAAATCTCGTTCATCCGAGTCAAATTGAGAAATACAAGTAGTACAAGCGCAGATGGATCTTTCTTCACCTTCTATATATTCAGGAGTCTTAGGGACTTCATAAACCACTAAATTTTCAGGCTCTGCATGACCGCATAACTCACATGTATCTGCCGCTCTTTTTTTTACTTCTCTTTCAAAACTCATAGTTTATTCGCGAAGGCGAGTATCTCATCCCGCAAACGTCTTTTTAATTAGTCTCACAAAAGTAGCATTTTATATATCATTATCGGTTTTCGGTTTAAGCCAAGCTAATCCCGTCTTTATATTATAACTCTACATTTGTAGAGTTATAATATTTACTCTATATTTGTAGAATAACATTCAACACCCTGGAGCTACATGCAACTTACAAACGCTGAAGAACTGCTTATGACAATCTTGTGGGAGCAAGAACGCGCCTTTCTGAAAAACCTGATTGAAGCCTATGACGATCCAAAACCAGCAACCACAACGATCGCAACCTTGCTGAAACGAATGCAAGGCAAAAATTTTGTAGACTACATACAATATGGCAGGTCCAGAGAGTACTTCCCTCTGGTAAAAAAGAAGGATTACTTTTCGAAGCACCTGCATGGCATTATTGAAAATTTCTTTCATAACAATCCATTGCAATTTGCATCGTTCTTTATAGAGGAGACGAATTTTACCAAAGCAGAATTAAAAGAGTTTAAGTCAATTATTCATTCTGAACTAAAGAAAAAGTGATAATTATGGAAAACCAAACTTCAAAAAAAAGCACTTTGCTTAGAATGCTCTTACTACTTCCATTAACAATCTTCTTGACTCTTGGGTTTAGTTCGAAAGAAGCCACCCCAAAAGAAGCGCTTGCAATGAAAATTCAAAAGAAAGCCAGCCCTGCACAAATTAAAGAGTACAATATGTTAGCTCATAAATACAATACAATGGACAAAGAAAATATGTTCATAAAGCAAAATGACGTCGCTCGCTTAACACACCTATATGGATTAATGTCCTCTAACCAACAAAAACAAGCAGCGTCTTTTCCGGTTTTCCCTCCGCCTCCACCCCCAAAGACACCAAAAACATCAAAACCTATTAAAGTCACAAAAGGAGGAAACAACATGGACTTAAAGAAACCCCCACCTCCACCGGTTGTGAGTAAAGCACCTCTTGACCACATTGTTAGAATGGTCTATGAAAATGCAGCCTTCTTTTTTGACGATCAAAGAATCACTTCGAGCAAAGCTATTGCTTTGCTACAAGAAAACGAATCGCTGCATATCGAAACAGAAACTTTTAGAGCCAGCAATCCGATCGTGCATATTAGAACAAAAGAAGCCTCCTTAAACGATTAACGCAACCTTCGTAAATTTAGCGTAAGAAAAGTGGTGCTGAAGTGGTTTTTGCTAGGGCATTTGAACCATTCTACTTTCTCTACAAGCCGCTGAACAAATTATGAAATAAGCCTTCCAATTATTTTTTTTGAACAGTTTTTTAACAAATTACCTCAGCTATATTAGCCTGTATTTTTAAAAAAGTCTAAAAACACAGCTTAGACTCTTGGCTAAGTTCCGTTTTATAGTTACATTGATTTTCCTAAACTATGAAACCTAACTTTCCCTACCTCAAGTGATGCGCTCTGAAAAAATAACATCTAAGAATTCTCTTTTAGATCATTTTCATTTTACAGACCGCTTTTTCTCTTGCAAAATCTTTCCTAATTTAGGGGGTAGTATTCAAAAACTAATCATCGACGATATAACTATCATAAAAGGAATCACTGTGGATGATAGTGGTGTTTTGGATTATTTGAACCGATATCAATCGGCCGTGCTTTTCCCTTTTCCAAATAGACTAGAGGATGGACGGTATGCATTTGAAGACAAACCATATACATTTCCTTTAAACAATCCCGAAACAAAGAACGCTATTCATGGCTTTATGAACGACAAAACATTTGAAGTGATTCGTGTCACAAACAACAGCCTTAGTCTTCAATTTAATAGCGATGGAGATAAAGCATTTCCATTTCACTATTCATTAACAATCAACTTTATTCTTTCAAAACACCATATTCAGATTCAATTCGGTGTCGAGAACAAGGGGGATACTGCCTTTCCTTTTGGGCTGGGTTGGCATCCTTATTTTCAATTACCTAATTTTGGAAGCAACACCCTCGAATTTTCGGCGGATAAAACATATACCACAACAGAAAGGGGTATCCCCAGTGGATTCGAGGAATACGACACTAGCGTCATAGATATTGACAACGCCTCATTAGACACTGCATATCATTTAATCGGCCCCGAAATAAGACTGGAAACAGCGCGCTATGAATTGCAAATGCAGACACCCGAAGATTGCTATTTACAAATTTACACCCCACCAGATAAGGAATCAATAGCAATAGAGCCTATGACCTGTATTGCAAATGCCTTCAATAATGGTATTGGACTAAAAACCCTTCAACCAAACAAAGAGTACAACTGGGGTCTTGATCTAAGAATAAACACTAAAAGCCTCGACAATGGCTTCCAATAAAATGATAACCGTTTCCGAAGCAGAAAAAATTGCCCGAGATCAGTATGGAATAACAGGAAAGGCAACAAAATTACCCGGCTACGATGATGAAAACTTTAAGATTGTTACGCCAGAGGGCGCATCATTTATCCTTAAAATTTCAAACCCTGAGGCAGACGCAACCTATCTCCATTTTCAGAATGCAATTCTGATTCATCTTGGGTCAAAAAATATAGGTTGTCAATCACCTCGTGTTATTTCCAACTTAAACAATGAATTGTCAGAAACCATAACATTAACAAACGAAGAAAAACGGGATGTGAGATTGTTGAGTTGGGTTCAAGGAAGGTTATGGGCCCACATTAATCCTAAAACGGAGTCGTTACGATTTGATCTGGGAGAAAAGGCCGCAAAAGTTATAGAAGCTTTTAAGGACTTTAACAATCAAGTAGCCGAGCGAAACGCTAATTGGGACCTTGCCGATTCAAGTTGGACATTAAACCACATCGATTTATTTTCCGAAAAGGAAAAAGAGCTAGTGTCTCATTTTCAACAGCGTTTTTCAGAAATACAAACCGCCTACAACAAACTTCCGAAGTCAGTTATTCACGGTGACCTTAATGATTATAATATCATTGTTTCTGATGACCTTATCACTCCTAAGATAAAAGGGTTTATCGACTTTGGTGATGCGGTTTATACCCAAGTCATAAACGATCTTGCGATCCTATTAGCCTATGCGATTATGGATACGCCAGATCCGCTGGAAGCGGCCTTAGATGTTATTAAAGGCTACAACCGTTTCTATAAAATTTCAGAAAAAGAGCTCGATTGTTTGTATTCTTTGGTTGCCATGAGATTGATAACAACAGTAACCAGCTCGGCCCTTCGAAAAATTGAAGACCCCACCAATAAATATCATGTTATAAGCGAAAAACCAGCTTGGAAATTGCTTTATAAATGGTTCGCTATACATGAAGAATTTGCATGCTATAGCTTCCGTTATGCTTGTGGTTTTAGCCCTCACCCTTCCGAAGCGGTTTTTAAAAGTTGGACAGAAACAACCAATCTAAACTTTTCAGATTTGTTCCCTTCCTACTTGTCTTCAGAAGAATCAACCACCGAAAACAAAACAGAAGAAATTGCACTCCTTGATTTAAAAGTCTCTAGCACTTGGATGGGAAGCAAAGCAGACTTTAACGATTTGGAGCTGTTTCAGTTTAAAATAGATCAACTTCAGAATAAAAATCCCACAAAATTAATTGCCGGTGGTTATTGTGAACCACGACCTCTTTATACATCAAAAGCATACGACAAAGAGGGAAACAATGGCCCAGAAAGCAGAACCTACCACTTAGGAGTCGATTTTTGGCTAGCCGAGGGCACTCCGGTGCATGCGTTGTTTGACGGAGAAATTTTCACAGCGACGAATGACGCTGGATTTAAAGAATATGGCGGACTTATAATCCTAAAGCACACCAAAAACAACCTTCCGTTTTACACACTTCACGGGCATCTTTCGATCGCAAGTGTTCAGGCGCATACCGTTGGAGATAAAATAAAAAAAGGAGATTGTATCGGTCACTTGGGCTCACCTGCAGAAAATGGAAGCTGGGCGCCACATCTTCACTTTCAGTTGATGCTGTCTATGCTAGACTTTTCAATAGATTTTCCGGGAGTTACCTATGCAAATCAGTTGGAAGTATGGAAAAGCATCTGCCCAGACCCCAACCTTTTGTTCAAAAACAAGCATTTGGTTACGCAATACCCGCGAGCAAAGGAAGAACTGATGGCTTTCAGGAAAAACCATTTGGGCAAAAGTTTGAGTCTTTCTTACGAGAAACCGGTGCAGATTGTTCGGGGGGAAGGTGCGTATTTAATTGACATCGAAGGGAGGAAATATTTAGACACCGTAAATAATGTCGCCCATATAGGGCATGAACACCCTAAAGTAATAACGGCTGGGCAAAAGCAAATGGCCGTACTAAATACCAATACCCGGTATTTACATGAAGAGATCATCGCCTACGCAGAAGCGCTATTAGAAAAGCTTCCAAAGGAATTATCGGTGCTTCATATTGTAAATTCGGGCAGTGAGGCAAACGAACTAGCGCTGCGTATGGCAAAAGCATGCACGGGACAGCAAGACATGCTCGCCCTTGAGGTTGGATACCATGGCAATACGAATGCTGTGATCGAGGTGAGTTCCTATAAATTTGACGGAAAAGGAGGAAAAGGCAAACCTGCAACTACACATATTCTCCCATTGCCAGATCCATATAGAGGAAGGCATATGGGTGAGCATTCGGGGACCGACTATGCCCAGTATGCTAAAAAACACATTCAAGACTTACAACGAGATAATAAAAAGATTGCCGGTTTTATCGGCGAGTGCATTATAAGTTGTGGAGGGCAGGTTGTGCCTCCAAAAAACTATTTTAAAGACGTTTATAAGCACGTTAGAGAAGCTGGAGGGATTTGTATTGCCGATGAAGTGCAAACTGGCTTTGGGCGCATGGGAAAAAGCTTTTGGGCCTTCGAACTATTTGATGTAATTCCCGATATTGTCACCATGGGAAAACCTGCGGGAAATGGACATCCCATTGCTATTGTCGCCTGTACAAAGGAAATTGCTGAAACGTTTTCTAACGGAATGGAATTCTTTAACACCTTTGGAGGGAACCCTGTTTCATGTGCAATTGGACGAACCGTATTGGAGGTTATTGAAGAAGAAAACCTGCAACAAAACGCCTTAGAAGTTGGAGAATTTCTAAAAGGAGGATTGAAGGGTCTACAACTCGAATTTCCTATTATTGGGGATGTGCGCGGGGAAGGATTATTTTTAGGTTTTGAATTGAATACTTCAGAAAAAGAACCCCTGGCCGCACACGCATCATATCTTACTAATAGAATGAAATCGCTGGGTGTATTAATGAGTACTGATGGCCCAGATTATAATGTACTTAAAATAAAACCTCCTATGGTTTTTAGTATAGAGAATGCAAAAGAGCTTATCTTTAGGCTTAAAAGTGTCTTCGCTGAAGACTTTATGCTAGAATATTAACGAACACTAAAGCGATTCTGCCCTGAATGCGGAATGACATTATGAAAAACAGTATTTTATTATTTTGTTTTTTGGCACTGTATACCAGTGCTGCACAAACGACCCAAGCCGAAGATAAAGAAGCCATTTTGAGTGTGATGAAGCTTCAAGAAAAAGCCTGGAGTGCAAACGATCTAGAAGGTTTTATGCAAGGGTATTGGAAAAATGATTCGTTAAAATTTTATGGCAGTAGTGGACTCACAAGAGGCTGGCAACAGACCTTAGACAACTATAAAAAACGCTATCCAACAAAAGAGCATTCTGGATCTTTACAATTTACGATCAATGATGTTTCAAAAATTGACGAAGGAAGTTATTGGGTAATGGGCGAATACTTTTTGAAAAGAAGTGTGGGAGATGCCAATGGGGTTTTCATTATCATCTTCAAGAAAATAAATGGTGAATGGAAGATCGTGGCAGACATGTCTTGCTAAACAAAATTGGGGAAAGAAACCATGGAATATAACACCCGAAAGGCAACTCTAAAAGACTTAGCTGTTTTATTACACTTTGAGCAAGGAGTTATCGAAGCAGAACGGCCTATGGACCCTACCCTTCAGGAAGGGCAAATAACCTATTATGATATTTCCGAATTGATTACCTCAGAAGCATCTGAAGTCTATGTCGTTGAAGTTGACAATACAATAGTAGCTTCGGGCTACGCTAAGATAATGGACGACCGCCCTTATCTAAAACATAGCAAACAAGGATATTTAGGTTTTATGTTCGTTCCAGAAGACCACAGAGGGAAAGGCCTCAACAAACTCATTTTAAACGCCCTGCTTGCATGGTGCAAAGAGCGAAGTGTTTTTGAAGTTAGACTCGATGTATACGATGAAAACGCGTCTGCTATTCGAGCATATTTAAAAGCTGGTTTTAAAAAGAACATGGTAAATATGCGCCTAGATATTGAAAATATAGATTTATAAAATCAAAATATTATGAAACTACTAAAAAAGCTGTTCGTCCTCATTTTTCTAATTACACTGGCAGGTTGCAAAACAGCTGTTCCGACAGTTACAAACTCCGAGAAATCAACCTTCGAGACCCTGGCAGCCATACCAAATGTTGTACGTATAGAAAAGAGAGAAGCGGTAAGTCACTTCGAAGAAAATTATGAGATCTGGTTCGAACAACCAATCGACCATAATGAACCATCTAAAGGCAGCTTCAGACAACGTGTTTTCTTAGGGTTTGAAAACCCCTCTGAACCTGTAATCGTTGAATTGAGAGGTTATAACATAGGAGGTGAAAAGGCTGGAGAACTGGCCGAACACTACAAGGCGAATCAATTAACTATTGAACATCGCTATTTTTCAAATTCTCGCCCCGAGGAAATTGACTGGAACACACTTACAGTTGAAAACGCCGCTAAAGATCAGACGATTATTATTGACGCCATTCGCTCTGCTTTGTATCCAAGCGCAAAGTTCATTTCAACAGGAATTTCCAAAGGATGTATGACGACTATGACGCATCGCAGCTTTTTTCCAGAAAATGTAGACGCATGTGTGTGTTATGTTGGGCCACTAAATTTTGAAAGAGAAGACCCAAGAGTGTACGAATTTCTAAAAAATGTTGGAACCGAAGCCGAACGTCAAAAAGTAAAGGCCTTTCAAGAATTATGTTTTGAAAATAGACCTGCACTATTAAATGCCATAAAAGATGCTGCTGGAAAGGAAGAAATGGTCTGGGAATTTGGAATTGAGAATGCCTTGGATTACACAATCTTAGAGTATTCTTTTGCCTATTGGCAGTGGGGAACTAAATCTGAAGACATCCCTAAAAGCGACGCAACAGCAGACGAAATATACAAGCATCTCATCGATATTGTGGGGTATGGCTTTTTTGAAAGCAAGTCGGTAGAAAGCTTACAGCCTTATTTTTGGGCGGCACTAACAGAACAAGGAATATATGGTTATGAAACAGCTCCCTTTAATAAGTATTTGAATACTGAAGAGGTCTTGAAATTTGACTGGGCATTCCCTGAAGGTATTACGAAACAATACAATACAAAGCCCTCTCAAAAGATAAAATTGTTTTTAGATACCTCAGCAAATAAAATGCTCTTTATTTATGGCGAATACGATGCTTGGAGTGCTACTGCAGTTGACTTAACTAAGGATGCTTCTAAAAGAGAAATGTACAAATTTGTGCAACCGCAAGGAGATCACAGAACCAGAATCAAAAGTTTTAAACCCGAAAAACAAACGGAGATTTATACAATCATCGACAGTTGGCTGGAAGAAGAATGAGATAAGACCGCTTCCTTCGACTACGCTCCGTAAAAGTAGCTGTTAGACATTAGAATCTGGGTGCTGGGTCTTGTGGGCTGGGTCTTGATTCTGTGGTACACCCGAGGCAGATCGGAATGAATTTCTAAAAACTAGAATCTCTCAGGGCTAAACCGGTCTAACGATATCGATGGCTTTTTATTTGCAATGATTTCTGAAATTATTTTTCCTGTACCAGGCCCCAAGCTCCATCCCATCATGGCATGGCCAGTGGCGATTGTAATATGAGCCTGCTCTTTTAATTTCCCAACAAACGGAACGCCATCTGGCGAAACAGGTCTAAAACCAAACGTAGCCTTGCGCTTCTCTTCAGAAGAGAAATCTAACCCTTTATAAAATCGTTGTGCCGCTGCAGCAATAGCTTCTACCCTCTCTTTTTTTATGGTTTCGTCTAGTCCGGCAATTTCCATGGTTCCTGCAAATCTTGTAAATCCAGCCATGGGCGTAACAGCTGCGTTTGCTTCCATAATAATCGTTGGATGCTTTATTCCCGTGGGTTTGTCTGTATTAATACAATAGCCTTTTCCTGCTTGAACTGGAAGGTAAACCCCTAGTTTCTTGGCCATACTTTCACTCCATGAGCCTGTGGCAATTACAACTTCATCTGTAATATAATTACCCAAAGATGTCGTGATTTCCACTTTGTCCTTCCCTGGCACGATAGTCAAAACCTCTTCATTGGTATTTAATTTTACCCCGTTTTTCTGAAGGTAATGCTTCATCGCGTTCATAAACAATGCAGGCGTTGTATGCGAATCGCTATGGTAATGAAAAGCGCCTTCAGCAATTAAATTTGGCTCTAAAACTGCCAATTCTTTCTGGTTCAAATAATCAATCTGAAGCCCCATTTTTAAAGCTCTTTCAACAACCTCCTCCTCGTGTTGCTTTGAAGTTTCAGTCTGAAACGCCATAATGAGTCCTTTATGTTCCATATGGAAATTAACATCGCCAGAAGCGTAGATTTCCTTAAACAAACGCTGGCTTAACAAGGTAAGGTCCAGAATGGCTTGTGCACTCGAATCTACATTCTTCTTCGAGCATGACTTCTGAAAAAGCCATGCCCATTTTAAAAAGTCACGATTAAGACGAGGTTTCATATAGAAAGGGCTCGACGAATCGAACATGTATTTAATGCCTTGTGCAACCCGCCCTGGTGCCGCCAAAGGAATTAAATGGGAAGGTGAGATATAACCCGCATTTACATAAGAGGCGCCACTGGTAATGGTACTTTTATCAATAACAGTTACCTCAAACCCTTCTTTCAAAAGAAAGTAAGCCGAGCTTAAGCCTATAATTCCACCGCCTATGATTGTTACTTTTTTCAATGTGTTAATGTTCTAATATTTCATTATATGACCTGAAATCCGTGGGCATAAGGATCGTCTTCATCATCAATTAGTATCGTGTTATGGCCATAGACTTTTGCCCAACCTTGAATGCTAGGGATAATAGCCAACTTTCCATCCAGCGTAGTTTCCTCTTCTACACAACCAACAAACCTGCTTCCTATATAACTCTCATGAATATATTTTTCTCCTTGCTTTAGTTTTCCTTTCGCATGTAATTGCGCCATTCTCGCAGATGTCCCTGTTCCGCACGGACTTCTGTCAATAGCTTTATTGCCATAAAAGACAGCGTTTCTGCCAGACGAACTAGGATCGATAGGCTCACCAGTCCAAAGCATGTGCGTCACATCTCTAATCGTATCGTCTTCGGGGTGAATAAACAAATTTGGGTATTTCCTATTGATTGATTCCCGAACAACTTGTGAATATTGAATAATGTTGCCCGCCGTAAAATCCTGCACTCCATTGAAGTTATTCTGTGGGTCGACAATAGCATAATAGTTTCCGCCATAGGCGACATCGAAAGTGATTTCTCCTAGGTCTGGGCATTCGATTGTTAAACCCTCTGCCGCCAAAAAACTCTTCACGTTGGTTAGTTTTACCCAGTCTACTTTAGCACCGGTCTGCTGGTATTCTATTTCTACCAAACCTGCCGGGGCTTCCATTCTAATTTTTCCCGGCGTTTTAGGTAGTATCAAACCCTCTTCTATTGCAATTGTAATGGTTCCAATCGTTCCATGCCCGCACATCGGCAAACAACCTGAAGTTTCAATAAATAATATCGCAAAGTCATTTTCTGAATTGTGGGGAGGATATAATATCGAGCCGCTCATCATATCGTGGCCTCGAGGTTCGAACATGAGTCCTTTACGAATCCAATCATACTCTTTTAAAAAGTGCTGTCGCTTTTCACTCATATTTGCCCCATGTAAATCGGGACCACCCTCTTTGATTACTCTTACGGGGTTTCCACAGGTATGGGCATCGATACAAACAAAAGTAGATTGCGCCATCTCTTATATTTTGGCTGTCGTTTGAGTGTTATTCAATACTCTTGAAATTTCCAATGGGTTTTCGTCTTTCAATTCTGAAGGCAGTAATTCATTTGGCCAATCCTGATAAGAGAAAGGCCTTGCCCATCTTTTAATAGAATCAATACCCACAGCAGTAAAGCGGCTATCAGTTGATGCAGGATAGGGTCCACCATGCACCATCGCAGGACACACTTCAACACCTGTTGGCACACCATTATATATAATTCGACCCACCCTATTCTGCAAGGCGTCAATGAGCGCTGGATACTTTCTAGCTTCATTATCTTCAGCAATGAGAGTACCGGTTAATTGGCCTTCCAAATTTGAGATAATCGTCGTCAACTCATTGGCATCTTCACATTGAACTACCAAAGAAAACGGCCCAAAAACCTCTTGATGCAAGGTTTTATTTTCTAGAAATGACTTCCCATCAACGGTCGTTATGGCTTGTCTTGCAAAATTTGACTGAACCCCAGTTTCATAATCGGCAGTAACGGTGAGCGCCTCTTGTGAGATGGCTTTTTCTTTATTTTTCTCATAGGCTCCAAGAATCGTTGGATGAAGCATACAGGATGGTTCTATTTTAATAATTTCTTCTGACAAACTAGAAGTGAACTGCGTTAATTCTTCTCCTTTTACACCTAATATTAACCCCGGATTGGTGCAAAATTGTCCAGAACCTAAGGTTACAGACCCAGCATAGGTTTTGGCCAAAGATTCACCCCTATTCTCTAGTGCCTTCGGCAGAATAACGACCGGATTCACACTGCCCATTTCGGCGAAAACTGGGATAGGTTCTTCCCGCTTAGCCGCCAAATCGTATAAGGCCCTTCCGCCTTTAATACTTCCTGTAAAACCAACTGCTTTAACACCCGGATGTGCTACCAATATTTGTCCAACACCAATACCGCTGCTATTTAAATTTGAAAAAACACCCTTTGGCATTCCAGTGGCTATCGAAGCTTTAATAATTGCCGAGGCTACCAGCTCACCTGTCCCCGCATGCATCGGATGCGATTTTACAATCACTGGGCAACCAGCGGCCAAGGCAGCCGCAGTATCTCCACCAGCGGTAGAATAAGCCAACGGAAAATTACTCGCACCAAAAACCACAACAGGACCTAAGGGAACAAGCATTTTTCGTATATCTGATTTTGGCATAGGTTGACGGTCTGGTTGAGCCGTATCTATTGTCGCTTCGACCCAGGCGCCCTCTTTCACTAATTCGGCAAAGGAGCGTAATTGCCCTACGGTACGTCCTCTTTCTCCTCTTGCACGGCCTTCCGGCAAGCCTGTTTCTGAACAATAAGTCGCAATTAACACCTCGTCAAGAGCTAAGATTTCATCTGCAATGGCATTTAAAAAAGCTGCTTTTTTTTTACCTGAAGTTTTACTAAATTCCTTGTATGCTTCCGAAGCTATGGCAACCGCTTTATTAATTTCATCTGTTGATGCCTCGTTAAAAATACGATCATTTTCTAGGTTCAACAGCGGATTAAATGTTTTAAAAGTGACACTTCCGTCGGCTGACAACTGATTTCCTATGTAGTTTTTTCCTGTAATCATATGTTTTTTATCCTTCGTAAATGCGCTTCAACATTTACTGGTTTGTAGATTCTTTTTTCTAGCATTACAAATTTTTATAATCGGGCACTATTGGTCTCGTTTTGAGACCCTCCTCAATTATTTGAATTACTTGTTTACGCTCTTCACCATGCAAAGGCAACCTTGGCTCCCGGACATGCTCTGTACCAATTTTTGTATAGACCTCAGCCAGTTTGATATTCTGCACTAATTTAGGGTTAATATCCAACTCTAGCAAAGGCAGAAACCACCTATAAATTTCAATTGCTTCTTTTATTCTTCCTGCCTTTTGAAGCTCATAAATGGCAACCGTTTCTACTGGAAAAGCACATACGAGCCCAGCGATCCAACCGTCTGCTCCCATAAGCAGACTTTCTAATGCCAAGGTGTCGACTCCGGTCATTATATGAAGCCGGTCTCCAAAACGATTCTTGATTCTAGTGATGTTCGAGATATCCCGAGTTGACTCCTTCACCGCCTCAATATTTGGACACTTTAGAAGCTCTTCGAACATGTCTAAAGTAACCTCAATGTTATAGTCTACAGGATTGTTATATACCATAATAGGAAGTGTTGTGCTGTTTGCAACGGCCTTAAAATATTCGACCGTTTCTCTATCACTTGCATTATATCGCATAGGAGGCAGCATCATTAATCCACTAGCACCGTCTTCCTTAGCCTTCCGAGCAGCTTCGATAGCCCCTTTCGTGCTTTGCTCGGCAATATTTATGAGTACAGGAACCTTGTTGTCAACAAAAGCAACAGTCTCCTTGGTAAGGGTTCTTTTTTCGGAATCTGTTAACGTACTAGCTTCACCCAATGTTCCACCTAGAACAATGCCGTGAACACCTGCGTCTAGCTGTGCTTGAATGTTCACTTTAAACATCTCCAAATCTAAAGAATCATCTACTTTAAATTTTGTAGTTACTGCGGGCATAACCCCTTTCCATTCTATTTTCATATTGAAACCTATTTGGTGTAAAAATCCTTCTTGTTTTATAGTTTATATTTTGTTTTAATAATACGGTACAAGACTGGCTTGCTCGGCGACGCATCATTATGAAAAGGAGCCATTTGAAGGTTCAAGACATAACTGCCGTCTACAATTTTATTTGGAACATAAATAAACTCGGTTATAGTAGCATCAAATCTAGTTGCTTCAGGATAATCCCAGAAGGCTTTATGAGCCAATAGCTGGCCCTCATCTTTTTCTTTATCTACGGAAGGCAAATCGATCAATAGGTGTTTTACTTCAAGTCGTCTTAAGAATTTAGCTGCAGCTTCGCTCAAATACGGCCAATTTGTATTTGAATATTTTTGATTCTTTTTCGTTTTTACATTTGGCAGTGTTCTAATTACAAGGGCTTCAGGTTTTTTTCCAGCAAGAAGTTTCTTGACCTGCTTTGCAGAAATACACAGGTCCTCCCCTTTCGATTCAGGGGCAACTGTAATCACTTCAGCAAAAAAGAAAAAGCGCTTTAATGCATTATTCACCGAATAAAACGCTTCAGATATATGCCCCACACATTCGGTATGAGTGCCATGTGCATGCGGATTAAAATAAATGTTATTAAAATTCACTGATGCTCCTTCACTCACCTTTGCTATCCAATCTCCAACTTGAACGGGTTCCATCGTAGGCGGCTTCAAGTACCAGGCCTCAGGATTTTTAACAGAGGCTCTTAGTGGTATGGAAATATCTATGGGATTGGCAAGATCCACAGTAATTTCTCGATCCTTTATATCAATTGTAGCTTTCAAATTATATGGTTCTAATTTTAGCCTAAATTTACTAAGAATAAACTTGAGGCAATGCCATCGCATAAAAATTTCCCTTTTTTTGAGACTTTTAGTGCATTATTTTCAAGAATCAACAGTTTATTAGACAAAGGTTCTTCCGCTTGATCTACTAAGTAATCGTGAAATACTTTTCCGAAGTCATTCTCAATTTTTTCAAGCGACACCCCCCATTTGGTGCGCAAACCCGTCATAACATACTCGTTAAACTTATCTTTTTTAGAGAGAAGTTCCCGCTCAATGGGCAATGAACCCGCCTCGATGTCCTTTATATACTTGGTGTTATTACTTACATTCCAACTTCGAGTATCTCCATCGTAACTGTGGGCTGAGGGTCCTATTCCTAAATAGGATTTCCCTTGCCAATAGGCTGTATTGTTTTGCGAATGATAGCCTTCGATTGAGAAATTTGAAAATTCGTAATTTTCATATCCAGCAGCTTCAGTTGCCGCTACTAACAAATGATAATGTTCTTCTGCAACATCATCTTCCACGGGAGGGACAATCCCTTTTTTAATAAAAGCCTCCAGTGCCGTTTTAGGTTCAACTGTCAAGGCATAACACGACAAATGCGGTACGTTTAAAGACAGTGCCGTCTTTAAATTCTCTTGCCAACGTTCCTTGGTCATCCCAGGGATTCCATAAATAAGGTCAATACTTATATTATCGAAATACCGAGCGGCTTCTTTTATTGAAGACATTGCTTCGGAAGCATTGTGTGCGCGATTCATGAGTTTTAAATCTTCTTCAAAGAAAGATTGCACACCAATACTCAAGCGGTTTATTTGACTCTTGGAAAGCTGAAGAATGATGTCTTTGGTTAAATCATCTGGATTCGCTTCTAGCGTAATTTCTGGATCTTCCGAAACAGAAAAAGTAGATGTAACGACATCTATGATTTTTTCCAATTCTTCCAATGTCAATAAACTTGGCGTACCTCCACCAAAGTATATCGTCTTAATTTCTCCCTTAATTTCGTTTTTCCGAAGTGCTAATTCTTTACAAATAGAGTCTACTAGTGCTGTTTTTTTCTTTAAGGATGTAGAAAAGTGAAAGTCACAATAATGACAAGCTTGTTTACAGAATGGGATATGGATGTAGATTCCGGACATACAATATGTGATGGGTTATCGGTTTTGGGTACAGGGTTTTGGGTTCTGGGCTATTTATTAATTTTCCCTTCGTTTTGTTTTACAAAAGCAGACCATCCCGTATAACTCTTACCTATATCTGTTTTTCCCGAATTATAAAAATGACATACAGCGGCGGCTAATCCGTCTGTACTATCCAGGTTTTTTGGCAATTCTTTCAAGCCTAACAGACTCTGAAGCATTTTAGCCACCTGCTCCTTACTTGCGTTTCCATTTCCGGTAACAGCCATTTTTATCTTTTTTGGAGAATACTCAGTAATGGGAATCTCCCTGGAAAGACCAGCAGCCATTGCTACCCCTTGAGCTCTCCCTAATTTTAGCATGGACTGGACGTTTTTACCAAAAAAAGGAGCTTCAATAGCAATCTCATCCGGATTAAAGGTATCGATAAGCTCAATTGTTCTTTCAAAGATTAATTTAAGTTTTAAGTAATGATCACTATATTTTGTAAGTATGAGTTCATTTAATTGCAGAAACTGCATCTTCTTACCTACCACCTTAATAATTCCAAAACCCATAATCGTGGTTCCTGGATCAATCCCTAGAATAATTCTTTCTGTTTTCATAAATTGTTGACACTTCCACAAACTCAGTGTGACACACTCGGCGGTATATTGTAAATTGCAATCAATGTTATTCGATTCCAACAAATCTAAGCAATATCTCCTGCTTGCTCTAAAAATACTTATTCTAGCGGTTACTTTCGGCTATATTTATATAAAATTAACGCAGGATACCTCCGAAGCTTTTACCGATTTCATAGCAAGCCTATCCTTTGATCTAAGAAGTGCTCTTTTCCTCCTTTTATGTATTCTATTAGCCACTGCGAACTGGTATTTTGAAATATTAAAATGGCAAACGGCAACTTCATCCGTTGCCCCTATCTCCTTTAAAATGGCCTTAGAGCAAAGTTTGTCGGCGCTTACCGTTTCTCTAGCAACTCCAAACAGAATAGGAGATTATGGTGCCAAAGTCATGTATTTTCCTCCTGAGAAACGAAAACAAATTTTATTGCTCAACTTTTTTTCTAATGCTGTTCAAATGGCAGTTACGTCTGTTTTCGGCTGTATAGGCGTTCTTTATATTGTTCCAAAATTTAGTATTGAATACGCAACAACGAATTTAGTTCTATTCCTAATATGCATATTACTCTTGGGGGTCGTTGCTTATTTGTTTAAAGAAAGGCAGCTTCTTATAAAAGGATTGAGTCTTACTACTGTTCTTTCGTATCTTAAAAAAATTGAAAGAAGCATTAAAGTAAAGGTGGGGTTTTATGCCTTGATTCGTTATTTATTGTTTAGTTCATTATTCTACGTACTGTTGCTGTTTTTTGGTGCAGGCATTGACTTTTTGGAAGCCGTCCCACTTATCTGCAGCATGTACCTATTCGTTTCTATCATTCCAACTATTTTTATATTCGATTTGGTGGTGCGAGGCGGTGTGGCAGTTTGGTTGTTTTCATTGGCTGGTGTGAGTGAACTGGCCGTTCTCTCCACAATACTCACTATGTGGATACTAAATTTTGCATTCCCTGCAATTTGGGGGAGTTTTTATGTCGCTCAATATAAACTCAAAACAAGATGATCTATTTGTTTCTCAGTGTCGGCCTACTTTACATACTCTCACTAGCTATACTCGTGGTCGGGTTTTGGAAACTCCCTATGTTTACCAAAAAATTACCTACTCATAAAACGACATTTTCGATTGTAATTCCATTTAGAAATGAAGCAGAAAACCTTCAAGGATTGTTAGAATCACTTCAGAATTTAAAATACCCATCTCATTTATTCGAAGTGCTTTTTGTCGATGATGCTTCTGAAGATAATTCAGCAAGGGTAATTAACCAAGTACTCAAGAAAAATGGAAGCTTCAATAATTATAAAATAATAAAAAACAAAAGGTGTTCGGCATCACCCAAAAAAGATGCGATTACGGCTGCCATTGCCATTTCAAAATACGAGTGGATACTTACTACAGACGCAGATTGTATGTTGCCACCTACTTGGCTAACATCCTATGATTCCTTTATTCAAACAATCAAATCAACACTGGTTGCGGGTCCAATAGTTTACAAAGCCGATGAATCGGTTGTACAACAATTTCAAAAATTTGACGGTTTGAGTCTGCAACTAGTCACCGCTGGGTCTTTTGGTCTGCATGCCCCTATTTTATGCAACGGTGCTAATTTAGCCTACCGAAAAGAAGCTTTTTATTCGGTGAATGGTTTTTCTGAAAACAATCACATTGCCAGTGGGGATGACATTTTTATTCTAGAAAAAATATTAAAAATAGCGCCTAAGGAGGTTCACTTTTTAAAATCGGCAGATGCCATTGTGGAAACACAATCACAAAGCAGTTGGAAAGACCTCATTCATCAACGAATTCGATGGGCCTCTAAAACAGCCAAACAAAAATCATCTTTCTCCAAAACTTTGGGGTTGGTTGTTTTTCTAAGCAATTTTTTGATTTTGTTAGGGTGTTTGTATAGCATCATAAGCCCTCACTTATTACCTTATTATGTTGCATTTTTTGTAGCCAAAGCGTTCCTAGATTTTTATGTGATCCAAACGAGCAATACCTTCTTTAAGAATAAAATGAATGCTGCCGCTTTTCTAATCAGCGTATTTTATTACCCAATAATAACGGTTCTAGTCGTATTGCGGAGTTTAAAGGGAACCTACTCTTGGAAAGGGCGAAATTTTGAAAAACAACCTTAAATTCAATTAATTTTTTACCTTTAGCTTTATTAAAGAATACCTTTATGAAAACCCTCTTTTCAATCGTTTTGATAGCCTTGTGCACTATTTTCATTAAGACAAGCGCACAAGAACAATATACTGTAGATGGAAAACAATATTCTTTATTTACTGCAATTGATGGCCCGTTGACACTATTATGGAACACCATTGATGGGGAGTATCGTTACTTCTGTAAGAAAGAAGATAGTATTGTAGAACTCACGAGTACCAAAGTCAATGGCAGATATCAGAAAGAATTTAGAGAAACCTTGGCCCTTCAAACCTCAGACACCTCTTTAAGTGTCGAGAAATTGCGTCTTACAAATCCTAGCCTGTCGTCATTTTTCATTCAATACAATAAAGAAAAAGACCCTAGTTATACTCACGAAACTGTTTCAATAAAAATTAATACAAGACTTGCCCTTTTTGGTGGCTTGACTAACAGCGTTTATAATCGCAATCCAACAAACGCACTAACCCCAGTAGCCGGTATTGATTTTGAAATAGTGGATCCTGTAAAACTGAGAAGACATTCGATTGTATTGCGTTTTAAACAGGCTTTTGAAAACAGTGATACGAAATCATCATCCTCTCAAGTTTCTTTAAATTATCGATTAAAATTCGTTCAAACACCAAAATTTGATGTTTTTATCAATACAAAGTTTGTCGCGTACACGCACTCAAATAGAGAGTTCACCGTTACAAATGATGATGAAGTATCGAGTATTGTAAAAGAATCTGGCGGTAATTTAACGGCCCCATCGGCATTTGGAATTGGTGCAGATTACGCACTTGGAAACGGATATATCACTTTTTCATATAACGACATTGTCGCAGTTGGTGTAACAAGCAACGGCGCGTTCCCGACAGATTTGACCTTAGGATATAAATTGAACTTATAAACTGTTTGTCTTAACTATTATTGGAAGCACAAATTGTGTTGCAACAGGAATGCCTCTTTTATAGGCAGGCGCAACAGCTTGCAAGCTATCAATACTTTCTTCAATCCATCTAGGTAATAAGGGGAATTCGGTTTTAATGGTTTCGGTTATTTGCATTTCCTTAATGGACAATTTTCCAGTGTTACTTATGGTAAACTTCACGGCAACAGTGTCATTTAAATCGCGCCCTGCAACGGCATTATGATTGGTAAAAGTGAGGCGAAGGTGCGTTGAAAGTTCATTTTCAAAACAACCCTTTTGTTGAATTTTTTCAGTAAAATTTTCACATTTTGGAAAGGCGGGATACTGGTCAACATCTTTCCAGTCGATCGTTTGAAGTTCCTCCTGATAAAAAGTTTCTTTCGAAATTTTATCGGTTTCAAAATACTGGCAAGAGGTTGCCATTAGTAGAATTAGAACGATTATTAAGTGCTTCATTTTCAGGAAAAATGCTTTCCGAAAAATACAAATTTTATAGCATATCCACGCCTTAGTAGATAGAACTTCTTTTAAGTGAATAAAAATCAAAGCTTTTTCAACATCGGGTTTTTAAAGCCAAACCGTTTTTTCTTCAATCGTGGAGATCCGATTTCCCTCTGACAATGCAGCATCATACTTCCCCATATAGAAAAAACCCAAACAGCGCTCTCCGTCGTTTAAATCAAAGAAGTCTCCCATATACTTTACAATCCCTGGTGACCCCCAATAAGCTCCGATTTTCATTTCGTGCGCAACCAACCACATGTTTTGCACAGCCATGGCAGTCGCTGCGATTTCTTCCCATTCAGGAATTACCGCTTCTGGGTCGCGTTGCATACATATCGCTATGACACAAGCTGCCTTCCGTGGATTTTTTTTGTACTTATTGTATTTGAATTCTGAAGGGTTCTTCGTCTTTTCATTATAGGTCTCTGCTAAAAAATCGGCCAACTTCCCTTTAGAGGCCCCTTGAAGCACCTTAAAACGCCAAGGTTCAGTTCGCCTGTGTGTTGGCGCCCAATTAGCGGCAGCAAGAATTGTCTTAATTTCCTTTTCCTCTATAAGCTCATCGTTGTATTGCGCTGGAAATACTGCCCTTCGCGATTTTATAATTTCTGAAATCATCCCTCTTTTTTTAAAGACGAAAGATACGTAAAAGACAAAAAAATAAATCAAGCAATTATATAAAAATAAGTCGTTATATTTACTGAGGTATAACGGTATAAAATGATTTCAGTAAACCAAGCCATCGCAATTGTTGAAAGTAGTGTCGAACCAACGTCACAAACTGAATATATCGATATTTCAAAGGCACATAGGTATGTCCTTCGAAACGATATTGTTTCAGAAATAAACATGCCTCCTTTTAGGCAATCTGCCATGGATGGATACGCACTGTGCTTGCATGATGATTTCACCTATAAATTGGTCGGTGAAGTAAAAGCGGGCGACCCTATCAATCCTATTGTTAAAAAAGGTGAATGCGTTCGTATTTTTACTGGAGCGCCAGTTCCAGACACCGCTAATGCGGTAATTATGCAGGAGCGGGTAAGCGTTGACGAAGATTGCATTACAATTGACAGGGCGGTAAAAAGTAATGACAATATAAGGCCTGCCGGGGAGCAGGTAAAAAAGGGACAAACTGCCCTAAAAAAAGACACCTTGCTTACTCCTGCCGCTATTGCATTTGCAACCTCTTTAGGTGTTACAGAAGTTGCTGTTTACAAAAAACCTTCCATTGCTATTCTTGTAACCGGTAATGAATTGATTAAAGCCGGTAAATCACTGCAATATGGTCAGATTTATGAGAGTAATGCGGTCATGCTCACATCGGCATTGATTGGAGTAGGATTCAATAAAATCACGAATTATAAAGTGGCAGACAACTACAAAGACACCTTAAGCCTATTGAAAGAAATCATCTCCAATCACGACATGGTCTTAGTATCGGGAGGTATTTCTGTGGGCGACTATGACTTTGTTGGCAAAGCACTCGGCGCACTTAGCGTTACTGAGTTATTTTATAAAGTGAAGCAGAAACCTGGAAAACCGCTCTTCTTCGGAAAAAAAGAAAACAAAATCATTTTCGCGTTGCCTGGAAACCCAGGCGCGGCCCTTACGTGTTTCTATATATACGTGCAATTGGCACTTCAAAAATTATCCGGAAACGCAGCTTATACAGCGACCAAGTTAAAAGCAAAATCAAAATCAGCATTCACAAAAAAAGGAGACCGTGCGCAGTTCTTAAAAGCTTCTTATCAATTGGATGGCGTAGAAATACTTGATGGACAAAGTTCTTCAATGCTACACACTTTTGCCACTGGAAATGCTTTGGTTTATGTATCAGAAGAGTGTAATTCAATTAAAATAAATGATGAAGTTGAAGTGATTCTTCTTCCAATTAGCTAACGATGGAATATAAAATTAAAAGCAGAATATGGATTGAAGTAGACGGAGAAATCTTGCTAGGTGAGGGTCGTGTATCACTGCTCAAGGCAATTGAAAAAACAGGGTCCTTATCAAAGGCATCAAAGTCGTTGGGAATGTCCTATAAAAAAGCTTGGTCGTTGATTGACGCCGTAAATTCGAGAGCTAAATCTCCGGTTTGCAATACCACAATAGGCGGCACAAAAGGAGGTGGAACTCAAATTACTGCTTATGGTAAGAGCTTAATTGAAGCTTATGAACGAATAAACAAAAATTGCTGGGAATTTTTAGACAAACAAATTTCTGAAGCGGATTTAAAATGATCTTTGACATTGAAAATATGTGGCTATTTTTTGGCTTGCTGCCACTAATTGCATTTTTATATGCGGGTGTTGGTCATGGGGGAGCAAGTGGCTATTTAGCCTTAATGGCGCTGTTTTCCTTTGCGCCTGAGACGATGAAGCCAACGGCCTTACTGCTCAATATATTCGTCGCGGGTATTGCGTTTTATCATTATTATAAGGCCGGTCATTTTAATAAAAAACTATTTTTGTCATTTGCTATCACCTCGATTCCATTGGCGTTTTTAGGCGGAATGATTGAAGTAGATGCGTCACTTTATAAGAAAATATTAGCGGTGCTTTTAATTTTCGCCATCTTAAAAATGCTGCATGTTTTTGGAAAGGAAAGTGCCACAATTAATAAGGTCAAAACATGGCAGGGACTCCTCGTAGGAGGCATCATTGGGTTCTTCTCTGGGCTTATTGGAATAGGAGGGGGTGTTATTTTAACACCTGTAATTTTGCTCTTACACTGGGGCAAAATGAAAGAAGGTGCGGCTGTTTCAGCACTATTTATTTGGGCGAACTCAGCCTCTGGTTTATTTGGACAATTAACGAGTGGTTACTCACTTTCAAGTGAGTCTTTTATTTTGGTTGGTATCGCTGTTGTTGGCGGGTTCTTTGGAAGTTACTTTGGAAGCAGAAAACTTAACAACCAACTGCTGCGATATATGTTAGCGGTTGTATTGACGATTGCTTCGGTAAAATTATTTTTTACATAAATGAAGAAGAAAAGCACAATAACAGGCATCATCCTAGCAGGGGGGAAAAGTTCAAGAATGGGCGAGGATAAGGGATTTCTGAAATTGAATGGAAAAACATTTATGTCGTCTATTATTGCGGCATTAAAACCTATTGTTGGTGAGATTATTATTGTTAGTAATAATTCAGAGTATGATGTTTTCAATCTAAAACGGGTTGCCGATAGTATGGAAGATTCTGGTCCTTTGGCCGGATTGTACTCTGGATTGTTGCATTCAGAAACTGAAAACAATATTGTTCTTAGTTGTGACGTCCCATTAATTAGCACTTCAGTATTAAAAAAATTACTGGAAGGGGCGCCTTCTGAAGCGGAGGTAATACAGTTTGAAAGTGAGGGAAAAACAATGCCGCTTGTAGCCATGTATAAAAAGAAATGCAGACATCACTTCCTGAAACTATTGCAAACGAACGAACGACGCCTGCGTTTCGCCATTGATCAACTAGATGTAAAAACGATAACGCTAGATTCAGAATTAGGGAAAACGGTCAGAAATATTAATACAATAAGTGAATTGAAAGACTTAAAACATGAATTTAAAGATTAAATATTTCGGAGTATTAGCAGAAATAACAAATTGTTCTGAAGAGACCATAGCATACACAAAAGGGTCTGTGTCAGATGTATTGATGTTGCTTTTTGAAAAATACCCCACATTAAAAGAAACGGACTTTCAGGTAGCGCAAGACTTGGAGATTGTTTCAAAAGACACGCTTCTTTTGGAATCAGAAATTGCATTATTACCCCCATTTTCAGGAGGTTAAAATTATGAGCAGGTATCATAGACATATCGTATTAGATGAAATTGGACAGGCAGGTCAGGACAAAATATCCAAGGCCAAAGTCTTGGTAGTTGGCGCTGGCGGATTGGGATGCCCTGCCCTACAATATCTCACTGCAGCCGGAATTGGAACCATTGGGATTATTGATTTTGATACTGTGGAAGAGTCCAATCTTCAACGTCAAATATTATTTGGTACATCGTCTATTGGAATCAATAAAGCGATTGCAGCGACAAAGAGATTGGAAGATCTGAATCCTACAATTAATAGTATTGCATACCCCGAGAAACTGACTCCCAAAAATGCGCTCAGTCTTTTTGAAGACTACGATATCATTGTAGATGGAACTGATAATTTCTCAGCCCGTTATCTAATAAATGACGCGGCTATCCTAACCAACAAACCAGTTGTATACGGGGCTATTTATAAGTTTGAAGGACAGGTATCCGTATTTAATTATCAAAACGGACCAAGTTATCGTTGCCTATTTGCAACTCCCCCAAAAGAAGGTTCGGTGCCTAATTGCTCCGAAATTGGAGTTTTAGGCGTACTTCCTGGAATCATAGGAACCATGCAGGCAAATGAGGTGCTTAAAATGGTTTTAGGTTTTGACACGGTACTTTCAGGGAAACTCTTTTGTTTCAATGCTATGACTTCGGAAACCATAACCTTAAAAATTGCAAAATCTGTTGCTGAAATTGAAAAAGTAAGGTCGCTAAAAGAGCAATTTTCAAATCAGAGTTTTGCCTCTTATTGCAAATTTCCTGTTGCTGAAATTTCAGTGGAGGAAGCCATCAAATTGGGAAACAATCAATTTATTGATGTGAGAGAACTCGGTGAAAAGCCCACAATAGAATTGCCTAACTGCATTCAGATTCCACTTCATACACTTGAACACGAATTAGCTCAGATCGATTCAGAAAAGAATAAAATGCTGTTTTGTAAGACAGGAATTCGATCAAAAACAGCGGTCGAAATATTACAGAAACACAACCAACATAACTGCTACAGCCTCATAGGTGGTGCTGAAACAATTTTAGCCCATCAAAAATTAGAATTAAAATGAAAGAACGAAAAGTAAAAAATGTCTTTATGGATGGAGCCATTTCATCCCAATTTATTGGTGAATCTATCGCCAAGCATCAATCAAAAACAACGATTGGAGCACACAATATTTTTTTAGGACAGGTGCGAGCAGACGAAGTGGATGGCAAGCAAATATCAGCTATAGATTATACAGCTCACCAAGAAATGGCAAATGCAAAATTCTTTGAAATAAGAGAAACCACCTTTGAAAAATTTAATTTAACCTGCATGCATATTTATCATAGCTTAGGTGAAGTAAAGACGGGTGAGATTTGTTTGTTTGTTTTTGTATCGTCACCGAGAAGAAAGGAAGTTTTTAAGGCTTTGGAATATATCGTTGAGGAGATAAAAGCGAAAGTTCCTATTTTCGGAAAGGAATTATTTGAAGATGAATCCCATCAATGGAAAGTGAATTCTTGATTCAGATATTGATTAAGAAGAATAGTCAATTAGCAATAGAAAAATAGTATATGGTAGACATAACACATAAAATAAATACACTACGAATTGCCACTGCTCAAGCGATTGTAAAAGTGAGTAAAGCCGAAACGATAGCTGCGATTGAGAACGATCGTGTTCCAAAAGGAAACGTGTTTGCTATGAGCAAGGCCGCTGGATTATTAGCCGTTAAGAAAACACCGGATATTCTTCCCGATTGCCATCCACTGCCTATAGAATATACGGGTATTGATTATGAAATTAATGGACTCGAAATAACCATTCTTTGTACCATTAAAACGATTTACAAAACGGGCGTGGAAGTTGAAGCGATGCATGGGGCTAGTGTTGTTGCCCTCAATATGTACGATATGCTAAAGCCTATAGACAAGGGCGTCGAAATACATCATATAAAGTTATTGAAGAAAAAAGGAGGGAAATCAGATTTTCGTGATCGCTTCAGAAAAGATTTAAAAGCAGCCGTGATTGTTTGTTCCGATACTATTTCAAAAGGGGAGAAAGAAGACAAAGCCGGAAAGGCAATTATTGCCAAACTGGAAGAATGTAGTGTAGCAATAGAACAATATATTATTATCCCAGATGAGAAAGATATCATTCAAGAAAAAGCAAAGAAGTTAGCAAGTGAAGGTAATGATTTGGTCATATTCACTGGTGGAACGGGTTTGTCTTCGCGAGATGTTACTCCCGAAGCTTTAGCCGAAATTATTGATAGAAAAATCCCTGGAATTGAAGAGGCGATTCGAAGTTATGGGCAAGACAGAATCCCGTATTCTATGCTTTCAAGAAGTGTAGCCGGAACGATTAATGACACTTTGGTGCTTGCACTACCTGGCTCAACCAATGGCGCTAAGGAATCGATGGATGCTATTTTTCCTTCTATTTTACACATATTTAGAATACTAAAAGGCGCAAGGCACGACTAATGAAAAACAATACACCCATCTTAACCGATTCACATAAGAGAGATCATGCCTATTTACGTATTTCTCTCATCGAACGCTGCAACCTTCGCTGTACCTACTGCATGCCAGAAGCCGGAGTTCAACTATCTCCACGAAGTCATTTAATGACCTATGAAGAAATTTATAGCATCGCTAAAACCTTTGTAGAGCACGGCGTGACAAAAATCCGACTAACTGGCGGCGAGCCCTTAATTAGAAAGGATATTCCTATTATTCTGGAAAAATTAGCATCCCTCCCAGTCGCACTTTCAATTACCTCAAACGCAGTCATTATTGATAGGTTCATTGACACATTGAAACTGCACGGTGTAAACAGCATCAATGTAAGTTTAGATTCTTTAGACCGAGAAAAATTTAAAGAAATAACACGAAGGGATGAATTCGAAAAGGTGTACAGAAACATTCTTTTACTAGTATCTGAAGGCTTTAAAGTAAAGGTGAATGCTGTTCTCATAAAGGGATTTAACGAAAATGAAATTATTGATTTTATTCATTTGACGAAGAATTTGCCCGTCTGTATTCGCTTTATAGAGTTCATGCCTTTTGATGGAAATAAATGGGACATGCAAAAAATGGTATCTTATAAAGAGGTTATGGATATCGTAAACGCTAGTTTCTCAGAGAAGGAGATAGAACGTCTTGAAGATGCTCCAAACGACACCTCTAAAAACTATAAAATAAAGGGTTACAAGGGAAGTTTTGCCATTATTAGCTCTGTGACCAATCCTTTTTGTGACAGTTGCAATCGCCTTAGATTAACCGCGAATGGACAATTAAAAAACTGTTTATTCTCTGCTTCCGAATCCGATTTGCTCACAACATTACGAGCAGGTAAATCGATTGAACCCATCATTCAGAAAGCTGTAGCTGCAAAATTTAAAGTAAGAGGTGGCATGGACACTCTCGAAAAATTACAAGAGCCCAAACTACATTCTCAAAACAGAAGCATGATCACTATTGGTGGTTGACTTTCGAATAATTATTTTCTTAGACTACAGCGGGTTTGTACTTCCCTTTACTCTTTCGAATCCGAACAGCTACAACCTTATATTCTGGACACATTGCTTCAGAATCATGGATGTCGCCCGTTAAATTATTAATCATAATTTCAGGGAAATGGAAGGTAGTACTTAAAATGCCACTTTTAACCTCATCCGTAATGCGAGCCTTTACATCAACTTTGCCACGAGGTGATTCTAGGCAAACGTAATCTCCTTCAGAAATGAGATTCTCTTTTGCATCCTCTGGGTTGATCATTAAGTAATCATCTTTCAGAATCATTTCATTGGCAGTCCTTCGCGTCATTGCGCCGCAGTTGTAATGCTCCAACTCACGGTTCGTTGTAAGGATATAGGGAAAGTCTTTTGCGTGAACAGTGAGTTCTTTCGTTTCCTCCCAAGCATTAAACTCGAAATACCCTTTCCCTCTTTTGAAGTCTTCTTTATGAAGTATTTGTGTATCGGTTCCGTCTTTTGCAACAGGCCACTGTAGGCCATTCTTCCCTAATCTTTCCCAAGTAATCCCGGCAAAGAAAGGCACTATCTGCGAAATTTCTTCCAACATCCCATCCGGCGTATACTCTGGCTGTGGGTAACCCATTTTATTCATTATCTCCACAATAATCTGTCCATCGGGTTTCGATCCTATAACTGGTTTCACTACTTGCCTCACTGCTTGAACTCTTCGTTCGCCATTCGTGAAAGTTCCGCTTTTCTCAAGAAAAGAGGCTCCAGGAAGAATTACATCGGCATGTTTGGCTGTCTCGGTCATAAAGAGCTCCTGCACGATGACAAGGTCTGTAGCTTCCAAAGCCTTGATTACTTTTTTGGTGTTTGGGTCTGTCTGAACAATATCTTCACCAATAACCCATAGCGCTTTTAGTTTACCGTCAAGCGCGGCATCGAACATCTCAGGAATTTTATACCCAATTTCCATTGGGACATCAACTCCGTAGAATTCGTTGTATTTTTTATTCACATCTTCTTTGGTGACATCCAAATACCCCGCTCCTTGATGAGGTTGCACTCCCATATCGGCACTTCCTTGAACATTATTTTGTCCTCGCAAAGGGTTCACACCAACGCCTCTGCGTCCAATATTACCAGTTAGCAAGGCCAAATCTGCAATTTGCATCACCGTAAAAGTTCCTTGCGAATGCTCTGTAACCCCCAAACCGTGGAATGACATAGCATTCGGCGCAGTCGCGTATGCAATTGCAGCATCCTTAATTATATTTCTATCGACACCACAGACCTCTTCCAGGTATTCCAAGTCAATGTTTAATATCTCTTTCTTGAAATCTTCAAAACCTTCAGTTCTGTTCTCGATAAACTTTGCATCTGCAAGCCCTTCAGATATAATATAATACATCATCATATTTAGTACGGCGACGTTTGTACCGGGTCTTAAAGGGATATGGTGTGTTGCATAGCGCGCTAATTCAGTACGCCTAGGGTCAATTACAATCGACACATTATCCAATTTCATTGAGAACTGCTTCAACTTAGCCCCCGTAACTGGATGTGCATCTGTTGGGTTCGCCCCAATAACCATGATGCAATTTGTGTCCTTGATATCATCGATAGAATTCGTAGCTGCTCCCGTTCCATAAGTGCGCTGCATTCCTAATGCTGTTGGAGAATGGCAAACGCGAGCGCAACCATCAATATTGTTAGTTCCAATAACGGTTCTAATAAATTTTTGCATCAAATAATTCTCCTCATTGGTACATCTCGCCGAAGAAATACCAGCGATAGAGTCGGGTCCAAATTCAGATTTATAGGATGTTAATTTTAAGGAAATATAATCGTAGACTTCGTTCCAGCTAACTTTTTCAAATGTACCGTTACGTTTTATCATCGGGGAGTCTAAGCGTTCGGGATGGTCGTAAAACTTAAATGCATAGCGCCCTTTAATACAAGTATGACCTTGGTTTACCTCAGCGTCGTAAGGTGCCGTAATACTTAAAATTTCGCCATTACTTGTCGATACTTCTAGATTACACCCTACACCACAATAGGTGCAAATTGTTCTTGTTGTATCTGTTGCTTGAATTGCTTTAGACTGAAATACATCTGAGATCGCGGAGGTAGGACAGGCTTGAGAACAAGCACCACAACTCACACAATCTGACTCCATAAAAGAGGTATCCATACCCTTAATAATATGCGAATCAAAACCTCTGCCAGACATGCTCAGAACAAATTCTCCCTGTACCTCATCACAGGCACGCACACAGCGATAACAATTGATGCATTTTGATAAATCTGAGGTCATATAAGGGTGACTCAAATCTTTCATTCTAAACAAGTGATCATCCCCTGCAGGATAACGAACATCACGAATCCCCACTTGAGCTGCAACTGTTTGTAATTCACAGTTGCCATTTACCTCACAGGTAAGGCAATCTAGCGGGTGGTCGGTTAATACCAACTCAATAATGTTCTTTCGAAGTGCTTTTACTGAGTCGGTGCTTGTATAAATATATTGCCCGGCCGCAACAGGAGCATGGCACGATGCCATTGTTTTAACGGGTCCATTTTCATGAAGCGCTACCTCTACACTACATACTCTGCAGGCACCAAAAGGATCCAAATTGGGTGCGTCACATAAGGTTGGCACAAGTGATTTATCTCGATAACGTCTTATAAACGATAATAGCGTCTCTCCTTCAACTATTTCAAATGCTTGGTTGTCTATGTAGGCCGTTTTCATCTCTTTCTGTATTAGTTGAAGTATTGTCTTAGTTCGTCATCAAAATAGTGCAATGCATTCCGCACCGGAAGTGGAATACCTCCGCCATGGGCACATAAAGACCCTTGTTCTAAAGTCGTTAGTAAATCGGTAAATAGTTTCCGATCAATTTTGTAGTCTGAGGTGAGTGCCTTTTCAGACAATTCTTGCCCGCGTTTGGTTCCTAATCTGCAAGGAAAACATTTTCCACAGCTTTCATAGGAGGCAAAATCAAACAAATGCTCGATCAGTTTCATGATTGGATAGTCCTTGGGAATGCTCACAATAGAAGCATGTCCTAATAGGAAACCTGCATTCGAAAATGATTCGAAATCGATTGTTAGCTCGTTTACTTTGGATATCGGAACCAATCCGCCAAGCGGACCTCCAATTTGAAGTGCTTTCACCTCAGATTTGAAGCCCCCTCCTAAGTCGTTAACAACTTCAGATAAAGGTGTTCCCATTTCAACTTCGTACATCCCAGGGTTATTGAAGTAGCTATCCAGGCAGACTAATTTTGTCCCTGAAGACCTTTCGGTTCCAATACGTTTCCATGCCTCTCCTCCATTTGAAATGATGTGGTGTAAAGCTGCCAAGGTCTCAACATTATTGACCGTCGTAGGTTTATTAAACAATCCTTTTTGAGCAGGAAATGGTGGACGGACTCTAACCTCCGGGCGCTGTCCTTCAATAGAGTTAATTAATGCCGTCTCTTCCCCACAGATATAAGAACCCTGTGCCTGGATTATTTTAAGATCAAAATCGAAACCGCTTCCATCAATGTTTTTACCAAGGAGATGGTTCGATCTCAAATCGTCAATTGCCTTTTGGACAATTTCTGAAGCTTCTGGATACTCCGCTCGTATATAGACAATTCCATAATTTGCCTTTGCTACGTAGCCTGAAATCAACATTCCAAACAAAACAGAATGCGGCCTTTGCTCCAATAAATACCTGTCTGAATAAGCCCCTGGATCTCCTTCATCTGCATTACAGATAATAAATTTTGTTTCATTTTCTACGTTTCGGCAGAACTGTAATTTCATTCCCATTGGGAAACCTGCGCCTCCTCGACCTCGTACATTAGATGTTTTTATTTCTTCTAAAACATCTACAGAATCTCTCTTGAGTGCCCTTAAAAAAGGCTCGTAATAGTCTGAAATATTGGTAAAAGCCTCCGTTAAGATTGTGTTTCCATTTGCTTTTACGTGGTATGAATCTTGGTTTAATTTGTTTTCTGAAGTAAGTATTGCTTTTAAGTTTTCTGTAGCGGTACCCGAATAGTTTTTTCCTTTATAATGAAAAGCTGAATTCTCGTGACATCTACCTAAGCACGTCATGTGTCCAATTTCATCAGCATCGAAAGTTTCCTGAAGCGTTTCAATCACTTTTTCTTGAGTTCCAGCGCAAACGCAAGCCGTACCGTTGCATACATACACTTTTTTACCTTTGTTTTCAGGTTTTAAAAAGTCATAGAAACTTGCCGTTCCATAGGCATTGGCCTTCCCAATTAAAAAATCTTCAGCCAGTTTCTCCATCGCGGCATCACTAGGTGCCCCATCTGGTGTAGCCAATTTCCCTAATGAATCAAAGAAACCACCTTCTACTCCCTTCCTACCTAATAACTCACTTAAATTATCTGACATCTATTAACTAGCTTTTATATTTGATTGCACACTTTTTGTGCGTTGCGCATTTGAATAGCAGGTTGCGCGCTCATCCCTGCAGAATGCAAATAAGGTAATTCCAAGCTCCTTGGCGTAATCAACAGCTAAAGAAGAAGGCGCCGATACCGCCGTTAGAAATGGGACCTGTGCTTTAAAACACTTAATAACGATTTCATACGAAATCCTTCCACTTACCGTGATTACCTTGGCTTGCTTTATTTTTTTTGAATGAATCAATTGCCCAACAACCTTGTCTACCGCATTGTGTCTCCCAATATCTTCCATCGTACAAAGCAACTCCCCGTCTATGGAAAAGGCAGCCGCGGCATGCGTTCCTCCAGATTGCTTGAAGTCATGCTGCTTTGTTTTCATCTTCTCAAACATTCGATTGATACCATTGATATCCATTTTATCCTTGTCATCAATTGTCTTTCCAATAAATGCGAGATCTCCAAGTTCCGTTTTACCACAAATTCCGCAGGAAGAGACCGACAATAAGCTGCGGCTATTTGAATACCCTTCCCCAAGTTTATCTTCAGGAATGGCAACATTAACAATCGTTACAATTCCATCTTCATTCTCCTTCTTTAAAACGATATCTGGAATAAAATGTACATCGTTGATAACACCTTCGGCATGCAAGAGTCCTCTCACCAAGTTTGCATCTTCGCCTGGTGTCCGCATAGAAATTGTAAAGGCCTTATCGTTGATATTGATTTGTAGCGCTTCTTCAATAGTTAGAGCATCCACAATTTTAGTGGACGTCTGTAACTCGAACTTTTTGCCTTCGTACTTTCTCGTTGCCATAAGATGAATCACCTGTAATATAGTGACTTAGGTAAATTTAACGCAAATAATTTAAAATACATATTAAAATAACGACCATTCCTTTTTCAGAAAACACCGCCTCTTTTTAGAACAAGCCTGAGATATTTCCTTCGTTATCGATACTTATATTTTCTGAAGCTGGATGTGCGGGTAGTCCCGGCATACGCATCATATCGCCCGTAATGGGGATTAAAAATCCGGCTCCTGTAGCTATTTCAATTTCCCGAATAGTGATAGTGAAACCTGTTGGGCGTCCTATCAACTTAGGGTTATCAGACAATGACTTCTGGGTTTTTGCCATACAAATTGGCAATCCCTCTAACCCTAGATCAGCAATTGTTCTTAAGTTTTTAAGTGCTTTCGATGTATAGTCTACTTGCGCTGCGCCGTAAATTTTCGTTGCGATGGTTGCTATCTTTTCTTTAACACTGGAGTCCCAATTATAGAGCGGTTTAAAATTCGACTCCCCGGACGCTACAATTTCAATTACATGTTGAGCCAAATCCAACGCTCCCTTGCCACCTTTCGCCCATACCTCGGCTAGTGCAACGCGTACGTTATTGCTTTTTGCAAATTCTTGAATCGCTTCAATTTCCTCATCCGAATCTGAAACAAATCTATTGATTGCAATTACAGGAACTATGTTAAATTGTTTTACGTTTTCTAGGTGTTTTTCAAGATTTGGAATTCCTTTTTTTAATGCCTCAACATTTGGCTGGGTTAATGTCTTTAGGTCGGCTCCTCCATGATATTTTAAAGCTCTAATCGTTGTAGTAATTACAACCGCTTTTGGAGATAATCCTGCGCTTTGACATTTAATATCCAGAAACTTTTCTGCTCCTAAGTCTGCCCCAAAACCTGCCTCAGTAACGGTATAATCGGATAAGGTCATTCCCATTCGTGTTGCAATCACGGAATTTGTTCCCTGTGCAATATTCGCAAAGGGTCCTCCATGAATAATAGCAGGGTTTCCCTCAATAGTTTGAACGAGATTCGGTTTTACCGCATCCTTTAACAAGGCTGCCATCGCTCCTTCAACTTTAAGATCGCGAGCAAAAACAGGTGTTTTTCCAAAGGTGTATCCGATAAAGATATCACCCAATCGTTTCTTAAGGTTCTCTAAATCGTCAGAGAGGCAAAGAATTGCCATAATTTCTGAAGCTGCCGTAATATCAAATCCACTTTGTCGTGGCACCCCAGAGGTTGTTCCCCCTAGCCCAACAATGATATTTCTAAGCGCTCTATCGTTCATGTCAATAACGCGCTTCCATGTAACGGTTCTCGCGTCAATACCTAAGGAGTTTGTTTTACTCTGAATGTTATTATCGATAACTGCAGACAGTAAATTATGTGCTTTCTCTATCGCTGAAAAATCTCCAGTAAAATGTAAATTAATATCTTCCATTGGAAGTACCTGAGAGTATCCCCCTCCTGTCGCACCTCCCTTTATTCCAAAAACTGGCCCTAAAGACGGCTCTCTAAGCACTACAGTTGTCTGCTTTCCTAGTTGATTTAAACCTTCAGAAAGCCCAATAGACATGGTTGTTTTCCCTTCTCCAGCTGGGGTTGGTGAAATTGCCGTTACTAAAATGAGATTGCTCTTTTTTAGCTTTTCCATATCAATAATGGAATGCGGAAGTTTGGCCTTGTACTTGCCATACATTTCAAGGTCATCTTCATCTAAACCTAATTTAGCAGCAATGCTTTTAATGTGCTTCAACTCTATCTGTTTGGCTATTTCTAAATCACTCATGTGTTCTTTGTTTGATTCATAGAAGTCCCAATTTAATAATAAATGTGTGCTTATCGATAAAAAAGCGGTTAATAATGATAGCATCCAGCCTCAAATGCTCTTTTTTAGCACTAAAAATAGGCTCGAATTGAACTTTGAAATGAGTAAAAATTAAAAGCATGAGGCTGAAAAAAGAGTACCTTTAGACGGGTCTAATTACGCTTCATTGAAACGTAATTTTAAGGAACAAAAGCCCTCCATTTTTAGTATTAGCAAAGAAGAAACACGAAACGATGTACACCATAATAGATGTAGAAACCACTGGAAAAACAAACAGAATTACTGAAATCTCTATCTTTAAATATGATGGTACAAACGTAATTGACGAGTTTACTTCTTTGGTAAATCCTATGGATTATATTCCGCGCCAAATCACCGCGCTTACCGGAATTGACAATCAAATGGTAGCCGATGCTCCCCTATTTGAAGAAATATGCGCCGACATCCTAGCGATCACTGAAGGTGCCATTTTTGTGGCTCACAACGTAAACTTCGACTATAATGTTATTAGCGGGGAGTTTAAGCGTTTGGGAATTGATTTCCATAGAAAGAAATTATGTACAATCCGACTTTCACGAAAACTATTTCCAGGTTTTAAATCCTATAGTTTAGGGAAATTATGTGTCAGCATGAATGTGAACATTGTAGATCGACACAGAGCCAGAGGTGATGCTGAAGCGACAGTGATTATTTTTCAGAAACTACTTGCTCATAAGAATGCTCCAGAAGTTTTTGAGACGTTCTTAAAAGCAAATTCTAAGGAAAGCGTCCTTCCGGCTCATTTGCCAAAGCCTGTTTTTGAAGCACTGCCAAATGCCCCGGGCATCTATTATTTTAAGAATAAAAAACGTACGATTATTTACGTGGGAAAGGCGAAAGATATCAAGAAACGGGTACTGAGTCATTTCCATGACAAAAAGCAAAAAGAATTAGATCTATGCCGGGAAACGGCAGATATAGATTTTGAACTTTCGGGTAGCGAACTTATTGCCTTGTTGATGGAAGATGCTGCTATCAAGCATCATTTTCCGAAATACAATACGGCATCAAAACGCGTTTCTAAAACTTTCGCCATATTTAGTTATTACGACCGAAGTGGTATTAGGCACCTCGCTTTTAATGCTTCAAAGGGCGCCCCAACTCCAACAATCGTTTTATTTAGCCTTCAACAATGTAGGTCGTTTTTAGAACAGATTTGTGAGAAATTTGCGTTGTGTCCAAAATATTGCCACCTGCAGGAAAATGTTTCTAGCTGCTCACATTTTAGTATAAAAAACTGCAAAGGTGTTTGCTCAAATGAAGAGAATATTGAGGCCTATAACAGTCGGGTGGAAAAAGCCATTACCTATATATCAGAAAGCACGAAAGATGTACTTCTTAAAGAAAAAGGCCGGGAACCCAATGAAGATTCATTTGTATTAGTTAAGAACAATAGGTACTTAGGTTATGGTTTTATCGATCGGCAAGAGACCATTAATTCACACCACGACTTGGAACACTATTTAATTCCGCAACAAGACAATATGGACATTCAAAAAATATTAAAACGGAGACTATTTGCTCTTTAGTGCTGTAATATGTTAAGATTTGTTATTCAAATAAACAAATCCTTTTTTTAGATTAAACCAAACAAAGTTTCAAAGGTCAAAGGGAGAAGAAACATGAAGAAAGACATGTTTCTTCAAAGGTAAATAGAGCAATTTTTGGGAAGCTTTAAATTTATGACAGTGTTAATCTTTTGACAAACTAATGTATAATCGTTTACTATTTCAATACTTTTGTTGAACAACTTATAAAATTTTTCTTTACATGAAATCTGCTCTCATTAAACTAAGCATCATCACATTTACATTGTTACTATCGGTTCAAGTAAGTGCCCAAGAATTTCAAGGGAAAGCATATTATTTTTCAAAGACGACTATGGATATGAGTCGCTGGAGCCGCGGTGGACAAATGAGCGAAGCGCAAAAAAAGCAAATGGAAGCGCGTATGAAGCCATGGTTAGAAAAAACATATATCCTAACTTTCAGCAAGGAAGAATCAATGTTTATTGAAGATGAAAAGTTGGCGGGGCCAGTAGGAGGAAGAGCACCCAGTGTTTGGGGTAGTAGTTTCTCTGCGGGGCCACAATACAAAAATATAAAAACGAAAATCTTCTTACAGGATCAAGAATTTTTTGGAAAGCAGTTTTTAATAAAGGAAGAAATGAAACCCCTTGAGTGGAAGATGGGTACAGAAACGAAACAGATTGGGCAGTACACTTGTTTTAAGGCGACTGCATCAAGACCTTCCAGCGATGTAAACTGGACTAGAACAAATAGACGTGGAGGAGACGAAAATAAAGACAAAGCAAAAAAATCAGACTCAACTAAGACTGGTGATGTAGCAAAATTAGAAGAGGAAAAGAAAGATGAACAAGAAGTTGAAATGTTAGAGATTGTTGCCTGGTACACCCCTATGGTTCCTGTAAGCCAAGGTCCGAGCGAATATTGGGGCCTTCCAGGTTTAATCCTTGAGGTAAGTGCCGGAAACACCACAATGCTATGTTCGAAGATCGTTATGAATCCAGAAGAGAAAACTAAAATTGAGGCCCCAGATAAAGGCCAGGTCGTCACCAAGAAAGAATACAATGAAATTATCACTGGTAAGATGCAGGAAATGCGAGACAACCGAGGAAGAAACAGCGGCCGTCAAGGTAGATAGTAAGTCTTCTTGAATAAACCTCTTTACAACCAAAAAACATGAATAGATTAAGTACCCTACTCCTACTTTTTGTGGTGAATATATCTTTCTCCCAAATCAAATTACAAGGTGTTGTAAGAGATAGTATCGGGGATGAACCCCTTGAATTGGCCAATGTTATTGCAATTAATCAGGAGACTAGCGCTTTAGAATCCTATGCCATTACAGATAGTTCTGGAAAATACCAGATTGCCCTTGGCAAGAACGGTACGTACAAAATGCAAGTGAGTTATTTAGGGATGAAGCAATTTGAAACCATTCTCACCACTACTTCGGAAGACGCCTTTTTAGATTTTTCTTTGGTGGCAGACAATACCTTGGATGCGGTTGAGATATCGTACGAAATGCCAGTTACTGTAAGAGGAGATACACTGATCTATAATGCCGACTCCTTTCAAAACGGGACAGAAAGAAAACTTGAGGACATCCTAAAAAAACTTCCTGGAGTTGAGATTAATGAAGACGGACAGATCGAAGTTGAAGGAAAAGTTGTCAATAAGCTAATGGTAAATGGGAAAGATTTTTTCGATGGAGATTCGAAACTCGCTACCAAGAACATACCGTCAAAAGCCGTTGATAAAATCCAGGTTTTACGTAATTACTCTGAGGTGGGTCAGATGAGCGGTGTGACCAATAACCAAGATAATGTAGCCATCAATATCAAACTTAAAGAGGGTAAAGAAAAATTCTGGTTTGGAAATGTTACTGGAGGTTCTGGAATAGCAGCTACCGAAGAGCTCTATATTGTGCAGCCAAAACTCTTTTATTACAGTCCAAAGGTAAGTCTTAATGTTATTGGAGACTTAAATAATATTGGGGAAGTGGCATTAACACGACGGGATATTCGCGGATTTGGAGGCGGTTTCAGACAACCTAGCAGCACCAGTGGAACAAGTATCAATTTAGGTGACAATAGCCTCAATTTTTTAACGAGTCAAGACAACGCTCAAAAAATCGAGAACAAACTAATTGCGACGAACTTCAGTTATTCGCCAACTCAAGCCTTAGATGTAAGTGGATTCTTTATTTACAATAGCAGTCGAATCGATTCACGTGAGACGAGCCTCGTGCGCTATACGGATGCAGAACTTGGAATTCCTGATGAAGCAATTGAACAAACGGGTAAAGAAAATTCCAATCAAGGCTTGGTTAAAATGAGTGCAAAGTACACCCCCGATCTAAAAAATCAAATAGATTACGATATACTTGGAAGGTTTTCTGACGATTCCCAAAGACAAAATTCTTTTTCTTCCGTTGTTGGAAACATCGATCAAGTAGAAGAAGTAACACCTTTTAGCATTAATCAGAATATAAACTACTACTTCACTTTAAATGAAACGAATATTTTTGCATTTGAAGCACAACACTTGATTAAAAATGAAGACCCTTTTTACAATGCAATATTGGATAACGATCCAACCAATAATGACGCTTTAGACCCAAATGACAGAGATGCCTTCGACCCAACGGCAGACGCACTAGGTCTGGACAACTCCTTGAATGATTACAACCTAGGGCAAAACAGACGAATTAAATCGAATCAATTAGATGCCAAACTCGATTATTACAACATTCTAAATGGAAAAAGTAACATCAACTTTACCTTAGGAACAATTCTAAGTCGACAAGAATTTAATTCTGATATTTTTCAATTTTTAGAAAATGGGGCTCAATTTGACCCAACCCCTGCAATTAATGATGGTCTTGCTATTAACGATACCGAATACAATTTTAGTGACATCTACTTAGGAGCGCACTATCGATTAAAGGTAGGGAAATTTACGGTTACCCCTGGTTTTTCAGTACATGCTTACGGAAATAAAAACAGCCAATTTGGAGAGAAAGCTGAAGACAATTTCTTCAAAATTCTCCCTGATTTTGAAACGCGTATACAGCTCAAAAAGAGTGAAAGCCTCACCTTTAATTATAACATGAAAAATCAGTTCACCGATGTAACACGATTGGCTCGTGGCTTAGTGCTAAACAACTACAATGACATTCAATTGGGGAATCCGGATTTACAAAATGCCTTGTCACACAATATAAGTTTATTCTATCGCAGCTTTAACTTGTTTAACTATACCAATATTTTCGCGCGGGTGGCTTATACCAAAAATATTGATCAGGTAAGAAGTCTCACCAATTTTGAAAATGTTATTAGAACAAGTAGTTTTTTCAATTCAAGTTTTGCCGATGATAATGTGAGTGCTTTTGGACGTATTCAGCGCACCTTCGGAAAACTTAGAGCGAGTCTTAACCTGAATTTCAACTACAGTAAGATCAATCAATTTATACAAGGAAGGCAATCCCTAAACGAAAGTTTTACGCATACGTATAGCCCGGGTTTACGAACCAATTATAAATACGCACCTAATGTAAGCGTAAAATATAGATATAGTGTTTCTAACAACAATCAAGGTGACACGAGCACAACCTTCTTTACCAACGCCCCATCGATTGAGTTTGATGCCTATGTATGGAAAGCTTTCACCTTCAAATCTAATTATAGCTACAACACACTAAGTGATAAAACGGGTGAAATTAATTCCTTCCAAAACTGGGATGCTAGTTTATCCTATAGGAAGGATAAGGATGCAAAATGGGAATATGAACTCAAGGCAACCAACATATTAGACATTGATTCTCAAGTTCGAAATAGTGCAAATAATATTTCAGTATTCATTTCAGAAACATTCATCCAACCACGTTTCCTAACCGTGCGATTTGTGTACTCATTATAACCAAAACCCTTAAGCAGAGATGCCTGGTGTCATTATCCCCATTTGTTTATAGATAGGGCATTGTCTGAACTTTTCTGTTTGACTCAGACAATCTTTAGACTGCTTATTTTAATAAGTTTAGTCGTTTCATCAACTCATTTCTATATGTTCTTCCAATTGGAACAACGTTCTTTTTGATAAGTAATGTGTTATCCTCAATGTCAATTATTTTATCGATATTGATAATCGTAGAGCGATGCACTCTTATAAATAGATTCGTTGGTAATTTTTTTAGAATATTACTTAAGGTAGAGTGTACTTTATAGTTCTCATGTTCACAGCTTATGTTAACATAGTCTCCACTCGAAGTAATAACGTCTATGTGATCAATATTAATTTTAACCAATCGTCTACCCACGTTAATAAACATGCTCTTTTCAGGTTCTAGAGCCCCTGTTTTAGTTTCACTAAGGAACCCTTGTTCATTATCTCTCTTTCCTAACTTATCGATTGAGAGTTGAAATCTTTCAAATTCTAAAGGCTTCACTAAGTAATCTAAAATACAATCGTATTTGAAAGCATCTAGGGCAAGATTCGAATCAGAAGTCGTTAATATGACTTTAGGCGGACGCTCTAATAATTCAATTAAATCAAAACCGTTGAAGCTGGGCATGTGGATATCTAAGAATGCCAGATCAACTTTATTTTTATTTAAAAACTTAATAGCTTCAATTCCGCTTGAAAACTCTTCTACAACCTCGAGCCCACCTGCTTTTTTACAAAGTTGCCTGATAATGAATCTAGCACTCTTTTCATCATCAACAATAATACATCTCATATAACGTCAGTTTGTTTAAATTTAGAATTGTTGTCAGAAGCCCTTTTTTCCCCTCAATAAAATTCTAATCTCACTTTTTAATCTATCCTCTTGTTGAATCATTAGCAATGCTTTTTTAATAAACATCATCAAACTAGTAATATATTTCTTAATGCTCTGCTAATAATTTTGTTTTCAAATTGTAGTATTTTACTACCTTAACTAGGTTATTTTTTTAGTCCTAATATTACTTTTTGAAAGCAACTGGAAAATTAACACAAATTCTTTTAATAACAGCTCATTCTTGCAATACTTTTGGCGACATCTACTCTAAAAAATGAATATAATTATTCTCAAACTTCACCAAACCACATCAGGCAGCATGTAACGTATTCTAGAGCGTTGGAGAGGAAATTAGTAAAGAATACAACTCTTTGTAAAAATATTTAAAACTTACCGTTAAAAACCTTACTACTGTCTCAAGGAATCCCCTACAATAATTTTCAATCTTATTTTCCCTTAGATGGCGGCAATTTTGTTTAGAAAATAGTCCCCTAAAAAACAAAAAAAGCCTCTCCATTTGGAAAAGCTTCTCATCGGTCTATTTCTAAACCACATGACACATTTAAGTGTCACAACACAACATCATTGTTTCAACCTCCCTCAGTTCGATTACTGAGCTTGTCGAAGTATGCGGTCTGGACGAGACTCGAACTCGCGACCCCCTGCGTGACAGGCAGGTATTCTAACCAACTGAACTACCAGACCGTGCTACTATTTTAAAGACTTTAAAAGCTTGTCTTGCTCTATCTCTAGAAGCGAGTGCAAATATAAAACTACATTCTATATCCACAAACAATTTTCAATAAAACTTCTGCTTATTATCCAAACTTCTGTCGCTCGAGTAAATAGGTAGTTAAAATCTTGTTGAAACTCTCGTTAATATTAGTGCGAACATACTTAATTTGGTACTGAGCGCAGCGCAATTCCAAATCGTTAAAATACCGCTCCACAGCTTTCTCGTAGTCTTCTTTTATATTATCGGCGTATATATTTACATGTTCCCCTGTCTCCACATCAACAAAACGCTTCGGACGATTTGAGAAGTCAAAATTTACCTCCTTCTCCTTATCGTAGGTGTGGAATAGAACGAGTTCGTGTTTGTTGTATTTTAAATGTTGTAATGCTGAAAACATTTTCTCCTGATCGGCATCACTCTGAAACATATCGGTAAATAAAAAAACCAACGACCTACGTTTTAGTTTCTCGGCAATAAGGTGTAAATACTCGTACGTTTTTGTTTGCGTTTGGGCTTTGGGATTTGAAATAGCATTATTAAGCTGCCCTAAAATCATTTGATGGTGTCGTTCGCTTCCCTTTTCCGAAGCATAAAACTCGTACGTGTCACTGTAGATACTCAATCCCACTGCATCGCGCTGCCGCTTTAGTAAGTTCATGATCGCTGCACTCGCTAAAACCGAAAACCCAATTTTATTCAACGAATTAATCCCAAAAGCCTTTATTTCCGGATAATGCATCGAACTACTATTGTCAATAATAATATGACAACGTAAGTTCGTTTCCTCCTCATAACGCTTGGTATAGAGCTTGTCTGTCTTGGCAAAAAGCTTCCAGTCGATGTGCTTCGTGCTCTCTCCATTGTTATAGATTTTATGCTCGGCAAACTCTGCCGAAAATCCATGAAACGGACTCTTATGAAGTCCAGAAATAAAACCCTCTACTACCTGGGTAGCGAGTAACTCCAGATTCTTAAACCCAGTAATCTCGTTTATTTCTTTTTCTATGTTCAAAATAGATATTAGATATTAGACATGAGACAATAGATAAAGGGCAATACTTTATGAATGTAAGATGTGAGAATTGAGAATTGCAATTGGCTCACATCTTACGTTTACAAAATTCCATCCACAATACCATAAGCAAGAGACTCCTCTGCCCCTAACCAATGATCACGATTGAAATCCTTCATGATTTTGTCATATTTCTGCCCACAGTTATCAGCCAATATTTTAGCGCTTAACTCCTTTGTCTTTACAATTTCCTGAGCCGAAATTTCAATATCACTAGCCGGACCTCTTGCTCCTCCACTAGGCTGATGGATCATCACACGCGCATGTGGTTGTATAAAACGTCGCCCTTTCTCCCCAGCTGAAAGTATGATGCTTCCCATAGACGCAGCTAATCCTGTACATATCGTAGAAACAGGACTTTTTATTGATTGCATGGTATCGTACATTGAAAATCCGCTCGTCACATATCCTCCCGGACTATTGATGTATAATTTAATTTCATCATTATTCAAAGAGTCTAGGTACATCAAACGGTCTACGACATGGCGCGCGCTCTTATCATTCACCATCCCCCATAAAAATATAGTACGGTCTTCTAATTGCTGATTCTCAATTTTCTCCTGAGCTTTCATTTTGTTTTTCATCTTTTATGCCCCCGTTAGCGGGTACCTTTTTAATTAACACTAGGTTTTAAGAGGTTTCGTTGGATACTAGCTAGTAAAAAACGGTCCTGCTTTATTTGTCTAGACAATGCACTAAAATAAGAAAAGGCTCTCAAACGAGAACCTTTTACTGTCATAAATTCTTACTAATACTATAATAGTCCATCAATTGCTTCAGCATAAGTAGCCTTCGGAGCCACGCCTACCTGTCGCCCTACCAACTCACCGCCCTTAAATATCAAAACGGTTGGAATATTTCTTACTCCGTATTTAGCCGCAAATTCCTGGTTTGCATCTACATCAACCTTCCCAACAACAGCCTTACCTTCGTAATCTTTGCTAATTTCATCAATGATAGGCCCTACCATTCTACAAGGCCCACACCAAGCCGCCCAAAAATCGACTACTACCGGTTTATCACTTTTTAATACTGTTTCTTCAAACGTTGCGTCTGTTATCTCTAAAGCCATAATTTAATTTTTAATTACGAAACAAAAGTAGTCAATTTTTATTCCAAAGTTTACAGCAGGGACATCAGTTTCAGCAATGCAATTATTGAGTAAGCTTATCACTTATAATGCGGGCTACTCCCCCAATGTCCTGCCCATTCAGAGTAACGGGCTTTCCGCTATATCTTTTGTCACTTCAAGTGCCAAATGAAGTGCCTTTCGTATATTTATAGACCCTATTCTATCTTAAAGGGACTTCCAGTAATGACAAAAGGATGCAGCTGCAATCCCTGCCCGAATACAATCCTGCCACAGACCATTATTAATTTAACTTATAACTTAGCTGCTCTCTGGTTAGTTCATCCAATAATTCCTGAGAGATATTTACTTTTTGCTTTCTACTAGACATTGACAACTTAATCTTTTCATCAAATTCATAAATTTCAAAATGAAGCTGTTTGTCACCTTTATGCATTTTAAACAGATCCTTCAGTGTGTTTATTTTGTCTTCCGCCAATGCTTCAACTGGCATTTGGATTGTTAATTTCCGTGCCTGGCTATCCATAACATCTTGCAACATTTGCATACTATTGTACTGCACTCGTGGATCCGTTTTTTTGCCCGTATCTTTATTTACCCATCCATCTTTTATAAAAACTCTTGCGTAGATAAACGAATTAGGCACCAAAAAGTGACGGAATTTTAGATACTCTTCCCCAAATATCTTGAACTCATAACTATCTTTATAGTCTTCTACTATAAAAATCGCCCAACCCTTTCCTGCCTTCGATTCACGATGCTGAACATCGCTTACAACACCGCCAAAACAAAGCTCTGAGTTGATAAATCTAGCAAGTTCATTAAAATCTGACACCTTGCAATTACAAAAAGTATCTACCTCCGTTTTAAAGTCGTCTAAAGGATGACCGCTAATGTATACCCCAACCACTTCCTTCTCCAATTTCAACTTTTTCATGGTACCCCATTCGTCACATGGCGGCACTTCAGGTTCTGGAATCTGCACCTCGCTGGCATCGCCAAATAGGCTTACCTGAGACGAATTTTGTGTTTCCTGATATTTATTGGCGTACTTCAATACCTTTTCCAAAAACATCACTCCATCACCATCGTCATGGAGGTACTGGGCCCGGTGCGTTTCAAAACTATCAAAGCCTCCTGCCAAAGCTAAGTTCTCAAACGCTTTCTTATTGGCCGCCCGCAAATCAACCCGTTTGGATAAATCGAATATAGATTTGTATTTTCCATCTTTTCGATGTTCTACTATAGTGGCAACCGCATTTCCTCCCACACCCTTAATAGCGCCCATTCCGAAGCGAATCTTTCCTTCATCATTTACTGTAAATTTATAGAAAGACTCATTTACATCAGGTCCTAAAACATCCATGCCCGAGCGTTTGCATTCTTCCATAAAGAACGTTACCTGCTTGATATCACTCATATTATTAGACAATACCGCTGCCATATACTCGGCTGGGTAATGTGCTTTTAAATAGGCAGTCTGATAGGCAATCCAAGCGTAGCACGTAGAGTGAGATTTGTTAAAGGCGTAACTCGCAAAAGCTTCCCAATCCTTCCAAATTTTCTCAAGTTTTTGAGCGTCGTGACCTTTTTCTACCGCCTGCTTTATAAACTGCGGCTTCATCTTGTCAAGTACCGCTTTTTGTTTTTTTCCCATAGCTTTCCGAAGAACATCCGCCTCACCTTTGGTAAAACCTGCTAACTTCTGTGAAAGCAACATCACTTGCTCTTGATAGACCGTAATTCCGTAGGTCTCGTCGAGATATTCCTCCATTGCTGGTAGATCGTATTCTATTTTTTCCTCTCCATTTTTTCGCCTAATAAAACTTGGGATATACTCCAAGGGACCCGGTCGATACAAGGCGTTCATTGCTATTAAATCTCCAAAAACCGTGGGTTTCAACTCTTTCATATACTTCTGCATTCCCGCAGATTCATATTGAAAGATACCTACCGTTTCACCCCTTTGAAAAAGCTCATAAGTCTTCTCATCATCCAAAGGAAACGCATCAGGATCGAGATCAACATTGTGCTTATGCTTCACCAACTTCACAGTATCCTTTATCAAAGTCAAGGTTTTCAAGCCCAAGAAATCCATTTTTAACAAGCCCGCACTTTCAACTACAGAGTTGTCAAATTGAGTAACATATAGATCACTGTCTTTCGCTGTTGCAACTGGTACAAAATCGGTAATATCGCTTGGTGTAATAATCACCCCACAGGCATGAATTCCAGTATTTCTAACTGAACCTTCCAAGACTTTTGCCTGCTGTATCGTTTCTGCTTCCAAGTCGTCTCCTTCTGCAAGGTTTAACAACTCATTTACCTTAGGCAGCTCATCACCTCTAAATTTTCTTCGAAGCTCTTGATCGCTCAATCCAAAAATTTTATTCAGCTTGGTCATATTAGGCACCAACTTCGAAATCCGATCTGCATCTCCTAATGGAAGATCCAAAACCCGAGCCGTATCCCTGATAGCCGATTTTGCTGCCATTGTGCCATAGGTTATAATCTGAGCTACCTGATTACTACCATATTTATTTATCACATAATCCATTACTCTGGAGCGGCCTTCATCATCAAAATCAATATCAATATCTGGCATACTCACACGATCTGGGTTCAAGAAACGCTCAAAAAGAAGGTTGTATTTAATTGGATCAATATTGGTAATCCAAAGACAGTAAGCAACGGCACTACCCGCGGCAGAACCACGACCAGGGCCTACCGAAACATCCATCGCCCTTGCTTCACGTATAAAATCCTCTGTAATCAAAAAATACCCCGGATACCCTGTATTTTCAATTACTTCTAGTTCAAAATTAAGGCGTTCTTCTATTTCTGAAGTTAGATCAGGATATCGCTTTTTAGCACCTAAAAATGTTAGATGTTTTAAGTAAGCATTCTCTCCTCTTTTTCCGCCATCCGCTTTGTCCTCTGGCATTAAGAACTCTTCCGGAATATCAAATTTAGGAAGCAGCACCTCTCGGGCCAAGGTGTATGATTCAATTTTTTCTACTATTTCAGCAATAGTACTTATTGCCTCAGGAAGATCTTTAAACAAAATCTTCATTTCATCTTGAGACTTAAAATAATACTCCTGATTCGGCAAACCGTAGCGATACCCTCGACCGCGACCAATGGGCGTCGCTTGCTTCTCACCATCTTTTACACAAAGCAAAATATCGTGCGCATTCGCGTTATTTTTCTCGACGTAATAGGTATTGTTACAAGCAACTAATTTTACTTCATGCTTTCTCGCGAATTCAATTAACACCGTATTTATACGGTTTTCATCTTCCTGATTGTGACGTAATATCTCCAGATAAAAATCTTCTCCAAACTCCGATTTCCACCATAATAATGCCTCTTCGGCCTGCTTTTCTCCAATATTTAAAATCTTACTTGACACCTCACCATAAATCCCTCCTGAAAGTACAATAACGTCTTCTTTATACTTTTTAATTATTTCTCGATCTATCCTAGGAACATAATAAAATCCTTCTGTGTAAGCTATTGAAGACATTTTAGCTAGATTATGATATCCTTTTTTTGTCTTTGCAAGAAGTACAATTTGATACCCATTATCCTTTTGAGACTTATTAAGATGGTTATCACAAACAAAAAACTCACAACCAACAATCCCTTTTAAGGATTTATCTTTTTCATCCTCAGAAAGTCCACTGTTGTAGTTGTTCACAGCGCGAACAAAATGAAAAGCCCCCATCATATTACCACTATCCGTAATAGCAACAGCCGGCATGTCATTTGCAACTGCTGCATCCACCAAATCTTGAGTACTTATAGTCGATTGAAGAATGGAAAACTGAGAATGATTGTGTAAGTGTGCAAAAGCAACATCTTGAAGCGTAGCTATATTCTCGTCAATTTTTTCGGTAGAAATTTCTTGAGTTTTTTGACTTGCTTCTAGTTCTTTCCTTATAGCTTCTGAAGCCTTTTTGAGATTAATATGTTTTAAACCAATTAACTCAATTTGCTTCGGATTTGCCTTAGAAAAATTTTCAACATAATCGGGCTGCACATCCAGTGCCTCAGCAGTGAAAACTTGCCTTCGTATTAATTCTAAAAAGCAACGGGTTGTTGCTTCTACATCTGCTGTTGCATTATGCGCTTCAGAAAAAGGAACTTTAAAGAGGTACTCATGTAATTCTGTTAAAGTTGGTAGTTTAAACTTCCCGCCTCTTCCGCCTGGCAACTGACAAAGGGTAGCGGTAGTTTCAGTACAAGTATCGAGAACAGGATATTTCAGCAATGGATTTTCGATTCCCAATCTATGAAATTCGGCTCCCATAATATTGAGATCAAATCCTAGGTTTTGCCCGACAAGAAACTTAGTTTTTGAAAGTGATTCTTTAAACTTCTCTATCATCTCTAATAAAGAAATACCGTCTTTTTGAGCAAGCTCGGTTGAGATGCCGTGAATTTTTTCTGCATCGAAAGGAATATTATAACCCTCTGGCTGAAGTAAGTAATCTTGGTGTTCAAGAACATTACCCATTTCATCGTGCAGTTGCCAAGCAATTTGAACGCAACGAGGCCAGTTATCACTGTCAGTTAATGGGGCGTTCCAATTTCTGGGGAGCCCAGTGGTTTCAGTATCAAAAATTAAAAACATAGCTAGGGGTTATTGCGAAAAACTTTCAGCTTACAGACATATAAGCCGAAGTAAAAATAGAAAAACCCCCTTAGAAAGGAAAGCGAAGTTGTAAACAGTTAGCCTCTCTTATGAACAAAAAAAACACTCCTATGAGAACATAGGAGTGTAGTTTAAAATTTTTACCCTTAGAAATAATGCTACTCGATACCTACATCCGATATTGAGTAAGGAACTGAATAAAATAACCCGCCACTAACAACTATAGTTTCGGACCCATTAAAAAAGGTTAGATGAAACTCGCCTGTAAGTCGCTGAGCATCTTTGTCTTCAATTGTTAGCTCAATCTCCCCAGACCCTCCTGATGTGGCTGTTGTATATACTTTACCACTAGCATCAGTATATGTAGCATAGTTTACTGAATTTTGGCCAATCTCATAGGTTCTTGGTCCTCGCCATTGGGTGTGCAGCGTAAACTCCTCATGATCGGAAGTCCCGATAATATGGATCATTTGAGCATTATTATCTACTGCTGCGCTCACTGAGTGAGCTTTAAAAAGTTTAGTATTTAAGTTAGCTTGCATAGCAGTTGTATTTATTTCAGTGTGCTCACATGCTAAGAAGAAAGCTGATGTAAAAAGAAGAAGGATAATATTTTTCATAATTTCTTAAAAATAGAGGGTTAAAAAAATCATTTAATCTAAAACTTAGTACCGTTTTTTAATAATTAGTTTAAGTATGTTAGATCTCTGAACTCAAAGATAGGTTTAACAAACAGAATAAAACGATTAAATACGTTATTATTCGATGAAATACACTAAATTTTAACATATTTCGTCTTTTTAAGGACTTAACTTGCTGTTTTTAATAGAATTTTCCTACTTTATTGAGCTAAACGACATTTATTTATCGACAAACTACTTTTTTTTACACATGAATGTAATTAATGTTTTTACATAGATAAAATACAGCTTAATCGGTTGCAGTGTTCTTTAAATTAACATTTTTTTGCCTTGTGTCAGGTATTACGCAGTCTTTTAATGGGCTTTAACACAGGAAATTTTCGATTAACAATGAAAAAGGGGCTGAACATTCTGTTTCGCTTTTTGAATGTTTTTAATAAAATAGACGGGGGTATTGAGGCTTTAGTATTTTCGAAGTGTATTTGAAGCCGTTTATTTCTTTAGATTAAAAATAAACCTATTATTGATAGTTTACATTAAATTGACCTAGGCTTATCACTTTATCCTCTGTAAGAAAGGAAAAAGTACCTTTCAGTTTCTTTTCACCAAGATCATGGGAAAAGACAATGACATTTCCATCTGTTGACTCTTGCAAACCAACACCATCTTGGTAGTAAGCCGAAAAACCCATTCTTGGCAAACTATAACTTCCAGGCTCCACATCTACTGGTAAGGTAATTGTCACAGACTTAATTCCGGTATACCCATTAACCTCAATGACATTGTCAGACTTTATTGCCGACACATTATAGGGATTATAAATAGTTCCATTTACGGCGCAAACAAAGATACCTGCACTGCCATTAGGCTCGATAATAACATTATCATCTTGGAGACTAATCACTCTGGCTTGATAAAACAATCCATTTTGAACAGCAATAGTATCTACACCCACTAGAACCGCCTTGAATTCAAAGGAGCCACTAGCTGTTTTAGCCTCTTCATCATAATCACTAATGCTAACGCTTCCTTCTCCCAGGGGGTTTGTAACATATGTGTCTCCATTTAAATTTTCAAAAGACGCATGATTAGCACTTATCCCTCCAAAACCATATGTCCTTCGCTCCAGATTCTCGATTTTCATGTTAAGGACCGCCTCATTAGTAATACCCTGTATCAAATAGGTGCCGTCCTCGTTTTCTGTAACCCTAGCATCTAATGACCTAAAGAAACTAGGGCCTACTTCCGCTTGTAAGACAATATCTGTAACCTGTGTTTTTTGGCAACTCCACACTACAACCAATAGGCTTATAAATAATATTAATTGTTTCATGAAAAAAGAGATAAACAGGGTTTCGTACAAAAGTAAAATAAAAACCTAAGTCTTTTAAATTTGAAACAAAAGAAATGGTATCTTTGCAATCCAAAATTATAATCGAGGTCGAGAACCTCAAAAATTAATTATATGCCTGTAAAAATTAGATTGCAAAGACACGGTAAAAAAGGAAAACCCTTTTACTGGATCGTAGCGGCAGATGCCCGCTCAAAAAGAGATGGTAAATACTTAGACAAACTAGGTATCTATAATCCAAATGTAAACCCTGCACAAATTGAACTTGACGTTGATGGTGCCGTAAAATGGCTTCAAAATGGAGCTCAACCAACAGACACAGCTAGAGCTATCCTTTCTTATAAAGGAGTTATGATGAAAAATCATCTTGCCGGTGGTGTTCGTAAAGGAGCATTAACTGAAGAACAAGCTGAGGAAAAATTCAACGCTTGGTTGGAAGAGAAAGGAAAAACCGTTGATAACAAACGTGCTAAACTTTCAGATGCTAGCAACAAAATTAAAGAAGCTGCATTCGCTGCTGAAAAAGCTGTGAACGAGAAACGTGCTGCTGATGCTGCCGCTGCCGCTGCGCCAGAAGTTGAAGAAGTTGTTGAAACTGCCGAAGTTGCTGAAGAAGCTGCTGAAGATAATGTTTCACCTATAGATGCAGCTGCTGCAGAAGCAAAGGCTGATCAAGAACCTAAAGCTGCTGAGGTAGTAGAAGAAACTGTTGAGGCTGTGGTTGAAAAAACTGAAGCTGCAACTGAAGAGGCTGCTGAAAAGCCAAAGGAAGAAACTAAAGAATAATTTTTTAAGCGATGCAAAAGGAGAAATGCTTCTACCTAGGCAAAATCGTAAAAAAATATAGCTTTAAAGGGGAACTACTTGTAAAATTAGATACAGACGAACCCGAACTCTTTACTAAAATGGAATCAGTTTTTGTGGAACAACACAAAAATTTGGTTCCATTTTTTATTGTAAGAAGCTCTCTGCACAAGTCGCAACTGCTTCGTGTAAAATTTGAAGATGTAAGTTCTGAAGATGAAGCCGATATACTTATGGGCGCTGCTTTATACTTGCCTCTTTCTTTTTTGCCTGAACTTAGCGGAAACAAATTCTATTATCACGAAATTATTGGGTTTTCGGCCGAAGATACCTCCTTCGGGAAAATTGGCGTTATTACCGGAGTAAATGACACCACCTCTCAGGCCTTGCTTGAAATTGACCGAGACGGCAAACAAATCTTGATTCCAATTATTGACAAATTCATTAAGAATTTAGATCGCACATCGAAAAACCTTCTCTTAGAAGTACCCGAAGGACTGATTGATCTCTATCTTTAATGAATATGTCACTTCCATTTCACTTTAAAGAATTTTCTATAAATCAAGATCGCTGCGCAATGAAAATTGGCACCGATGGCGTTTTACTTGGAGCCTGGGTGTCCATTGATCAAAATACGAATCAAATACTAGACCTTGGTGCAGGAACCGGAATCATAGCCCTTCAGCTTGCCCAAAGAAATGTCTTTGCAGATATCGATGCGATTGAAATTGACGATGCTGCTTTTGAGCAATGCACCGAAAATTTCGAAAACTCATCCTGGGCCGACCGTCTGTTTTGTTATCATGCTTCAGCTCAAGAGTTTGCGACAGAGGTAGATGAATCCTATGATTTGATTGTTTCCAACCCGCCGTTCTATTCTCCTTCAGACCGCAAAGACGAATCTCTAAAGAAAGGAGAAGAAATGAAAAAATCGAGAAAGCTAGCGAGATTTAATGACTCGCTTCCCTTTGAGCATCTTATAGACTGCGTGCATATGTTACTTTCAGAAAAAGGAAGCTTTGCCTTAATACTTCCGCGGAAAGAGGAAAAATCATTTATTAGCTTAGCCTCTGAAGCAGGTCTATTTCCAAGACGGATTTGTAGAGTTAAAGGAAACAGCACTTCCGAAGAAAAAAGAAGTTTGCTTGAGTTTTCTTTCCAACGTACTGAAATCGAATTTACTGAATTGACCATAGAAACCGAACGCCATATGTACACGGATGACTATCGCAATTTGGTGAAGCAGTTTTATTTGAAAATGTAATGGAATAGAAGTTAGACCGCCTACTCCTCTGCCGAGGCTATGGAGCACAGGTCCGCTGAAAGAAGAAAGATCGTTCACATAGCACGATTCAACAGTGCAACAAATCAACTTTTTGAACGCTTCACCATTCACTACTCACCATTCACCCTGCGCAGCAGCGGTCTAGTTAGACAAGTTGGTCCTCCTCCACCTTTTACACTTATTTCATCGCCTTTATACGCAAACACATCACATCCCGCAGCTTCAAGTGCTTTCTGGGTCTTTGGGTTTCCCGCAACCATAATACATTTTTTCGGGGCAACAGCCAATACATTGCAGCCCATTGACTCAAATTCATCTTCTGGAACCTCAACAAATTTAAATCCTCTTTTAATAAGTTCGTTTCGAAATTTTATGGGCATCAGGGGAGAATAAATAACCGCTAAATCCCTTGCAACAGGACTCAAAATAGACATCAGATGAAACACATCAGATACTCCTTTATAATGAGGTAGGTTAGCCACTATAACCTCAACACCTTTTGGTTCTAGTAAAGCTTTCAATTGTGAAATACCTTCTTCGTTTGTTCTGTATGTGTGCCCTACAGCTAAGGTTTTTTCATCCAGCCAAGCAACATCTCCGCCTTCAAGCGTGCCTGGCGATACTATTTTTCCTAAAACCGGAATGTTGTTTGCTATGTATTCTTTCTTCTGAACATGAGGCTCTAAGAGTCTTCCTTCCTTTCCCATGTTGCACATGATCATTCCAAAATCTGTTGCTATAGCGGCGTCCCGACAATACATAGAATCAATACTCAAGTCTTTGTCAAAAGGAAAATGACAAACATTAACATTTGCTCCTTTCAAACTATTCTCAAAACTTTTGTATTCCTCAACCGCTTTTCCAAACTCAGGCTTGGATAAATAATTTAATTCTTCCCATTGTTCTGAAAGCATGTCGTTTGACACAAAAGCATTTTCAACGGGCTTAATATACACTGATTTAAGTTGTAGGTATTCTGAGTGATGTGTTAGTCTCATTTATTTTTCTCTATTATTCCACTTCATATACACATAAAAAGGTATCCCGGAAATTAGCAATAAAAACCCGTAAAAAACGGTGTCGTGGCCAGAGCCGTATATTGACCAAACTGAATACAAGAAACCCAACCCGCCTAAGGCAAAGGTTTTTACAGCACTATCTGTATGAAGTTTTTTGTCAATTAAAACAGCAACATAGGACGCAGCCACGAAAAGATAGGGTACTAAGCAGGTGAGGGTTGTAAGAAGAACGACAAACTCAAACTGATCTACCAAACCTTCTGTAAAATTCATCAACATTAAAAGAGAGGTTAATACACTCCCAATTATAAGCCCTAAAATTGGCACTCCATTTTTATTTTCCTTTTTAAAAACCTTTGGGAACAAAGCATCCTTCGCAATTGCCATAGGCACCTGGCTCGTTATTAGAATCCATCCATTTAAAGCTCCAATCGCTGCTATTGATGCTCCGGCCGCAACAAAATATCCTGCGAATTCTCCTCCAATGATTTCTCCTGCATCGGCAAACGGAGTTGGAGATTCTCTTAGAATTTCCACTGGCAGTATTCCGAACAAGACTACTGTTCCAAGAATATAAACAAGCGTTGTAATGATAGTGCCCAACATGGTCGCACGAGGCACCGTTACTTCTGGATTTTCAACATTTTCAGCAGGAATAGTCGCCGATTCAATTCCTAAGAATGCATATAAGGTCAACACCGCAACAACAGGGAAAATAGCGAAATTACTTTCTGCTGTTAAATTAAAAGCGGGGAAATTATCAAGCTGAAAGAAAAAGAGACCCATTATAATGACAAAAACCAAAGGAGCCAATTTTAATACTGTCGTGAAAACCTGAATTTTCCCTGACTCTTTTACGCCTCTAGAATTAACCCAAGTAAAAAGCCATATAAGGCTTAATCCAAGAATCACCCCATAAACAGGATTTGTTTCTAAAACTGGAAAGAAAAAACTTAGCGCACTAATTACAGCTACCGCTATAGCCGCATTACCAACCCAGCATGACACCCAATATCCCCAAGCGACTAGAAAACCAATAAAGTCTCCAAAGCCAGCCCTTGAATACGCATAAGGACCCCCGCTCTTACCTGCAAGGATGACACTAAAATTGCTAAATATTTTGGCCAGAATCAAGGCCCCAGCTGCAGAAAACAACCACCCTAAAAGGCTTATACTTCCATATTTTGCTAAAGCCGCTGGAAGCACGAATATACCCGCTCCAATCATGTTTCCTATAACAAGTGAGGTCGTTGTAATCAACCCTATTTTTTGCGGTTCTTTAGCCATGGTATTCCTTGGATTAAAGTATTAGATTTTAATTACTTAAATTTAGACGTTGCTAAATATACATTTAAAAATCCTATGGAAGACAAATTCAAAATTCAAACGGATATAAGCAAAGCCGAAACACTGCCGGCCTCATTCTATAGAGATAAAGATCTTTTCGAATCTGTAAAAGAAAAGGTCTTTCTAAAATCCTGGCAATGGATTGGTGACGAAAATTTGGTGAAATTACCTCAGTCGGTGCATCCATTCGTATTGTTGGATGGATATTTAACCGAACCCCTATTAATTACAAAGCAGGCTGATGAGACTATAAGTTGCTTGTCTAATGTCTGTACTCACAGAGGAAACCTTGTGGCCTTGAACCCAGGTAAATCAAAAAAATTAATCTGCACATATCACGGCAGACGTTTTGGTTTAGACGGAAGTTTTGAGAGTATGCCCGAGTTCGAAGAGGCTATAGATTTCCCGCGCCCGTGTGACAATCTGCATACGTTTCCAATTGAAAAATGGGGGCCTTTATTGTTTGCTGGTCTTAATCCCAGTTTCGAGTTTAGTGGGGTGCTTAACAAAATGAAAGAGCGCGTTGGGTTCTTGCCTTTAGACACATTTTTTCTTGATCCCGTATTATCGAAAGACTTTTTAGTTCATGCACATTGGGCTTTGTATTGCGATAATTACCTCGAAGGCTTTCACGTACCTTTCGTTCATGAGGAATTGAATAATGTGCTCGATTACGGGAGCTATAAAACGGAAATATACGACTATTGTAACCTTCAAATTGGCTATACGGATCAAGCTACTGATGTTTTTGATTTGCCAGAAGACCACATAGATTACGGAAAAAATGTAGCGGCCTATTATTATTGGGTCTTCCCAAACATGATGTTTAATTTTTATCCCTGGGGACTTTCTATAAATGTTGTCAAGCCTTTAGATGTTAATAGAACAAAAGTTTCTTTTATCTCTTATGTCTATGACCCTTCAAAACTGGAAAAAGGCGCAGGAAGTGGTTTGGAAAAAGTAGAACGAGAGGATGAGTTTGTGGTTGAAAATGTTCAAAAAGGGGTGAATTCATCTTTCTACAAGGCCGGTCGTTTTTCTCCAACAAGAGAAAAAGGTGTTCACCATTTTCATCGTTTATTAGCGAAATTTATAAACGAATAAATAAACGAGCACAAATATTTATCTTCAATTAAATGTGTGTTTCAATTGCAATACTTAAATTTGTAAATAGAAAAAACACAGACAGATGAAACCTGATTTATTTGAAGCTCCTGATTATTACGCTCTTGATGATTTACTTTCCGATGAACACAAATTAGTTCGTGATGCAGCCCGAGAATGGGTAAAGCGTGACGTTTCACCAATTATAGAAGATTACGCTCAGAGAGCAGAATTTCCAACCCAAATAATTAAAGGTTTGGCAGACATTGGAGCCTTTGGGCCATACATCCCTGAAGAATATGGAGGAGCTGGACTCGACCAAATATCATACGGCCTAATTATGCAAGAAATCGAGCGAGGCGATAGTGGCGTTCGAAGCACAGCATCAGTGCAATCATCTTTGGTTATGTATCCCATTTGGAAATACGGTAACGAAGAACAACGTCAAAAATATTTACCTAAATTAGCATCTGGCGAGTGGATGGGGTGTTTCGGTTTGACCGAACCAGATCATGGTTCAAATCCAGGTGGAATGACAACCAACTATAAAGATATGGGCGACCATTACTTACTAAATGGTGCAAAAATGTGGATAAGCAATGCTCCCTTTGCGCAGGTAGCTGTTGTGTGGGCTAAAGACGAATCGGGTAGGATTCGTGGGTTAATAGTGGAGCGTGGAATGGAAGGTTTTTCAACACCAGAAACCCACAATAAATGGTCTCTAAGAGCTTCTTCTACTGGAGAGTTAATATTTGACAATGTAAAAGTCCCTAAAGAAAACTTGTTGCCAAACAAGTCTGGATTGGGCGCTCCTCTTGGCTGCCTAGATTCTGCAAGATATGGTATTGCGTGGGGTGCTATCGGTGCGGCAATGGATTGTTACGATACTGCATTGCGATATTCTAAAGAGAGAATTCAATTTGGAAAACCAATTGGACAGTTTCAATTACAACAAAAGAAATTGGCTGAAATGATTACTGAAATTACAAAAGCGCAGCTTTTAACTTGGCGTTTAGGAACATTGAAAAATGAAGGTAGAGCAACTACCGCGCAAATCTCAATGGCCAAACGAAACAATGTAGATATGGCGATTAACATTGCCCGTGAAGCAAGGCAAATGCTCGGTGGAATGGGAATTACTGGAGAATATAGTATTATGCGTCACTCTATGAACTTAGAGAGCGTAATCACCTATGAAGGAACACACGACATCCACTTATTAATTACTGGGATGGATGTTACAGGCTTAAACGCATTTAAATAATGAGCTGTATATTTCACTAACTTAAAAAAGCTTCAGAAATTTCTGAAGCTTTTTTAAGTTAAAATAAGACTCAATCATCTATAACTTGACATGCATCTTTTGCCATGGATTTAGACCCTTTTCTTAGAAAAAAGAAAAGGATTGACTAGCACTCCGGTGCCAATTCAACTTTAAGACCATCCATTTCAGGATTCATTTGAATTTGGCAACCAAGCCTACTGGTTGTCTTTACATTAAACGCTTCAGATAACATGGCCTCCTCGTCGTCACTGATTACGGGAAGTTGGTGACCGCTCTCTACATAGCATTGGCAAGAAGCGCACATCGCCATGCCACCGCATACCCCTATCGTTCCCTCTGGAGCTAGTTCGTAAGATTTAACGACTTCCATTAAATTCATATTCATATCGGTTGGGGCGTTAATTTCATGCGAAACACCTTGACGATCTATAATGGTAATAGTGATATCAATCATAGGTTAAACAATAGCTTTTATAACAGCTTTTGGCGCTTCTTTTTTTGTGCCATCAAACCCTTCAACTCCACCAACAGTGGTGTACTTCATTACATAACGCTTATCGGGGAAAATCCTTTTGTAGGCACTTTGACACATCAATGTTGCTTCATGAAAACCACAAAGTATTAATTTTAACTTTCCTGGATAGGTGTTTACGTCTCCGATAGCGTAAATCCCTGGTATGTTTGTTTGATAATCAAGAGTATTGTCTACCTTGATGGCATTTTTTTCTATTTCCAATCCCCAATCTGCAATTGGTCCAAGTTTTGGCGATAAGCCGAACAAAGGAATAAAGTGGTCACATGCAACAGTTGTCTCTATATTTTCTCTTTTAATCACGACGCCTTCAATGTTGGTTTCACCCTTCAGGTCCACAATTTCAGCAGGAGTAATTATTTCAATTTTCCCAGTATTTTTTAATTCCTGTGCCTTTTCCACACTGTCAAGGGCCCCGCGAAATTCATTCCTTCTATGGACTAAAGTAACGCTTTCTGCAATATCAGATAAAAAGATACACCAATCGAGAGCCGAATCACCACCACCAGAAATAACCACTTTTTTAGAACGATAAAATTCTGGGTCACGTATGATGTACTCTACGCCATTCCCTTCAAATTTTTCAATTGATGCTATAAGAGGCTTTCTTGGTTCGAAACTCCCCAATCCGCCAGCTATAGCAACGACGGGTGCTTGATGCCGTGTTCCTTTTGACGTTGTTACTATAAACGAGCCATCTTCTAAAGCTTCGATCGTTTGTGCGCGCTCACCCAGCGTGAACCCGGGCTGGAACGGCTCAATTTGCTTCATTAGATTATCTACCAAATCACCTGCTAATATTTCAGGAAAAGCTGGGATATCGTAAATTGGTTTTTTTGGATATATTTCTGAACATTGACCACCCGGTATAGGAAGCGCATCAATTAAATGGCATTTTAACTTTAACAACCCCGCCTCGAAAACAGTAAAAAGACCTGTAGGCCCGGCTCCAATAATAAGAATATCAGTTTTTATCATCTAAAATGAATACTAATTATATTGATTTAAACAATTTCTGCCTTTCACTTCCATTAAACAATTACTAGCATCTCTAATCGATGTTTATGACACTTTCAATTTGAGGAGCATGCTTTTTAATAGTCATCTCTACACCACTTTTTAAAGTCATTTGATTGACAGAACATCCTACGCAAGCACCCTCTAATTTCACTTTAACAAATTTGTCATCGTCAATTGACACTAAAGAGATATCACCTCCATCACTTTGAAGGAATGGTCGGATCTCATCCAACGCCGCTTCTACTTTTTCTGTTAACTGTTCTGTTGTCATATTATTTTTTTACAGCACTGCAACCCGCCATTGTTGTAATTTTTATCACTTCTGTTGGTGGCAAATTTTCGTTTCTAAGAACCGTTTCTTGTACAACATTTTTTGTGATACTTTCGAATGCTGACTCTATTAGGGTGTCTGTTTGTAGAGCTGCCGGTCTTCCAGCGTCTCCAGCTTCCCGGATGCTCTGAACTAGTGGCACCTCACCTAAAAATGGAACCTCTAAATCTTCAGCCAAATTTTTAGCACCTTCCTTTCCAAAAATATAATATTTATTGTCGGGGAGTTCGTCTGGTGTAAAAAATGCCATATTCTCAATAATTCCTAAAACTGGCACGTCAATATTCTCCTGTCGAAACATTGCAACTCCCTTTCGAGCATCAGCTAATGCGACCGTTTGTGGGGTACTTACAACAACAGCCCCTGTGATAGGCAAGGATTGCATAATACTCAAGTGAATATCTCCTGTTCCTGGAGGTAAATCGATAAGCATAAAATCTAGGTCTCCCCAGGCAGCATCAAAAATTAATTGATTCAATGCTTTTGCCGCCATAGGACCTCTCCAAATTACCGCCTGATTAGGTTCTGTGAAAAAACCTATTGATAAAACCTTTACTCCATAATTCTCTATTGGTTTCATTTTGCTTTTTCCATCAACATTGATAGACAAGGGCTTTTCGGTTGCCACATCAAACATAATAGGTATTGACGGACCATAAATATCTGCATCCAAGACTCCTACTTTAAACCCCATCTTTGACAAAGTAACTGCCAAATTTGCCGTTACCGTAGATTTACCAACGCCTCCTTTTCCTGAGGCAACAGCAACAATGTTCTGAATTCCAGGAATTGGCTTTCCTTTAATAAGATTCGGGTTTTGTGCAGCTGGTGGCGCTTCTACTTTAATATTCACTACCACCTTAGCGTCTTTATAAACCTTTTCCTGAATCACTTTTATTACATCCGTTTCAGCTCTCTTTTTTATATGCAAAGCTGGCGTCGTTAGCACTAAATCAACGATTACTTCGTCTGCGAAAGTAACAACATTTTGAACTTGTCCACTTTCAACCATGTCCTTTCCTTCACCAGCAACCGTTATCGTTTTTAGGGCATTAAGTATGTCTTGTTTATTAATTTTCATCTCTGCTTTTAATATCTATTGTATCGTAACTGATATAAAACCGGAAGTTCTTGGAAAACACTTTTGAAGCTGTATTCTTTTTCATTTGACTACTCCCTAATTTAGATTTATTCTAAAGTTCAAAGATAGTTGATAAAATCCGGAATAGGGAAGGCAAGTATTGATTTGATTTATGAAAGAATAGTTAAAATCAAATCCTTTAAATGGACGGCTAGCCTTATCCTATCTTACAATTCCTTCATAGGATCCCAAAATAATTTTTCAAAGTTCTGAACTTTATAATCGATCACTTCAACACCTTCACTTTCTAATAGTTGTTGCATGAGATTCGTTCCCTCAAAATGATGTTTTCCACTTAATAACCCCAATCGATTAACGACCCGATGGGCAGGGATATCACCATTTTTATCTGAAGCATTCATAGCCCACCCAACCATTCTTGCACTTCCTGATGCTCCTAAATATCTAGCAATAGCACCATAAGAAGTAACCCTGCCATATGGAATTAATTTTGCAAGCTCATGAACTTTATAGAAAAAACCATCCGATGACGACATTAAAATTCTTTTACTATTTTCACCAACGTTACAATAGAAATGAGCCCCGTTACCAAGCCAATAACGTAATTCATATTTACCATACTTGGCATACTATCTTTTTTCTGTTTGAAAAACTGTATGTATAGGAATAACATTGCAAATGTCCCAATACCTGAGGCCGATACTGCAGCAATAAGATCAGGTTGTGAAAAAGTAAACATTCCGAATCCCGAAAAAGTAATGCTAATATATACCCAATACGGCAAGGGCAGTAAATTAAGAACCCCTAAAAGCATTCCGTAGAAAAATCTATTTGTTTTGGAGTGTTTTACATTTTCTGGAACTTCGCGCCGCGTATCTTTTGCTATAAAGAAGAAATAAATGGTAATACATATAAATATTCCCAGAGCCACTTTTTGCAACATGCTTACAACCTCAGGATGCTGATCCAAGTATTTTGCAAATTGTAATGCTACATATGTTTGAATTAAAACGGTAACACACACACCTACAGAAAATAATACAGCAGCCTTTCGACCCTCTTTGATACTAATCTTGGCTGCAGACATATTAAGTAGCCCGGGGGTTGCAACTCCAACGAATGCAGCAACAAAACCTACTAGAAAATTAATTAATACAGACATCAATAGTTTTTACACGGTGAATATACCAATTTAAGTCTAACGAAATTTAAATCGCAGGTAGGTGATTTTTTTATTTTTTTCCAAATATTGAGACTCATAAAACGTCTGAATCCTAGTCACATCATCTGGCGCATGGTCTGTTCCATAAACATCGTGATGTGCATATTCTATTTCTTCCTCTAGGCCATGTAAGAGTCCAAGTGTATATCCGTGCATAAACTCACTGTCCGTTTTTAAATGCACCACACCATCGGGCTTGAGCACTTTTTTATATTTCTGGAGAAATTCAATGTTCGTGAGCCTATGCTTCGTTCGTTGGTATTTTATTTGGGGATCGGGAAAGGTTATCCAAATCTCATCCACTTCATTCTCGGCAAACAAAAGATCTATTAGCTCTATTTGGGTGCGCATAAACCCAACATTGGCAAGATTCTCTTCCAGTGCGGTCTTGGCACCTCTCCAAAAACGAGCTCCTTTAATATCGATCCCTAAAAAATTCTTTTCTGGGTGCAGTCTTGCAAGGTTCACCGAATATTCCCCCTTACCACAACCAAGTTCAAGTACAATAGGGTTTCCATTCTTAAAGAAGTTCTTCTTCCAGTTTCCTTGAAGAGATAATAAATCATTTACGGCTTCCTCTCTTGAAGGCTGGACTACATTTCCAAATGTTTCATTCTCCTTAAAACGCTTTAATTTATTCTTACTTCCCACGAACCTGTTTTTTTTGCAAAATTAAGGAAATAATAACTGGTTGGTATTATTAGTACTTTTGTTTTCTGTTTGACCTAAAGTTAAAACTTTGACTAAAAAAACTATTCTTGTCGCTCCACTCTTTTGGGGGCTTGGTCATGCAGCCCGCTGCATTCCAATAATCAGAGCATTGCTTTCACATAATTACAACGTCCTATTAGGCTCTGACGGGGATGCCTTGTTATTCCTTCGGAAAGAATTTCCGGCCCTAGCATTTGTTGAATTACCCTCATATAAGATCACATACCCAACTAACGGGTCCCACTTTAAGTGGAAAATGTTTCTGAACATGCCCGCTATTCAGAGAGCAATCTTTTCAGAAAAAACAATTATTAAAGAATTGGTTGCGCAAGAAAAAATCGATGGCATTATAAGTGACAACCGCTTTGGTGTTAGAAATAAGAAAGTACCCTCGGTTTTTGTGACTCATCAACTGAACGTTCTTTCTGGAAACACTACTTTTTTAAGCAGCAAAACACACCAAAATATAATAAACAAGTTCGACCAATGCTGGATCCCTGACATGGACTCTGAAGAAAATCTCAGCGGAAAAATGGGTCGTTTAAAGAAACCACTGAATTCAATTAAATATATTGGCCTCATAAGTCGATTTAATAAAAGAAAGGTTCCGATAAAAAATGACATTCTAGCACTCATATCGGGCCCTGAACCACAACGAACATTTTTTGAAGAAAAACTACTAGATGCCTTTAAGTTTTCTCAAAAATCAATTGTATTGGTGCAAGGGGTCGTTGAAAAAGAGCAGAAAAAACAGAACATAGGTAGGGTTTGTGTCGTAAATTTCATGTTGAGCGCAGAATTAGAAAAGACCATAAACGAAAGTGCCGTTGTCGTAGCTCGATCTGGTTACAGCACTATTTTAGACTTGGCAGCACTACATAAGAAAGCTTTTTTTATTCCAACGCCTGGGCAATACGAGCAACTATATTTGGCAAAACGTCTCAAAGATTTGAGAATAGTGGCTTCGTGTAAACAGGAAAGTTTCACTGAGAAACAATTAGATGAGGTTGCTAATTATAGCGGTCTAGCGGCCTTAAAAACAACTCCTGACTTCAATGCGCTATTTCGCCTTTTCGAGGGTGAATGAAAATTCAGATCCAACACCAACCTGACTCTCAACATAAACGTGCTCATCATGCGCATCTATTATATGCTTTACAATAGATAGTCCTAACCCACTTCCGCCTACAGTTCGAGAACCACTTTTATCCACGCGATAAAAGCGCTCGAATATTCGCGGTAAATGAGAACCATCGATGCCTTCCCCATTATCCGTTACTCGAATAATGACTTTATTTTTAATAAGGCTTTCAATGCTCACTTCGGTCGTACCATCTTGTTTTCCATATTTAATAGAATTGTCTACTAAGTTGGACAAGACCTGCTGTATTCTTTCTCTGTCTGCGTATACGCTAGCGAGCTTATTAGAATGAACATCTAAGACAAGAGAGATATTCTTCTTCGCCGCTCTCATTTCTAGAATATTGAATACATCATTTGTCAATTCAACAATATCAAACCGTGCCTCATCCAATTTCAAACCACCAACTTCCAGCTGGGTAATCATATCTAAGTCCTTCACAATATAAATGAGTCGTTCTACTCCTTTCACTGCTCCTTTTAAATATTTTTTCCGAATATCTTTATCCATTTTGGAGCCGTCCAATAGTGTTTCGATATATCCTTGAACAGTGAATAATGGTGTTTTGAACTCATGAGAAATATTTCCAATAAATTCTCTACGATAATTTTCTCGAATTTTCAGCGTTTCTATTTCTAACTTTTTATCCCGAGCAAATCGTTCCACATCCTTCGTAAGTGTTGTTAAATCGGTTGTGATTTCTCTTTGACCGAAGTCGGTAGCTTCTAATAAAGTGAGATCGTCGTATATTTTTTTTATACGTCTGTAGATAAACTGTTCTACTCTATTTTGTATTATAAAGAAAGAAAAAACATAACTTATAGTGGCAAATCCCAAGAGGGTCCATAGGCCCCCAGTTTTTGAAAAATAGAAAAAGCCTCCCAGAACAACTGTCAAACAAATCGTTATAAATGTTGCGGTGTATGCCGCAAACGCATATGTTTTTTTAACATTTTTTACCACTATAACACAAATTTATACCCAACCCCTTTGACTGTTTTAAATCTATCATCTCCTAGCTTCTCTCTAAGTTTTCTAATGTGAACGTCTATGGTCCTGCCACCTACAATTACCTCATTCCCCCAGACCTTATCCAATATCTCCTCTCGTTTAAACACCTTTCCAGGCTTGGAGGCTAAAAGCGATAATAATTCAAATTCTTTTCTAGGCAATGTTATTTCCAAGTCGTTTAAGATGATTTTATATTCTTCCCTATTGATAACCAAGTCACCAAGTCTAATATTTGCCACGCCATCATTGGACTCTTTAAAACGGCGCAATAAGGCATTTACTTTACTAACTAGAACTTTAGGTTTTATTGGTTTTGTAATGTAGTCGTCTGCACCCGCTTCAAAACCTGCCATTTGAGAATAATCTTCACCACGTGCCGTTAAAAAAGTAATGATTGTATCCGACATTTCTGGATTGGCTCTAATTTTTTGACACGCCTCAATGCCATCCATTTCCGGCATCATAACGTCCAAAATAATTAAATGTGGTAGGTGTTTTTTTGCAGCAGAGACAGCTTTTATTCCATTCGTTGCCGTAAATATCTGATACCCTTCGGAAGAAAGATTATACCCAACTATTTCAAGGATATCTGGCTCATCGTCAACCAATAAAATCCGAATATCTTTCTTCTTCATACACTTAAATTGATTTCCAAAGTATAAATATAATATTTAATCCTCTTGACCAATGGCTTATTTATTAAATGTTAACGTTAAAGTAACATAGGCTATTCTTAAATATTCTGATTATATTTAACCTCAGTAAGGTTTACATCAACTTCCCTGCATTGACTAAATAATGGATCCTTCATTTATTTAGTCGATTTTTAAACCTTTTTATTATGAATACGTTTTATTTTTTACCAATCCTATTTATTTGCACAATGTCCCAAGCACAACTGGCATTTACCAGTTTTGAAGAACCCCCTGTTTTCTCAAGTAACTACACCGATACTGGAGATCCAGCAATACCCCACGATTTAATAAATAATGCAGATGAACCCCTCTTAGATTATACTTTTATAAATCAAGAAATGGGCTTCAATGCTCGCTATGAACCCTATAACAATCCAGGAGAGGGGTTAACTGACGGCGATTTTGTTGGAGTCACGGATTCGCCTCCTGCTGCGGTGTTGCCTTTCCCAAGTGGACAGCAAGGCTATGAAATTAGCGATGTAGACGGCAATTTTATCTTAGAGTTTGACACTGTAATTGCCAACTCACCAACAATTTCGATTGATTATTTTATTAGTGAAACAGGCTATGAAGGCGATGGCACAAGCAATACATCGAGCTCTGATAGACTGCGTATCTATATAAAAGATCTAGGCGATACTATGGAATACGATCTACTGAATACAACAGGAAATGACATCAATGACCTTGGAATTGAAGGAAGCTGGAACACTGTTTCTTTATCCATTGAGGAGCGTCCAAATATTAGTGTGAAATTAATAATTGAAGCGAGAACGAATTCTGGCTCTGAAGCCTTTTTCTTTGATAATGTAGTTTTTGAACAGCTTTTAGGTGATAGAGAATTTGAAGCTGATTATTTTACGTTATATCCAAATCCGACTAACAAGGGGCACGTAAATATTATTTCAAATACAGATGAAATTAAGAAAGTAATCGTTTTTGATGTGCTAGGTCAGCGAGTCATTAGCAGAACGTTGACTTCAGGAATATTAAATATATCCGAACTTCATAGTGGTATTTATTTTGTTAAAATTGAGAATGGGCAGGCCTCCCTAACTAAAAAACTTGTGGTTCATTAGCTTTCTAATATACATTTAATTTAAAGGCCTCTATTTTCGTAGAGGTTTTTTTATTCCCTACTTTTGAAATAGATTTTTCTGAAACTATACCATGTTGGAAACAGCCATTTTCTCTATTAAAAGCTCTGAAGATTTCGAGCATATTGCTATTGAAGTTTTTCGCTATCAATATGAAAATACTATCGTATACAGGCAGTTTTGTGATTTAATGAAAGTGATTCCTGCCTCCGTGAAAAAAATTGAAAACATCCCGTTTCTACCCATTCAGTTTTTTAAAAGTCATCGCGTACTTTCTAAGCTAGCATCCGAAAGTATCACCTTTACGAGCAGCGGTACAACTGGCAGCATTACGAGCAAACATCACGTTTCGGATGTACCTCTCTATGAAAAAAGTTTTTTAAACACTTTTGAGTTGATGTACGGGAATCCTTCGCAATATGTAATTCTTGCCTTACTTCCGTCGTATCTGGAAAGAGGGGGGTCTTCGCTCGTTTACATGGTCAATACTCTTATTGAGAGAAGTAGTAATAAACATAGTGGCTTTTATTTAAATGACACCGCAGCACTGATAGAAAAATTAAACTTTCTTGAAAAAAACAATCAAAAAACCATCCTTCTTGGTGTTTCATATGCACTCTTGGACCTTATTGAAAATCAAAAGTTCAGCTTAAAAAATACTATTGTAATGGAAACCGGCGGAATGAAAGGCAAGCGAAAAGAGATGATAAAAGACGTGCTTCATGCAACCTTAAAAAAAGGCTTTGGTTTGGACCAAATTCACAGTGAATATGGAATGACCGAACTCCTATCTCAAGCATATTCTGCAGGTGAAGGTGTTTTTTACACACCACCATGGATGAAAATACGCACTCGAGACACAGAAGATGCTTTGTCCTTTGTAAAAGATAAAACAGGAGGTATCAACGTGATCGATCTTGCAAATCTACATTCTTGTTCGTTTATTGCCACTCAAGACTTAGGTCGAATTAGAAAAGATGGAGGTTTTGAAGTTTTAGGTAGATTTGACGCAAGTGACATAAGAGGTTGTAATCTAATGGTGCAATAATGAACAAAAAGCCAATGACAAATTCCGATGGCTGCCTCTGGGTTTTTATAACCATTGTAGCAACAGTAATTGGCTTTGGTATTATTAAAATCGCTTCCGGATTGCAAGACATCCCAGCTCTTATTGCAGCCATTACTCTCGCCATTTTCAGTGCCATTAAATTAATAGGCAAGCCTTCGGGTCGCATGTTGGTTCGTCAAAGTCTTTTCATATTCGTTTTTTTCTTCGGAATTAAATTCATTGGAGGAATATTCCTAAATATGTTTAAGACTGTAACAACAGAGAGAACAGGCTTTTCAGAAGAAGAAACTGTAACCAACGCTATTTTAATAGAAGAAACCGACACAATCCCTATCTACACCAACATGCGAACCTGGAGAGACAACTTCGGAAATAGTTTCAATGGTTCGCTCTCTGTAAGGCAACGCGATTATCTCGACCTAAAACACGCCACAAGAAACTACCAGCCAATTTCTAAACAAAATTTCTGGGGAGGTTTATATGCGTATATCGATAAAACAGACGCGCCAAAACTGGACCTAGTGATGGCTACCTTTAGCAAAATTAACAAAGCAAAACGATTAAATCAGATGGAATTTGCTGAAATGGTTGTAAGCTGTATTCAAGACATTCCGTATTCCTTTGTGTTTCAGGAAGCCTGTCTTCCCGCTAAAAACTATGAAGATTCAATAAAAGATGTCTTAGAGGATTGCCCCGAATGTTGTATTGGAAATATTCTCTATGGTGTTCAAAATCCCATTTCATTTATCAAAAATTTAAAAGGTGATTGTGATACAAGAACGGTGCTTATTTATTCAATCTTAAAGCATTTTGGCTATGACGTAGCTATCGTTAACAGTGATTTTTACAGACATTCTATTCTAGGGCTTAATATTCCAGGAAACGGAAAAACGAAACGCTACAGAGGAAAAAAATACATTTTATGGGAAACAACGGCCAAGTACTATTCGGCTGGAGTCTTGCCCAGTAACTTTAATGACACGAAACATTGGAATGTCGTACTAACAAGTAAATAACAACACTATGAATACACAACTCTTTGGCCTCGCCTTACTTGAAATTATTCTTACGATTACAATATCGGTCGTAGTCTTCTATATTTCTTATAAAATATTAAAAATGCTTTTCTTTAATAACGAAGACATTAGTGGTGAGAATATTGCCTTTACTATTTTTACGTCGGGTATTTTCCTGTCTATCGGGATCATATTGAGCGAAATACTGCCATCCATAAGCAATGTTATTCGGCTTTCAACAACACAAACTGAAGCTATAGACGCGTTTCAAATTGTAAAATATTCGGGGCTTTATTTGTTCATTGGCTTTATCGCAGCGGTGCTAATAAACAGTTCTGTGTTTTTACTCTTCTCCGTGCTTACAAAAAGTGTCAATGAATTTAAAGAAATTCAAAAGAACAATATTGCCGTTGCCATGCTGGTAGTATCTATTTTAATTAGCATTACCTTAATTGCAAAGAATAGTATCGCACTGCTTATTAGCTCTTTGATTCCGTATCCAGAAGTTGTGAATTATCTGTAACTATTTTTAAGTTCTCGGTCTTTTTTTAGTCAAATCCACACGAAATAAAACCTATGAAGACATTTGCAAGCATCTTAGTACTTTTAATAAGCGTTAACTTACTATCACAAGAACATGCAAACCTAAAAAAAGGCTGTGCTGCTGAGGGATATGACGTTGTTGCCTATTTTTTAAACGAAGCTCAGGAGGGAAGCAACGAGTTTCAAGCAGTTTTCCAAGGAATAAAATATACATTTTCTTCACAAGAAAATCTTTCAGAATTTAAAAAGAACCCTCAAATGTTTGTGCCAAAATATGGTGGGTTTTGTGCGTATGCCATTGCAGAAAATGGCGAAAAGGTGGGCATAAACCCAAAAGCATATCAAATAATTGACAACGAATTATATCTTTTTTATAACGCATGGGGCGTAAACACACTGGAGAAATGGAACAAAGAGGGCCCAGATGACCTGCGAATCAAAGCAGATAATAACTGGCAAATTATTGTGAACAAGGGCCGTTAAGAACCTTCAAGTATATATACCCTAGGGGGTCCTTTTTTGCATTAAACAATTCTTAAAATAAACTTAGATTTCTTTCCTCGTTCTAGTAAAATGAAGGTGTTATTTATAAGGTCGTCTGATGTGATCGTATAACCCTCACGAACTTTTGACATATTTACTGAAATAGAATTTTCTTTGAGAGCCCTCCTGGCTTCGCTATTGGATTTCAAAAACCCTGTTTTCTCTGCCAGTGCTCCAATGATATCCAAACCATTCGAAATTAACCCCATTTCAAGTTCAACCATGGGAACCCCGTCGAAAATATCTAAGAAAGTCGCCTCATCTAATTTTCGAATATCGTCTGATGCTGTTTTACTAAAGAGCACTTCTGATGCTTTAGCAGCATTCTGGTAGGCTTCCTCCCCATGAACAGTTGTTGTAACCTCTTTGCCCAAGCGTTTTTGAAGCATGTACTTATACGGTGCTTCCTTATGCTCTGCAACAAGACTATCGATAGTTGCTTTATCTAAAAATGTAAATATTTTAATATATTTCTCAGCATCATCGTCACTTGTGTTTAGCCAATATTGATAAAATTTATACGGGGAAGTCCGTTTTGAATCCAACCACACATTCCCACCTTCGCTTTTACCAAACTTACTCCCGTCACTTTTCGTAATGAGTGGACATGTAAGCGCATATCCTTTGCCCGAATCCATTCTCCGAATCAATTCAGTTCCAGTGGTTATGTTTCCCCATTGATCGCTTCCTCCCATTTGGAGCGTACAATCATGTGCCCTAAATAAATGCAAGAAGTCGAAACCTTGCACCAGCTGATATGTAAACTCTGTAAAAGACATTCCTTCTGCGTTTTCACCTGTCAATCTACTTTTAACAGAATCCTTAGCCATCATATAATTTACCGGTATGTGCTTCCCTACATCCCGAATGAAATCTAAAAAGGAAAAATCCTTCATCCAATCATAATTATTGACCATCACGGCTTGATTTTCAACGCCTGAAGTAAAATCTAGGAAGCGTGATAATTGTTCTCGAACACATTCTTGATTGTGCCTCAATGTTTTCTCATCTAATAAATTCCGTTCACTTGACTTTCCTGAAGGATCCCCAATCATCCCAGTAGCGCCCCCAACCAATGCGATAGGTCGATGCCCGCAACGTTGATAAAAAGACAATAACATAATCGGTACTAGATTACCGATGTGAAGTGAATCTGCCGTTGGATCAAAACCAACATATGCCGAGCGCATTTGCTCCATTAAATGCGTGTCCGTGTCGGGCATTACATCATGAATCATTCCTCGCCACTGTAGCTCGTTAGTGAAATTTTTTAGTTGCATTCCTTAAGTTTTCACAAAGATAGACGGATACTTTAAAAAAGGAAAGAGTATTACAAAAAAGAGTATTTTTGATCTCATGATTTTAGTTACCGGCGGTACAGGTTTGGTGGGTTCACATTTGTTGTATTTTCTTCTGAAAGAAGGTCATACCGTTCGTGCCATTCGCCGCAAGTCGAGCACTCTTGACAGTGTAAAAGACGTCTTTTCTTTGTGTTCTGAAACGCCTGAAATTGGAGGGAATTTATTTCAAAAAATTGAATGGGTGAACGCAGATATTAACGATGTTCCAGCCCTCTCTGAAGCTTTTATAGGAATTACACATGTGTATCATGCAGCTGGGGTTATAAGTTTTAATCAAAAAGACTACGCTAAAGTTAAAAAAACGAACATCGAAGGTACAGCCAACGTGGTCAATCTATGTCTAATGAATATGATTCAGAAATTGATTCACGTAAGTTCGATTGCAACCTTAGGCAAAGAAGACCATGGAGCTTTAATCTCGGAGAAGACAGAGTGGGACCCTGAGAGCAATAATAGTATGTATTCTATTTCGAAGTACGGCGCTGAAATGGAAGTTTGGAGGGCGACACAGGAAGGATTAGATGCGGTGATCGTGCAACCGGGAGTTATTATCGGATCGGGGCATTGGAACCGTGGTAGTGGCTTGATTTTTAATTCGGTTAACAAAGGAATTTCTTTTTATACGCCAGGGAGTGTAGGAATTGTTGATGTAAAAGATGTAGCAAAGGCCATGCTACAATTAATGCAGAGCCAAGTTGTAAATGAATCTTTTGTTTTAGTCGGTGAAAATATTTATTACAGAGAATTCCTTTCAGAAATTGCTCTGAATTTACATAAGAAGCCACCCACTAAAAAAATTCAGAAATGGGTCCTTTTACTCGTTAGTTCAGTTGATAGCTTTTTTGCTCTACTCCTAGGGAAAAACCAGAAACTACCTAAATCAACAGTGCACTCTTTGTACAAAACAGCATTCTATGACAGCGAAAAAATTAGCAACGCACTAAACTTTAGCTTTGCTTCTTCTAAAGAAACTTTAGCTAGAGTTGCCAAAGATTTCTTACGAAAGCCTTAATGCTATTGCATAATTCTGGGCTCTATTAGTTTTGGCACAATCACTGAAGCGTCTTTTTTCTTTAGGTTTAGGCTGTCCTTTACAACTACAAACAGTGTGTCTTTTTGAACTGTTAATGTGGTGTCCTTATGAGCTTCGGTAATACTATCTCGAATTCGTTTCGCTTCTAATTCTTGCACGAATACAAGCATCATACTATCCGCTTCTACCTTTAGAAGAGTCATTCTTTCTTCGACTTTTTTGAACAGCTTATTATATGCGCTCAAATTAGAGGTGTAATAGGCATTACTTTCAACAAATTGAAGGCTGTCGATATTGAACTTTCTAAAAAAAAAGGAGTCTAATTTTATTTTTTGATCCATAATCGTCCTATTATCAAAACTTCTAGCCGCATTTATAAGGTAGACTTCCGTGAGAACCTCAGTCATTTGATCTTCTGGTATCAAATTCACGGGGATTTCTGGGCGTTTCACATCTTGGCAACACCAAAAAGTTAATATTAATATAATAGACGCTATATTTTTCATTATCGGTTAAACGTTAATCGTTCTGAAGGTCCTTTTTTAGGATACTTTCCATTTTCATAAACGAGAACGCCATTCAAAAAAGTATGTGTTACCCTAGATTTAAATGTTGTTCCTTCAAATGGGGACCATCCACATTTATATCCAATATTTTCTTTATTGACCGTCCAAGGTGCCGTTGGATTTACCAATACTAAATCTGCCTTATAGCCTTCTCTAATATAACCTCTGTCTTTTATTTGAAATAAAATCGCTGGATTATGAGCTGTTTTTTCGACTAATTTTTCAACAGAAATATAGCCTTTATGGTGCATTTCAAACAAGGCGTCTAAAGCGTGCTGCACGAGAGGCCCTCCCGAAGGAGCTTTGGTATACACTTGGTTTTTCTCCTCCAATGTGTGTGGAGCATGATCGGTTGCAATGACGTCTATTCTACCATCATTTAATGCTTTCCATAAACCGTCTTTATCTTTTTGTGATTTTACGGCTGGATTCCATTTTATTTTAGTCCCCTTGGCCGCGTAATCCTTGTCGGTAAAGTAGAGGTGATGAATACAAACTTCTGCCGTTATTTTCTTCTTTGCCAGAGGCAATTTATTGCTAAAAAGATGTGTTTCTCTTTCGGTAGACAGATGAAAAACGTGCAGCCTTGCTCCGGTTTTCTTAGCCAACTTAATTGCTCTTGATGAAGAAATGTAACAGGCCTCAGCACTTCTTATCTCTGGATGCATTTGCATAGGAATATCATCTCCGTGAACTGAGACATACTTCTCTAAATTATTTTTAATGGTCGTTTCATCTTCACAATGCGCCGATATGAGCAAATTAGTTTTGCTAAATATTTCTTCTAAAATAGCTGGATCATCGACTAACATGTTTCCGGTTGAAGAACCTAAAAACAGTTTTAGCCCTGCGACCTTTGTTTCATCAACTTTTAAAATTTCTTCTAAATTATCATTCGTACCACCGAACATAAATGAATAGTTCGCCCAGGAAGTCTCACTTGCTATGGTAAATTTTTCTTCCAAAAGAGCAATCGTTGTGGCTTGTGGCACGGTATTAGGCATTTCTATAAAGGAAGTTATTCCACCGGCTAACGCTGCCTTTGATTCGCTAGCAATGGTCGCTTTATGCGTAAGCCCTGGCTCTCGAAAATGTACCTGATCGTCAATCATTCCGGGCACCAAATAAAAGCCGTCTGCATCAATCACCCTGGTTTCAGACGATTTTACACTAATACTCTCTCCCACTTCTGCAATACGATCGCCTTTTATTAAAACATCTCCTTTAAGAATTTGTCCTTCGTTAACAATCTGTGCGTTTTTTATTAAAATAAGGTTCATTATATATCTAGCATGTTAAATAAGCTTTTTAATCGCATTGTTAAGACTCCAAATATCGCTTCAGAAATTATTCCCGAACTCATTTTAGACTCGCCATTCGTTCTATCCGTAAAGACCACAGGTACTTCTTTGATCCTAAACTTACTCAAATACGCCTTGTATTTCATTTCAATTTGAAACGCATACCCTATGAATTGAATTTCATCTAAATTAATCTTTTGGAGAATTTCACGACGGTAGCATATAAATCCTGCTGTCGTGTCAAAAATATTCATTCCTGTAATTAACCTAACATACCTCGAAGCCAACCAGGACATGAGCACCCTATTCATAGGCCAATTCACAACATTAACGCCTGTAACGTAGCGCGAGCCTATGGCCATATCAAAACCATCTTTAGAACAGGCGTTTAATAGGTGTATCAAATCTTTTGGATTGTGAGAATGATCAGCATCCATCTCAAAAACAAAGGCATAGTCTTTTTCTAAAGCCCATTTAAAACCAGCTATATATGCAGATCCTAAGCCAAGCTTACCAGCTCTTTCCAATAAAAAAATGCGACCAGGGAATACCCCCATCTGCTTTTTCACAAGCTGTGCCGTGCCGTCTGGCGAATTATCGTCCACTACTAAAACATCGAATTCATACTGCAACGAAATAATATGTTGAAGCAATAACTCAATATTTTCTAATTCATTAAAAGTGGGTATTACCACTAGAGCTTTGGACATCCTCCCTTTTTAGGGCAAATGTACCCCTTTTTAGATAAATAAATGTTAGAGAAATTCTAATACAAGGACTTTGCTCAGATTTATTTTGCCGTATCTTTGTTCTTAAAATAGGCTATGCAATACATGGAGCGCTATATAGAATCTATTGACTGGATTACTATATCTTTGGTGGGTTGTTTCCTTATTTTTACGTTTGTTAAATACCTTTACCCAAGGCGCTTTGACGAGTTTGTCATGCTACCTTTTAACAACAAATACTTTTATGTTCAGGGTAAAAATGATGCCTTAAAGCATCCATTTAACCTACTCTTATTTGTTTCTCAAGTACTATCAGTATCCTTGCTGTTTTTTTTTCTGCTTAATCATAATAACCAGGAAATTAGTCAGACGAACCCCTGGTTGTTTGTTCGAATATGTGCTGCATATTCCCTGTTTATTTTGATGAAACTTTTGATAGAAAAAATCATAGCATCAATTTTTAGTATTGAGGCAATAGCCAACAACTATCTATACCAAAAATTGAGCTATCGGAATTTGCTTGGAATGTTCGTATTTATAGGAAATTTACTCCTTTTTTATAGTGTTGAACCTTCTCGGATGTTCATCTTCGCTTTTTTAGGATTTCTATTGATTTTAAACTGCTTTACTTTATTCAATAGTTACAAATCACTTGGTAATGCGATTTTAAACAATTTCTTCTATTTTATTTTGTATCTTTGCGCACTTGAAATTGCACCGTATCTTATCTTATTCAAGACGTTACAATGATGCGAGATAATATTTAAAATATTGTTAGTATGAAAGTGAAAACTATCTTGGTTTCGCAACCAGAACCGAAAGTTGAAAACTCTCCATATTTTGATCTGATTGATCGTCAAAAGGTAAAAATAGACTTCGTGCCTTTTATTCATGTAGAAGGCGTTTCTGGGAAGGATGTTCGTTCACAAAAGGTGGATCTGGCGCATTACACAGCCATCATTCTAAATAGTAGAAATTCTGTAGATCATTTTTTTAGAATTGCTGAAGAACTTCGTTTTAAAGTTCCTGATTCTATGAAATATTTTTGCCTTAGTGAGGCGGTTGCATATTATCTTCAGAAGTATGTAGTGTACAGAAAAAGAAAAATCTACGTAGGGAAAAGGACGTTTCCTGAACTTTCACCACTGATTAAGAAATATAAAAACGAAACGTTTTTACTTCCAACATCAGATAAGTTGAAACCGGCAGTGCCTGTTATTTTAAACGACTTGAATATTGAGTGGAAACAGGCTACTTTTTACAAAACGGTTGTAAGTGACTTGAGTGGTTTACGAGATGTGTTTTACGATATTTTAGTATTCTTTAGTCCAAGCGGTATTGAGTCATTGTTTGAGAATTTTCCTGATTTCGAACAGAAAGAAACCCGTATTGCAGTTTTCGGAAACACCACCGTAAAGGCGGCGGCAGAAAAAGGCCTTATTGTGAATATTCAAGCACCAACACCAGAAACACCATCAATGACGATGGCGCTCGAAAAGTATATTAAAGCGGTAAATAATAGTAAAAAATAATTTCAAAGCAGTATACAAAAAAAGGCTTGCCATACCGGCAAGCCTTTTTTTTTTGTATACTAGGCTGACATTAAAGTGCTATCGGCGCACCGGATAAAATTTCCTCATTAGCATATTCTTCAAACTGAGCAAAGTTTTCTTTAAAAGAAACAGCTAACTGTCTTGCCTGGCTATCGTAGGCTTCTTTATTTTTCCAAGTCTGTCTTGGGTTTAGCACCTCATCTGGAACATTCGGACAACTTTGTGGAACATCCAGACCAAAGATAGGATGTCTTTCAAAGTCCATGTCTTTCAGCTTTCCATCAAGGGCTGCTGTAATCATAGCTCTGGTATACTTTAATTTCATTCGGGCACCAACACCATAGGGTCCTCCGGTCCAACCTGTATTAATAAGCCAAACATTTACATCTGCTTCCTTCATTTTTTCACTGAGCATTTCAGCATAATTGGTGGGATGTAATGGCATAAAAGGCGCGCCGAAACAAGCCGAAAAGCTCGGAGTAGGCTCGTTAATCCCTTCTTCTGTACCTGCTACCTTAGCGGTATATCCACTAATGAAGTGATAGGCTGCCTGACCAGGTGTTAATTTAGAAATTGGAGGCAAAACACCAAAAGCATCAGCCGTGAGAAAAAAGATGTTCTTCGGATTATACCCAATCGATGGAACTTGAATATTTTCAATATGTTCAATAGGATAACTCACACGCGTATTTTGTGTTATGGACACATCCGTGTAATCAACCTCCCCTTGTGCATTCATAATGACATTTTCCAAAATAGCCCCTGGCGTAATCGCATTATAAATGTCCGGCTCGTTTTCTTCACTTAAATCGATGGCTTTTGCATAGCATCCTCCTTCAAAATTAAAAACACTGTTCTCTGCGGTCCATCCATGCTCATCATCACCGATTAACCTTCTTTCCGGATCTGCAGATAAGGTTGTTTTCCCTGTACCAGATAGTCCAAAGAAAATAGCAGTTTCACCATTTTTTCCCACATTTGCAGAACAATGCATTGGCATTGTGTTTTTATCTACTGGAAGAATAAAATTAAGCGCTGAAAAAATTCCCTTTTTAATTTCACCAGTATATCCTGTCCCCCCAATTAAGGCAATCTTCTTTGAAAAGTTTAAAATCGCAAAATTATGTTGTCTTGTGCCATCTACTAAAGGATCTGCCATAAAACCTGGCGCATTAATAACAAGCCACTCTGGGTCAAAACCCTCCAATTCTTCTTCGGTAGGTCTTAAAAACATATTGTAACCAAACATATTAGACCAGGGGTATTCATTAATCAAACGTATGTTTAGTCTATAATTTTCATCGGCGCAAGCAAAGCTATCTCTTACAAAAATTTCCTTTTCAGAAAGGTATGTAGTAACCTTCTCATAAAGGCGATCAAACATATCTCCTGAGACAGGGATGTTAATATTGCCCCACCATACTTTGTCTTTTGTAATCTCATCTTTGACAATAAATCTATCCTTCGGAGAGCGACCCGTGAATTCGCCGGTGTTTACAGCAAGAACTCCATTTTCTGTGATTTTGCCTTGTCTATTATCGAGTGTTCTTTTCTGAAGTTCCTCAGGACTGAGTTGGTAGTGTACTTTTTTGCTGTTAATTCCGATCGGTGTTAACGAAATCGTTTTAGTAGTTTGGTTGTTAGTTACCATACTTTATTTTAATAGTTGTGACGCAAAAATAATAAATCCGTTAGAAATATGCAGTTTAAAATAGTATAATTATCCGTTTTTTACTGTTACAATTCCATAAAGCAATCGCAACCACCCCAAAATTAATAGCAACCCTCCTATGGGTGTTATTGGTCCTAAAATGGCTACACTAAACGGCCATATTTCTCTCAGCGACAAAAAGTAAATTGAACCCGAGAACAAAAAAACTCCTGAAATAAAGAACAGATACACCCACCTGCGCGTATTAATTGAAATTGACATTGTAGACCCAATAATCAGCAATGCAAGGGCGTGATACATTTGATACCTTACCCCGGTTTCAAAAGAACTTAACGCCTTGGCACTTATTACATCAATTAATCCGTGGGCTCCAAAAGCACCCAACCCTATAGCCCCGGCAGCTAATATGGCGGCAGAAGCCACTATTTTTTTGTCGTAATTCATGGTGTCGTATGTATGCAATTTAGTATTTTCGTGTTAATCATAACAATTCTACAAAGTTAATTAAAAACCACCAATGAGAAATATTTTAATCATAGGAGCAGGTCGGTCTGCCGCCAGTTTGATACGTTATTTACTTGACAAATCTAACGAGGAAGCGTTGTTTATTACTATAGGGGATCTTTCCATACAAGCCGCTCAAAAGTTTACGGCAAATCACCCCAATGCACGTGGCGTTTTATTGGATGTTTTTAACGAATCTCAGCGCAAGGAAGCGGTTCAGAATAGTGATTTGGTGATTTCAATGTTGCCTGCACGTTTTCACTTTGAAGTGGCTCAAGACTGTCTAGAATTTGGCAAACACTTGGTAACTGCATCGTATGTAAGTGATGAAATGCAGTCGTTGAATAGCAAAGCAAAAGCGAAGGGTTTAGTCTTTATGAATGAAATCGGTCTTGACCCCGGTCTCGACCATATGAGCGCAATGAAAATTATTGACCGTATTCGTGAAAATGGGGGTAAAATAATATTATTTGAATCGTTTACAGGAGGCTTAATTGCTCCTGAAAGCGATAATAATTTGTGGAATTACAAGTTCACTTGGAACCCGAGGAACGTAGTTTTAGCAGGACAAGGAGGATCGGCTGAATTTATACAGGAAGGAAAATATAAGTACATCCCATACCACAGATTGTTTCGAAGAACTGAGTTTATTGAGGTTGATGGCCACGGAAAGTTTGAAGTTTATGCGAATCGGAATTCATTGAAATATCAATCCATTTATAAGCTCGACGATGTACTCACATTGTATAGAGGAACTATCAGAAGAGTTGGTTTTAGCAGGTCGTGGAATATGTTCGTACAACTTGGAATGACAGACGACAGTTATAATATCCCAGATTCTGAGAATTTATCATATCGTGATTTTATCAACTTGTTTTTGCCTTATTCCCCGACAGATTCTGTAGCTCTAAAATTGCGACATACGTTAAAAATTGACCAGGATGATTTGATGTGGGATAAACTATTAGATCTAGATATTTTCAATAATGAAAAAAAGATCGGCATTTCTAATGCAACTCCTGCACAGGCATTGCAGCAAATATTAATGGATAAGTGGACCTTAGATGAAGATGACAAAGATATGATCGTTATGTATCATAAAATTGGTTATGATCTTGGGGGTAAACAATACCAGATAGACAGCAGTATGGTGGCAATTGGAGATGATCAAACATATACTGCCATGGCTAAAACAGTCGGGCTGCCAGTTGCTATTGCAGCTATAAAAATTCTAAATAAAGACATTACTACCCCTGGGGTACAAATACCACTCTCAAAGGAAGTCTATGATCCAATTTTAGAAGAACTTGAAAATTTCGGAATTGAGTTTAATGAAGTAGAAACACCCTATTTGGGTTACAATCCAGATAATGTTTCGGGTTAAACAAACTATCTTCTTCCCATGAACATACTAACGAAGTAGAGCAAGGTAGCCAAAGACCCCAAGGCCGCTACAACATAGGTGCGTGCCGCCCATTTTAAAGCATCTTTTGCACCGTCATACTCGTTCGTTGTGACCATCTTCTCTTTTTCCAACCAAGCTAAAGCGCGGTTACTTGCATCAAATTCAACTGGTAAGGTGATAAATGCAAATGCTGTGGTTACCGCAAAGAGGAGGATTCCTATTAAAAAAATACCTGACCCTAACGCAGTGCCACTCGCAGAAAGCACTAATCCTACCATAATGACAATATTGGAAAGTTTACTTGAAATCCCCACTGCCGGCACAATTTTAGAGCGAAGTTGCAACCAACTATAAGCGGTGGCATGCTGTACTGCATGACCACACTCATGAGCTGCTACCGCTGCTGCTGCTGCATTTCTTTGATTATACACCCCTTCACTTAAATTTACAGTTTTGTTTGCAGGATTATAGTGATCTGTTAGCATCCCACTTACTGAAGTCACTTTTACATCAAGTATGCCATTATCTGCTAACATTTTTTCAGCAATTTCTCGACCACTAAGTCCGTTTTGAAGTTTGATTTCAGAGTACTTTTTAAATTTACTTTTCAATTTATTACTAACGTACATGCTAACTAAAAAGACCGCAGCTGCTAAAACATAGTATCCAATCATAATTTTTTTATTTCTGATATTTCAAGACTCTTGTTGTTTATCACTAATACCTAACAGGCAACTTATGTCATGCATGGAAGGAGAACCTCGAGCTATTGAGTTTGTCTGAATATATCAAATACTATGCAAATGTAATTACAGATTAAAAACTTCAATACATTTGAAAAACTATCCGACGATATTTACAATTTTTCCTGGAACAACTATTACCTTTTTAGGCGTTCGCCCTTCTAGATACTGCTTTGTCTTCTCATGAGAAAGAACAGCTGACTCTATGTCATCCTTACTTAAATCCAATGACAATTCTAATGTAAAGCGCATCTTTCCATTAAATGAAATTGGATAGGCTTTACTACTTTCTATTAAATGCTTGGCATCAAAAACAGGAAAGGGAGCCTCAGATATCGAATGAATATAACCCAATTTACTCCATAATTCCTCAGCGATATGAGGTGCATATGGAGAAATCAAAATAACCAAGGCTTTTAATACTTCGCGTTGATTACATTTTTGAGCTGTTAATTCATTAACCGCGATCATAAAAGTAGAAACTGAGGTGTTAAAACTAAAGTTCTCAATATCCTCCGTTACTTTTTTAATGGTTTTATGCAATACTTTTAAACTCCCTTTGCTAGCATCTTCATTTGTGAAGTAAAAACTATCGTTTGGTCCTGTATGGTATAACTTCCATAGCTTCTTAAGAAAAGAATGCACTCCTGTAATTCCAGCCGTGTTCCATGGTTTCGCTTGTTCAATAGGCCCCAAAAACATTTCATACATGCGTAAAGTATCGGCTCCATAGCGCGAACATATATCATCTGGACTCACCACATTGTACTTAGATTTGGACATTTTTTCGACTTCTCGAGCAACCAAAAAGGGTTTGTCATTTTCAGTAATAAATTCAGCATTTTTATATTCCTCCCGCCACTCTTTAAATGCCTTAATATCAAGTTCATTGGAAGAGTTCACAAAGGAAACATCTGCATGAATTGCCTGTACAGTATGCTTTTCGGCACATTCGGCAGAAACAAATTTATTCTCACCTTCAATTCTATACACAAATGCACTCTCACCAAGAATCATCCCTTGATTGACGAGCTTTTTAAAGGGTTCATCAACAAGTAAAAGTCCGCGATCATACAATACTTTAACCCAAAAACGACTGTACAATAAATGACCTGTCGCATGTTCACTGCCTCCAACATATAGATCAACATTCTCCCAATATTTCATAGCATCGGTCGAAGCCAATGCCTCACTGTTAGACGAATCCATATAGCGGAACATATAACAACTACTTCCAGCCCAACCCGGCATGGTGTTTAACTCAAGTGGAAACACCGTCTCCTGATCAATCAATTTATTATCTACCACCTCATTATTTACGGTATCCCAAGCCCATACATCTGCACGCCCCAGCGGAGGTTCCCCCGACTGTGTTGGAAGGTATTTTTCAACTTCTGGTAATACTAAAGGCAAATGACTCACGTCTATTATTTGTGGCAACCCATCCTTATAATATACTGGAAAAGGCTCTCCCCAATAACGTTGGCGAGAAAACACTGCATCTCTTAGCCTATAATTAATTTTTCCTGTCCCCGCATGTTTTGCTTCCAATGCTGCGATTGCTTTTTCTGAAGCTTCAGACACACTCAAACCATTTAAAAAACTACTATTTCCAATAGTAACATGCTCCTTTTCAACATGAGCTTCTTTCGAAATATCTATCCCATCAAAAATATTAGGTATGTGAATATCAAAATGGGTCGCAAAATCATAATCTCGCTGATCTCCACAAGGCACGCTCATAACAGCTCCTGTTCCGTAACCTGCCAACACATAGTCTCCAATCCATATTGGAATTTCCTCACCCGTAAACGGATGCTGTGCGTAGGCTCCTGTAAAAACCCCAGTAATTCGTTTTACCTCAGACAATCGTTCTCTCTCCGTTCTCTTCGCCGTGTCCTCTATGTACTTCCCAACATCAATCCGCTGCTCTATTGTGGTTAACTTATCTACGAGATCATGTTCTGGTGCCAAGGTCATAAAACTAACCCCAAATATGGTGTCTGGACGCGTAGTAAAAACCTCGATTTCTTCATCTCTGTCCTTAATTTTAAAAATCACAGAGGCCCCTTTCGATCTACCGATCCAATTCCTTTGGGTATCCTTCAATGGCTGCGGCCAATCAATTGCATCTAATCCATCTAACAGTCGTTTCGCATAGTCTGTAATTCGCATGCTCCACTGTTTCATTTTTTTACGCACCACTGGATACCCTCCACGTTCTGAAACTCCATTTACAATCTCATCGTTCGCCAGAACCGTCCCCAATTGGGGGCACCAATTTACTTCCGTTTCAGCCAAATAGGTAAGCCGATATCTTAGCAACACTTTTTGTTGTTGTTTTTCTGAAAAGGAGTTCCATTGGGCAGCAGTAAAAACAGGAGTGTCAATTCCACAGGAATGATTTACCCCTTCATTTCCTTCATCTGCAAACATTCGGACTAATTCGGAAATGGGCATCGCTTTTTCCAGCACGTTACAGTACCACGATTCAAACAATTGTATAAAAATCCACTGTGTCCACTTATAGTAACTTGGCTCAGAGGTTCTTACTTCTCTGCTCCAGTCGAAAGAAAAGCCAATTCTATCGAGTTGCTCACGATAACGCGTAATGTTTTGTGCAGTAGTTCTACTAGGGTGTTGGCCTGTCTGAATGGCAAATTGTTCTGCCGGCAAACCAAATGAGTCGTATCCTTGCGGATGCAATACATTAAAACCTTGGTGTCGTTTATATCGGGCGTAAATATCACTAGCAATATAACCAAGTGGATGACCCACATGCAAACCTGCTCCAGAGGGATACGGAAACATATCTAAAACATAAAATTTTGGCTTGATACTTTCATTTTCAGCCCTGAAAGTTCGATGCTCAGCCCAGTACTTTTGCCACTTCGCTTCTATATCGTTGAAATGATACTTACTCATTATTTTTGCTGCTTTTGGAAAGCAAATTTACAAGTATTGCACGAAAGACAAAACTTTAAACGTTAGTAAGTCACAGAATTAAAAATCCTTGTATTTTTGTAATTAGGATCCAAATTGTATTCAATTACAAAAACGGATATTTTTGATATTAATTCTTAACCTTTTATGGCTTCATCTTTTGATAAATACCAAAAACGAAGATTAATTTCTTCTTATTTCTCAGTTGTACTGAGTATATCTCTTGTGTTGTTTTTATTAGGCCTTCTAGGGCTATTGGTGTTGAATACCAAAAATGTTGCCGATCATTTCAAAGAAAAAATAGCACTAACCGTCTATCTTAAAGATACCGCGAAAGAAGTTGAAATCACCCAATTGAAACAAAGTTTGTCATTAGCAGCCTATACTAAATCGACAACCTATATTTCGAAAGAACAAGCCGCAGAAGAGCATAGTGCTGCAATCGGTGAAAATTTTATGGAATTTCTAGGCTATAATCCATTACAAAATAGTGTCGATGTATACGTATTGGCCGACTATGTGTCGCCAGAGAAATTGGATGACATTACAGCAGAAATTCTGACCAAAAATTTTGTTGAAGAGGTCGTCTATGATAAACCTCTTATTGCCTTGCTAAATGACAATGTTAAAAGAATAAGCCTCTGGGTGCTTATTATAAGTGGAATTTTTACATGTATCGCAGTGCTCTTGATAAATAGCTCCATCCGACTTTCCGTCTATGCGAAACGGTTTACAATTAAAACGATGCAAATGGTTGGAGCAACCAAACATTTTATAAGAAAACCGTTTATTTGGAAAAGTATAAAACTAGGGCTTATTGGTGCTTTATTAGCTATGTTAGGAATGGGCGTTGTGTTGTTTTATTTAAATAGAAGCTTCCCGGAATTAGAGCTTTTACAGGACAGATTGCTCTTGGGTGTTTTATTCGGTTTTATTCTCTTAATGGGTCTTTTTATTAGTTGGGCGAGTACTTTTTTCGCTACACAGCGTTTTCTTAATTTAAAAACAGATGAACTCTATTATTAAAAATACTAGTTTTATAATACTTTGTATTTTTGTGGCGCAGGGCTGTATTATTCAAAATACTAAGAAGGAAAATTGTGAGCAAATTGAAGTTACAATTAAAGAAAAAATGAAGGAGGCAGAAATGACATCGTTTTTTACAACCCCGGCGGAGCGTTCTTTTATATCAATAGTGGTATGGAACGAGGACTTACACTTCGCGAAATGAAGAACAAGGTTTTAAATAAAAAGGATGCATTGCACCTCGCTAAAATTAGTACAGGGATGTCGTCCAATCATATAGCACAAATGTCGCTTGGGCAGGAGGTTATTTATACAGAATTTAACTAGTTATGGGAGAGAAAAAACGGAAAGAATCAATAAAATCGCAGTTTGTCTTTGAGCGTAAAAATTATAAATTTATGCTCATTGGGATCGCAGTAATTGTATTAGGGTTTATACTTATGACAGGGGGAGGCAGCGACGATCCCAATGTTTTTAATCCGGAAATTTATAATTGGAGACGTATTCGATTGGCACCTGCCCTTATCCTTATTGGGTTTGGAATAGAGGTGTATGCTATTCTACTTAATCCATACAAGAAAAAATAAACTATGGGTACATGGGAAGCTATTGTCCTTGGTATTATACAGGGATTCACCGAATTTTTACCCGTTTCATCTAGTGGCCACCTAGAATTAGGAAAAGCAATTCTTGGAGATACTTCTGTTCCTGAAGAGAGTTTGCTTTTTACGGTTGTACTTCACTTTGCTACGGCATTAAGTACGTTGGTCGTTTTTAGAAAAGATGTCTGGGAACTGCTTAGTGGCCTTTTAAAATTTACATGGAATGAAGAAACGCAATTCGTAACTAAAATTATTGTTTCCATGTTGCCAGCTGTGGTTATCGGACTTCTTTTTGAAGAGCAACTCGAAAGCTTTTTTGGAGGCAACATCGCCTTTGTAGGCGCTATGTTAATTGTAACCGCGATTCTTTTATGGCTGGCAGACAGGGCAAAATATACAGGCAAAGCAGTTACCTTCAAAAGTGCATTCATCATTGGTATTTCGCAAGCCATTGCAATGCTGCCTGGGATTTCCAGAAGTGGGGCTACTATATCCACTTCCGTATTGTTAGGGAATGACAAGAGCAAAGCGGCTCGGTTTTCTTTTTTAATGGTAGTTCCCTTGATCTTTGGAAAAATTGGGAAAGACCTTGTGAGTGGTGATCTTTTTTCTGAATCTGCAAATTTCACAACGCTCGGACTAGGCTTTATGGCAGCATTTATTTCTGGTTTGATAGCTTGTACATGGATGCTTTCTCTTGTGCGGAAAAGCAAACTGTCTTATTTTGCAATCTACTGCTTGGCAGTAGGTATCATTGCAATCACAATTGGCTTATATAATTCATAATGACCGTTGAAGACTACAAAGAAGGACAACTTATATTCATAGACAAGCCTCTAGGATGGACTTCCTTCCAGGTAGTTAATAAAATTCGCTGGCTTATTAAACAGCAATTCAAGATAAAAAAAATCAAGGTAGGACATGCAGGAACGCTAGATCCGTTAGCGACAGGGTTGCTCATATTGTGTGTAGGGAAATTTACTAAGAAGATTGATACGTATCAGGCACAAGAAAAAGAATACACCGGAACTATTACGCTGGGTGCAACCACTCCAAGCTATGATCTAGAAACAGAAATTGACGCAAGATTTGATTACTCTTCTATTTCTTCGGAAAACGTTAGTGAAACCACGCTTCAGTTTATTGGCGAAATTCAACAACAGCCACCCATCTTTTCAGCTTTAAAAAAAGATGGCAAACGACTTTATGAATATGCTAGAGCTGGGGAAGAAGTTGTAATTCCGAAGCGAACTGTGCATATATCAGCTTTTGAAATCACCAATATAGAGCTGCCTAATATTGATTTTAGAATTGTTTGTAGCAAAGGGACCTATATACGATCACTTGCACATGATTTTGGAAAAACCCTGAATAACGGCGCACATCTATCAGCATTAAGACGTACTAAAATTGGTGATTATTCGGTTGAAAATAGCCTTAGCATTGAAGGTTTCGAGACGAAATTAGAAACCACCTCTAGCTAGCTTCTTTTTTCTTAGAAAATTTATCCAATCAAGCCAGAGGGTTTCATAACAAAACGACACCTTACTTTATCAGCTTCGTTAAGTCTTCCGCAATAGTAACTCCCTTGTCTTTGTTATACCACACTTGTAAATCTTGCTTGAATTCTGGGGATAAGCTACCGTGATCTCTTTTATAGGTGTGCACCATTTCTGTCGCAGTGGAGGGTCTGGGGCCCCATTCTCCAAGTACTTGTTTTGTATCTGTATCTAAAATAATTACTTTAGGTATCGACTGAGATCCATTCGTTAAAAAAGCATTCATTAAATCAAGATGTTGATCACGTAGCACAACTCTTAAGTCAATGTTATCTGAAATTTCATCCAACTTATTCATAACTGGCATTGACTGAGCTGCATCACCACACCAACTTTCAGTAAGCACCAACCATGTTTGATTTCCTTTGAAACCTTTTAGTTTGTCTATGATAATCTCAGAGATTTTGGTTGTCTTATCTAACCGTCTCATTCGTGAATCATTAAGCAAGGTATACTTTGCCAATGCCTCTGTCTGATTCGGTCCGGTGCTCGTGCCATTTTTCACATGATTTGAAACAAGTTCACGATACTCCCGATACGACTTTGCTTTTTCTAGTGCTTTTATTACTAATGTAGCACGATTCTCTATTTCTACTGTATTTTTCATCAAGGTTTTGTCGTATTTAATTACGCATACTTACTACATTTAGTTTTCCTAAAGAGAAATACAAAAATAGATGTAACATATCAATTTACATCACTGCCTAAACTTAAATTTATGAATACTAAAAGATGTTCTTGGTGCGGTTCTGATCCTTTGTATGTAAAGTATCACGACGAGGAATGGGGGGTCCCCGTGTATGATGATGCAACACTATTTGAATTTTTACTACTTGAAACTTTTCAAGCCGGTTTAAGCTGGATCACAATTTTAAACAAGCGCGAGAATTTTAGAAAGGCGTTTGATGGATTTGATTATACTAAAATTGCCAAATACAGTCAGGAAAAAACAGATTCACTACTACTAGATGCGGGGATCATACGAAACAAATTGAAAGTCCATTCTGCAGTCACCAATGCAATAGCCTTCCAGAAAACACAAGATGAATTTGGCAGCTTTAGTGCGTATATATGGGGTTTTGTAGGCGGAAAACCCATTCAAAATAATTTGAAATCAATGTCTGATATTCCGGCCAATACGCTACTTAGTCAAAGGCTCAGTAAAGATTTAAAGAAACGTGGGTTCAAATTTGTAGGAAGTACTGTCGTATATGCATACATGCAAGCCACGGGAATGGTAAACGACCATGCGAATTTTTGCTATAGAAATACTCAGGTACAACTTAATTCGCGCTTGTTCTAACAAGGTGTGGATTGTCTTTATAGTCCAAGCTAAGGGCCTTCAATGTTTGCCTATAGCGATGCTTTACTTTTTTATCAGATTGCTCTTCAGCTTCAAATAATTTTTCGAACCATGTCTTAGCTATATCATAGTCATTTCTAAAATAATAGTAATACGCCAATTCTCTGTACATATAGGGCGAACTGGAACCATCTAGAGCCATTTGCTCATACACACGAACCACATCAATTTTTTTATTCTTTTCAATCGTGTCACTTTCTATTTCTTGTGCACATATAGCCATTGAAGTGAAGGAAAAAAACACGAGAAGTAACCAAGGAAGCTTTTTCATAGTTAGGGCATTACAGTTTTAACAGTGATATAAAAAAATACTCATAATAACAAGCCTAGAGCTTTATTATCTTCTTATGAACTACACCAAAGTCTCCCTCAAATGTTACAAACAAGGTCCCGTTCCAGTCGTCATTTAAATTTAGTTTTACAATTCCATTTCCATTATCTAGATCCGTTGCAAACAACTCCTGGCCCAATAAATTATAAATAGAAACAGAAATAGGTCCTGCAATATTCTCCAAATTAAAAGAAACAGTATTCTTCGTTGGATTTGGGTAGGGAGCTGAAATATGATTTTGAGCCCAATCCTCAATGGATAAATTTTCAACATCAATAGTCCAATATCCATCTGGCGCGACAATAGGCCTAGTCAACGATTTACCTGAATTCGCTTCTGCCCATATATAATATTCAATATTGCTGCTTGCGATAGTTACATCGGCAGTCCAATTGTCATCACTAATAAAGGTCATCGCAGTTTCATTAAATGTAGCAGCACCCGCTTCTCTCCAAAAGACCTTTGCAGCATTAACTCCAGAAACATGCTTTATCATTGCATCTATTGTAACAGAACTACTTTGAAGTGCAGTATCAATAGGCTGATGAACAATCAATAAAGGTTCTGCAACACCAATAGTATGTGTTATACAATGTATGGCGCCTAACAGTGAAATTAAATTTTCACCAGGGTTATCGACATCAATACCTACGATGTTATACCCAGGCATAAGCTCCTCATAATAGGCTAAAGCCGGAGCATCTACTGCTGGCCTATAGGTAGGGACCAAAATGGTTTTATTTATTATCACTGAATTACTAAAGGTTCTATAATAGCCTCCGCTATCTGGATAATTTCCGCCCGTACTTGGCGGCGCATCAATCCACTTTACATCATATGGAGTGCCAAATACCGATTGAAAATTACTCAAGACATAATCGATATTCGCTTCAATTTGTGGGCCATCAGCAACCCCATTAGGATATCGGCTTACCAACAACGTTTCTTCATCTAGAAGCTTCATGTGCATGTCTATGTGATGAATTACATCATAGGGCAGTGTTTCCATTTTGATGTAATTACTGATACCCATATAAGCCTCCATAATTCCATCAATCTGTGCTTCCGTTTTAGCTGAAACCCCATAAGGATTGCCCGGTTCATTTTCATTTAATATAAGACTTGAAGCAAATGCGTTTCCTAGACCATCCGACATAAAGTTACCTCCAGTATTCACTAGGTCATTTGTGCCTGTATTCGTTATATAGATAGGGATATCTGTTAGTAGTGCGTGGGCAGAAGGAATAATGTCGTCATTTGGTCTGGGCCTGTTGTAGATCCAATCTGCTATTGCACGATCTCCAACATCATCAAAATAGATTGTATTTCCACCATAATCTCGTATCCAAATACTATCCCAATTCTCATTCATAAAAATTACATTCGTAAGGTCTACACCCCCGGCGGTAAGATAATTTGAAACGGACGTCTGATTCTGTGTCGTAATAATTACTTTACACTCCTGAACGCCTGCCGCTACAATCTGTCGAAGAATTCCTTGAAAAGCTGATTGCCATGTTACAACGAGGTATTCCACTTCTTCCCATTCTGCAGCAGCCCTCACTGGTCCTGCAGGCGGATCAGTTACTCTTGAACCCTTAAACTCGTATTGGGAAATTATTCCTTTTTCTACTTCTGTAAGTCCTTTTGGTAATATCTCAGAATTCTGTGAAAAAGCAAGACTCACAGAGAAGATTAATATAAATACAGAGCAGATTTTTAAGAAGCGATGTTTCATTGAATGAAAATTAAATTATATCACGAATATAGTTGATTTTAGTCAGAGAACAAATTCAATCAAACACTCAGCTGTCAAGCCTTTTTAAAAACTCAATACGCGTAATTTCCTCTCCACCAAGGCTTTCTAAATGAGCTGTATGTAGTTGGCAATCAATAAACTTGTATCCCTTTTCAGCGAATTTTGAAACCAAATAATAGAACCCCACTTTTGAAGCATTGCTCTCTAAACTAAACATGCTTTCACCGCAGAAAACTTTTTTCTCATGAAGATCGATTCCATATAAACCCCCAACCAAAATTCTATTGCGCCACACCTCAACAGAGGTCGCATGACCTAATTTGTGTAAGTTAATATATGCGTTTTGCATCTCATCAGTAATCCATGTTCCGCCTTGCCCTTCTCGCTTTATCTTTGAACAATTTTCAATTACTTCTGCAAATGCTTTGTTAAAAGTAACCTGATACACTTCTTTTTTAATGAGCTTCCCAAGGCTTTTAGACACTTTCATCTTTTCAGGAAACAAAACCATCCTTGGATTGGGACTCCACCAGAGTATTGGCTGATTATTTTCATACCATGGAAAAATACCCATATTATACGCAAGCAATAAACGTTCAGGAGTCAAATCCCCGCCAACTGCCAACAGCCCATCTAAATCGGCCTCAGAGGGGTTTGGAAAGTCTAGGTCTTGTGATAAATAAAACATGATTTTAAATCAAGTAAAGCCCAATTAAATATACCGCAGATCCTATGACCATGAGCATTAAAGTATATGGCAAAATTTCACGAGCTTTTAATTTTGTGATTCCCAATAGTGGCAACGCCCAAAACGGTTGGAGCATATTTGTAATTTGATCGCCATAGGCAAGTGCCATTATTGCCTTTGGCAAAGGCACCCCCAATTTAAGGGCAGACTCAACAACGATTGGGCCTTGAATTGCCCACTGCCCGCCGCCACTTGGCACAAATATATTCACCAAGCCAGCACTAAAAAAGGTAAACAGTGGCAGTGTTCTCGCAGTCGCTATCGAAACAAAGAAATCTGAAATTTGAACAACCATACCACTATCGCGCATAATTCCCATGATACCAAAATAAAGTGGGAACTGAATTAGTATTCCACCCACCCCTTTAATCGCTTCTTCTAAAGCATTTAAGAAGCTTGAGAAACTACCGTGCAGCACCAACGCCAATCCGAGCATAAAGAAATTAAGTAAATTAGGAGTAATCGCCAAAGAGCCTAAAGCACCAAAATACTGATAGAAAAAAGCAAGTAAAATAATAAGCCCAAAACTACGGCCAACTATTTTTGAATGATCCAAACGCTCCATACCCACAAGTCCCATTTTGGTAGTAGAAGGTCCTTTGTAAATCGGTAAATTAGTAGCTGTTACTTCTGCTTTCTTTCCCAAAAAATATAAAAACAGAGGTATGATCACCAACAAAATTCCGAAAAACACCAAATTGAACGTGCTAAAAACCGTTTGCGAAAAAGGGATGAAATCTGGGAGTTGCTCAATAATATTCTTATCACTTACGCCAGCCATTAAACTGGCAAGATGACCACTTTCGGCAACTTTAAGGGGAGCCGATCCACTGATTCCTCCATGCCAAATCATCAAACCTACATACCCAGAAGCGCCTACCAGTGGATAATTGATTTTAAAATTTCGAAGCTGTGCGGCCTCAGCCACTTTCCTCGCTAAGATTGCCCCAAAAATAAGTCCGAGACCCCAGTTAAAGAAGGAGACGATCATCGTGGTTCCCGCAACCATCAAGACTGCGTTTGAGGTGTTCGTCACCAGGTTTGTAAGTTTGGAGATTAGAGCATTCATTGGCTTACTTAGCACTAATATGTGTCCCAACACTAAAATGAGCATCATTTGATACGCAAACACCAACAGGGCATTGTTCCAAATTCCATGTTCCCAAAAGGATAGAATCGCTAAAAAATGAGATTCGTTCTTCGGCGCTTCTGTAAAAATCAATGCCAACACCATTGTTAGCAAGGTGAGTAGAATAGCAATAGCAAAGGGAGAAGGTAAGATTCGTTTAAAAACGGTCTCTATTGTTTTAGTGATGTTCATCTAGTAAAAATAAAAAAATCCCGCTTAGTAGCGGGATTTAGAATAATGATGTTGTTCAAAATTTAATTAAAACTATAGACTCGATTCAAAAGTCAGTGAATTAAAAACCTAACTCCATGCTTTTGTTTTGGTTTCTTCGTTTAGGAAAATCGGTCATTTACAGCCCTATTAGAAAGGCAAATCGTCGTGGTCGTCTTCCTTTAAATCACTTGTTGGCTCAAAGGCATCTTCAGGTGGCATAGGGGGCATATTTGGAGAAGCAGACTGGTCTACATTCTCAATGCGCCATCCTGTAATTGAATTGAAATACTTGGTCTCTCCTTGAGGGTTTACCCATTCTCGTCCTCCCACATTTATGCTCACTTTTACATTCATACCAACTTGATATGCATTTAGCAAATCCGTTTTGTCTTGCACAAACTCAATCATAACATGCTGAGGGTATTGCTCCTCTGTGGTAATAACCATTCCTCTCTTTCTAAAACCATTATTTCCGTAGGTTTTAGTTTCCTCAATTATTTTAATTTTTCCTTGTAATTCCATCTCTTAAGTATCTAATTTATTATTTATTACTATCGCTGCTTAAATTGATTCTGCTGTTCTTACTTATTACCCAACAATAGTTCCCACGCTTCGGCAACATTTCCTTCTAACAGTTTCTCTTGTGCTAATTTATGAATTTCTTCTGACGTATTGACAAAAGAATTTTCTTCTTTAGGTAAGGCCTCTACATTTGCCAACATTCCTAAATCATTTCCAGTAAGAATACGACTCTGACGTATTTCTATCGGTAGCGCATCCACGCCAATACCAAGCGTGGACAATGGCTTCGGCACTTCAAACATTCCTTCTTTGGAGCGATTATACCAATTCCCTCCCATACGAGCGACAGCATCCAACTTCATGGGGTCTATTTTTCCATCATCATCTAAAATGGATTCGTCTATATGCAATTTTACAACCTCGCAAATGATTAAGTTTCCTGCACCACCTTCGTTCCCTAGTTCGATAATTTCATTTACTTTGCATTCAAACTGCACCGGAGATTCTCCAACGCGCGATGGAGCAATTAAGGAAGAAGCTACTTCAGTAAAGCCTGCCTTTTCAAATTCGTTAACTCCAGCAGCGTATTCAGTTGATGACAGCGACATTTGCTGCACCATATCGTAATTCACTATGTTTATGACCACCTCTTTATTTTGCAATACATTTTCCAACGTATGCTTTGTGGTGTTATCACGCACTCTTCTTGCTGGAGAAAATATTAAAATTGGCGGATGTGCGCTAAAAACATTGAAAAAACTAAATGGCGATAAATTCATATTCCCATCATTGTCAATTGTACTTGCAAAAGCAATAGGACGGGGCGCTATAGAACCTAATAGGTAGCCGTGGAGCTTTGCTGTGCTAATGTCTTGTGGGAGAATAGATATCATTCAATGCAAATGTAAATAATATAGAAAGGTTCTAAAAATTTGATTAAACAATAATATCAACATATTTCCATTATATTTAAATCGAAAACTCATTTAGTTTATGCAAAATAACTCTACTCTCACTCGCTGGTTCTTTGTTATAGCTTCCTGCTTTATTATTGGCTTGATCTTATGGAATACCTATGCCTTTTTTAATCAATTGAAAGACAATGAACGTGATAAAATGCAGATTTGGGCCGCTGCACAAACCGAGCTTCAAAATGACGACAAGGATGCTACAATTAGTGAAACATCTTTAGAGGTTATTAAAAGCAATACGACAACACCCATGATTGTATACAGCCACAAGGATAGCGTATATACTGACAGAAATTTACATAAAACGAAAGTTAATAGCATAAAAAAAATTGAGAAATTGGTGACCGCTTTTTCTTCTGAATACAAGCCAATTGATATCAGGTATGGAAATGAGATACTCGCGACTATTTACTACGGAAACTCTCCGATTATTAACAAATTAAAATATTATCCGGCCGTTCTTATTTTAATCATGTTTTTGTTCATTGCAGGTGTTTATTTATTTTATCAAACATCGAAGTCTTCTGAACAGAATAAATTGTGGGCTGGCATGGCTAAGGAAACTGCCCACCAAATTGGCACTCCCTTATCATCACTCGTTGGTTGGGCTGAAATCTTTAAAACCGAAAATGTAAATCAAGAGTATATCAAGGAAATGGAAAAAGACATAGATCGGCTCGAAACAATTACCGACCGCTTTTCCAAAATAGGATCGATCCCAAAATTAATAAAATCTGACCTAGTCGCTGAAACAAAAGATGCCTTTGCTTACTTACAAAGACGAAGCTCAAAGTTAATTGAATTTAAACTTGATGTACCTGATGAAGTTATTTTCGTGCAGCTAAATGCGCCACTTTATAGCTGGACCATAGAGAATTTGGTCAAAAACGGAATCGATGCAATGAAAGGAAAAGGGACTATCTCCATTGCTATTAAAACCAACGCAAAGCATGCCCGTATTTATGTTAGTGATACTGGCAAAGGCATGCCAAAGCAACATTTTAAAAAAATATTTACACCTGGCTTTACAAGTAAAAAACGTGGATGGGGACTAGGTTTGTCGTTGGCAAGACGGATTATTAATGAATATCACAATGGAAAAATTAGAGTTTTAAAAAGCCACGCAGATAAAGGAACAACCATAGAGATTAGCTTAAAAATAGACGAACGTTCATAAAGACATTAAAAAAAGACCTATCGACACTGTTGGGATTTCCATACCAACCCATCGTACAAGCTATCTTGTCTCTAGTCTAAGTTCTTATTAATGGATTTAGCCAGGTCTGAAAACTGTACTGGAGACATCGCGATTTTATGTGAAAATGTCATCTCCTTCATCTCATTTAAAGGAATAAGATGCACGTGAACATGAGGCACTTCCAATCCAATCACAGATACTCCTACACGTTTACAAGGAACTGTTTTTTCAAGAGCTATGGCTACTTTTCGCGTAAATTTCATTAAAGCAACGTAGGTCTCTTCATTCAAATCGAATACTTTATCCACCTCAATTTTTGGAATGCATAAGGTATGTCCTTTGGTATTTGGATTAATATCTAAAAAAGCAATGAAATCTTTATCCTCTGCAACTTTATAACAGGGTATTTCTTCGTTGATGATTTTTGTGAAAATTGAGGCCATCTTTAATCTCGTGATATTTCAATAATTTCGAATTTCACAACCCCGTTAGGCACCTGAATTTCGGCCATTTCCCCTACTTTTTTTCCCAACAAACCTCTGCCAATAGGAGAATCAACAGATATTTTTCCTGTAGCTAAGTCTGCCTCACTTTGAGCCACTAACTTATACTCCATTTCCATTCCATTGTTCTGATTTTTAATCTTCACCTTCGAATGAACTAATATTTTGGACGTATCCAAAACCGATTCATCTATAAGACGTGCGTTTGCATAGATCTCTTCTATCTTAGAAATTCGCATTTCCAGCATTCCTTGGGCCTCCTTCGCTGCATCGTATTCGGCATTTTCACTCAAATCTCCTTTATCTCTCGCCTCTCCAATAGCCTTAGATGCATTTGGGCGCTCAACATCCTTGAGTTGATTTAATTCGCTCCTTAACTTTTTTAAGCCCTCTGCGGTGTAATATGATACTTTACTCATAATTAGATCGTTTGTATCGTACAAACTCATTTTTATTTAAACTACTTATAATTGCACTTAAGATGCCATTTTTTAAATAGAAAAATCCCATACGTAGACGGGATTTCATATTACAAAGGTACTAAAAAATAATTTATTGTATATTTAGTCTTACTTTTGTTCTCCAACTTTCACTTTATATGAACAATAAATTTCTCGCTTTTTTTCTTGGTTTAGCACTACTGGGTTGCAATAAGGACGAATCTCCAAATGACAACAATCCAAATTTATTGAATCCATTAATAAGTGTCAACCTGAACCTGAACCTTCCTCAGTATAACCTATTAAAATTTCCAGGAAATAGTTTGGTTCTCGATGGCGAAGGCATAAGAGGTGTTGTTATTTATAACGTCAACAATGACTTATATACTGCCTTCGAATTAAGCGATCCAAATCACATTCCAAACGGCTGCTCAAAAATGTCTTTAAATGGCATCATAGCCAGCTGTCCATGCACAACCGATAGCAACACATACGACATTGTGACTGGGCAACATCAATCAAACGAGACTCTGTATCCTTTACAACAGTATTTTGTTGCCAGGAATGGTGATAATATACAAGTGAATAACTAAAATTTTATTGTAGCTCCAAGCAGAAAGTTTATTTCGGCCTGAGGGTAGTAACCAGCACCTTCAATAGTTGTTATTTCGCCTGGCACGCTAAAATCATCATCGTAGGTGTAGAAATAGCCATTAGAAACATATTTCTTGTTAAAAATATTATTGACCAAGGCAGTAAAAACGATTGATTTCACAACAGGAATGTCTGTTAGCGTATATACAACGTTAAAATCATGGACAAAATAGCTATCTAATTTCGAAGTTTCACTGTCAACGTTGCCCATATATTGTTCACCAACAAACTTAGAAAGCAATCCAAATTGCAGTTTTTTCAACAGACTAAATCGTATTTGATTTCCAATAATTATTTCTGGTGAGAAGGACGTATTGGTGTTGCCTAAATTGACCAAACTACCATCTTTTGAAGTTACAAAATCAATATTTTTGTTGGTACTGAATGCTGCATTTGGGACTAACTTTAAGCCTTTTAAGATTTGAATATCTGCATCTATCTCAAGACCCAATCGATAACTTTTACCGCTTGTAGCTCTTATTGGAGCACCGACATCATCAATGGCTCCGGTTAAGACCAATTGATCTTTGTAATTCATGTAAAATAGGTTGGTGTTTACACTTATTGCTTCGGACGCCGTTCGCCAACCCAGTTCAAAATCATCTAATTTTTCAGCAGTAAAAATACCCTGCTCAAAATCACTTCTCCGCGGCTCACGATTTGCACGGCCATAAGACATATAAAACTGATTACTCGCATTTAATTGAAAAGATGCACCAGCCTTCGGATTAAAAAAACGATACTTTTCTTGCTCGACCAAAGGCACCAAATCTGAAGTTATCCCACCTGTTTTATAGCTCACAAATCGTCCCTGCAGGTCGCCAAAAACACTCCATTGATCATTAATAAGGTAGGTCGCTTTGCCAAAAATTGTGAATTCATTTTTATCGCCATTTCCTGAATAATACCGATCTCTAATCTCCGACCCTCCTGCATTTTGAGCCCAAATAACTTCCCCAAAATGATCGCCTCCGTAATAACTATAAAAAACACCTGATGTGATATCAACTTTTTCATCTTTATAGTTGACGTTTGCATTTGCCGCATAAAAATCATTCTCCAACCAGCGACGTCTAATTAAGTCGGTAGTATTGATAACTGAGTTGTCTGAAACAATTGGTTCAAAACCATAATCTTCAAAACGCTCATCCTCTTTATACTGTTCAAAATAACCGCGTCCATAGGTATAATTGAGAGATATAGTACTACTCCAGTTATTTGAATATCGCTGATTCCAAATTAATTGATAATGGTCTTGAGAATAGTTGTCCACTTCCTTGTCATAAAACTGCAGGGTTCCGTCTTGATCGGTGTACATCCCAGAGGGGTTAAACCTGCGATCGTTTTGCAGGGTTTCGGCATCAATACCATTCCAAGCTTGATACGTTTCTTCTTTTCCTCCAAAAGTAATCGCCTTTATCAATGTATTCTTGTTTACATAGGCTCCTTGTAAAAAATACGATTTTAAATCACTAGAAGCTCGATCTATATATCCATCAGACTGTATTGTGGATAGCCTCCCAGCAATTTCAATATGATTGTTTAGTATTCCTGTACTAAATTTAACATTGTGTTTTCGAGTTTGATACGATCCAATCGTATTCGCAATTTCGCTATAAGCAGTATCTGAAACCGCGTCTGTTAGAATATTTAAACTTGCTCCAAAAGCCCCAGACCCGTTCGTGGAAGTTCCAACACCACGCTGTAACTGCAAACTTTCAACTGAAGATGTGAAGTCGGGTAGGTTTACAAAAAAGGTTCCTTGGCTTTCCGCATCATTAAAGGGAATCCCATTAAGAGTGACATTAATTCTTGAAGCGTCACTACCCCGAACACGCATATAGGTATAGCCAATCCCAGCACCGGCATCACTTGTTGTTACAACCGAGGGCAAATAAGATAGCATGTAAGGAATATCTTGTCCAAGGTTTCTTTTCTCGAGTTCTTCTTTGTCCAAATTAGAATGCGTAATCGGAGAATCTGCTTCAACTCGAATTGAGTTAATGAGAACCTCTTCGAGCTTCTGGACTTGTAAAGAATCTTTAACCTGGGTTTGCGATAACGCATTTGTAGTGATCGCGAGTAATGTAATGGAAATAAATAAATGCTTCATTCGTACAGCTTGTGTTACGAATAAAAGGGGCAATTATTCTATGATTAATTAATAAAATATCGCTTGAAGAAAATCTCCAAATCGACAGCCTGACCCCGTTAAAAAATAATCGTCCTAACGTTCGGTTTCCTTAGCAGCATTACCTGCCCAGGTTCTATGGGTATAATCTCAGCCAAAAAAACTCTTGATTATTGATTTTTAATTAAATAAAAATCTTACATCCAATCGTTTTTTATAGCACCCCTTTGAGATGATGCAAAGATATGTTTTTAGTCTAATGTAGGAGGTTTTCTATTCGCTTTTTTTAGAGCCTGCCCTTTTTTGATCTTCAATCGACCCTCTATAGCACCTTTAGATGGCTTGGTCTTTTTTCTAATTTTTGAGACTTTTAAATTCTCCTCCAACAGCGCAACTAATCTCTTAATCACAATCGTTTTATTTCGATGTTGGCTTCTAGTTTCGCCGCATGATAACATCAATGTTCCTTCCGATGACACCCTTGAAGCTAGTTTTTTCATTAATCTAACTTTCTCAGTATTTGTTAATGCATCAGAAGAATAGAGTACGAAACTAACTTCCACCTTTGAAGAAGTTTTATTGACATGTTGCCCACCAGGGCCACTACTGCGAACGGCTTTAAATCTAATTTCTCTTAAAAGAACATCTAACTGCATTACGAATGAGGGCGATGCTCTACAGCGAGTAAATCATTAACCGTTTTTACTGGGTTGAATGTGCTTAGTGGCACCTCAACGAAGACGGTATTCCAATTTGCCATGCCACCATTCCAAAGGCCAGGCAACTCGAGCGCTTTTATAGAAACTCCGTTCTCAGGTTTTTTTGTAATAAAGCCTGTGTTTGGATCCGTGAATTTTGTCAAATCGAATTTTTTACCTTTAAAATCCCTTAGCCCGCACACCAGGTCGACCGGATTAAAATGAGTGGCTTGGGTTATTAGTGTCTGCTGATGTTTGTCTTGTGTGTTGATTTGAGCCAATTCTACAATCTGTAGGGTCGTTTTTCCCGTATCATCCTTTGCCCAAAAAGGGCCTCCACCCGCTGCTCCAATATTTTTTACCATCCCACAAACACGGATAGGTCTGTTTAATAGGTCTTCAATTTTTTCAACATCGTCTGGAATATCCTTTATGTTTAATTCATTCCAAAGAAATGATTTGACATCCTTGACACATTCATCATCTACATTGTTTTCTGCAATTTTCCGCAAATAACCAAACACCTTGTTTTGAATCCAAAGCAACTTCCCGGCTAACATTTTTTTATAAAAAGAACTGTTTTCAGTTAGCTCTTCAATGACAACATTATCTATGTTTTTAATAAACACAACATCAGCATCAATATCGTTTATATTTTCCAACAATGCACCATGCCCAGAGGGTCTAAATATTAACTCTCCCGCTGCAGTCCGGGCTGGCTCATTTGCCTCTGACACGGCTATGGTTTTAGTCTCTTTTTTCTGAAACGAGTAAGAAATATTAAAATTAGTCTTGGTTTTCTTTGTGACGCGTCTCTTCACATCTTCAAATTCATTTTTAAAGAAATCGACATGGCTTTCAGAAAATGTAAAATGCAAAAAGGCCTCCCCTCTGGCTGAAGCATAATAAGACGACTCGTACAATTGTTCTTCAAATGCCGTAGTAGCGTATTTTGAATATTTATGAAAAGGAATTAATCCCTTCGGCCTATTCATAAAATTGAGTCCCTTTTCAGTCAACATCATTTTTACGAAAATATGAGCTCTTAGTCCCTTTTTACCGTGGCGGTAATCGGGATAGTGTTCTCTGATTTTTTTTCGAACCTGATCAACAAAAGCGAAATCTTTCATTGATGTAAAAAAAGTGTTTAGCGTGAGATTATTTTGGCTTTTTAAGTAATCATTTAGCTTCTCTTTATCTGGGTCAAACCCATCTAAAAAGCGATGTAAAAATCCAAACATTCGTGTCGCAGCTCCTGAAGCAGGGACAAACTTGACTAAATCAAGACCTGCCTTCTTTTCTTCAAATAAACCTACCAATTTTTGTTGATCGTCTTTCCCTATTAACTCAATTCCATTTCCGATGGAGGCAGCGGTAATTACTTTCACAAAAGGGATTCCTTGGGTAAAAGTCTCTAATTGCTTTATTACAATCTCCGCGTCAAGCCCCTCTTTGGATATTTGTTGTAGGTCGTTTTCTGTGAGCATGCTATTTATTCTTAAGCAAATTTATAATTTTTTCAACTGCAAACTGAAATCTTTCGACTTCAGACCCTTTCAAAAGTTCAAATTGAAGCTCAGACTCTTTTAATTGAGTCTCAAAAATACAAAACATTTGTTCACGTTCATTGGGTCTGTCACGCAAATCATCACCTTCCCAAGGCACATCCACATAAGTCAATAGATACAAATCATACGTGTTTTCTATTGCATATTTTTTAATTTCATCTGGGCAAAACCCATTGTAATAATGTTGAGAATACGTGCATATTTCCAGTAAGTTCGTGTCGCAAATTAGCAAGTCATCTACGTGTTTTGCAGTTTCATTTTCAATCTGCATTTGACCCTCCGCAATTGGGATCAAGTCGTCTACTGTGCACTTTTTACCTTCAGTATCCCATTTTTTCTGAAGATACTCTCTCATGTATTCTGGAACCCAAAGTGTGTTAAAATGTTCAGCCAACTGCCTCGCAAGTGTCGTTTTACCCGTTGATTCAGGCCCAAACAATACAATCTTTACGCAGGTACTGGACTGTTGTTTAAGTGTTTTTTCCATGCAAAATATCCATAAATAGCAATAATTGTTAATACAAAATAAAGAATACTGCTAAAGGTGAGGCCCTTATAAAAATACAGTGGTACGGTAATGATATTCCCAACAATCCAGTATATCCAATTCTCTATTTTTCGTTTTGCCATAAGCCACATCCCTACAAAAAAGATAGCTGTTGTTAAGGTGTCAACGTAAGATGTCCAATGATTAAATTTATCAAAAGTCGTATAAACCCCCCATACAAAGACAAAAGTAGCTAGAAATATTACAACAGAAGCTACCTTCTCTTTCCCGTTGGTTTTCGAGATAGGCGTTACGTGAGTCGAATCAACTTTGCGTGTCCAGATATACCAACCATATACGCTCATAATAAAATAATAGACATTAATCATCGTGTCTCCTAGAAGCCCCCATTTTAGTAAAAGATATGCAAAGATTGCTGTACAAATCATTCCCGTTGGAAAAACCAGCACATTGTTCTTCTTAGAATATACAACGGATGCAATTGTAAAAACTGCCGCGAGCAATTCCAAAACAATGTCTATGGTTTCATAACCACGATACTGACCAAAGAGAAACTCAAAAATGGGGCTCATAGCTGCTTCTATTAGATTTTACAATTTTCATCAAGAGGAGGCCATTCTCTATTGCCATTAAGGCTGTTTTCATTTCCTTCTGAAGCAGACTCATAACGGTATCATAATCGCCATAAACCTGAGTGCTTAATGGGTTTTCCATGATGGTTAGGCCCGACATCCTTAAACGTTTTATTAAATTAATAATAGCCGGCTCAAAATCGTCCTGCAAAGGTGTAAGTGTCAATTCTACTGAAATATTCATAGTGTTTTATTTTTCAAAGGCCGTTCCCATAACGACCATATCTGCGCCAGCATTATAGGCTCTTTTTTTCTGATCTTCAGATTTAATTCCGCCTCCAATAATAAGAGGGATTCCTATTTCCTTTTTTACAGCAGCTATCACTTCAGGTCGTACAGGAAAGCATGCGCCACTTCCGGCTTCAAGATATATTAATTTTGCTCCCATATATTGTCCAGCCAAGGCGGTGTGAACAATCGCCTCGATATTATCTTGAGCCATGGGCTGCGTATTTGTAACCCTAGCAACAGCCGATTCGTTTCCGCCATCCAACAATATATATCCTGTAGGTATTATATCAATCTCAGCGTTTTTCAAATATGGAACCGCTTTTAGTTGCTGTTCTATTAGATACTCAACATTTCTTCCAGAAATCAACGATAGAAAAAGGACTGCATCAGCCTTAGATGTAAGTTGAGAAAAGTCTCCTGGAAACAATAGTAGAGGCAAGGGGGTTTCAGATTTTAGAGCCCTTACAAGCACTTCCGTTTGATTGTTAAACACGGTGCTGCCTCCAATAAATAAATGCGTTGTTTCCTTAGGGATTTGCTTTAAAAACAACGCTATTTCAGAAATTAAGAACTTATCGGGATCCATTAAAATCGCCAATCCTTTTTCTTTATCAGAAATCTTCTTTACAAAGGCTTGGTAACTATTCATATCGTGTTCCTATTGTAATAATGCATATGCACACGTAAATTCCTCAAACTCTAAAAAGAAAACATTATAGGTTTTACTTTTAGCTGCGACACTAACATTGGCTGTAGTTTGAGAATCGGTGAGTCTAAAATCTTCAACATAAATATTCTGAAGAAAGCTAATGCCAGGGTTTGCAAAGCTTTTGTAAAGGGATTCCTTTGCACACCAAACCAAGGTAAGTTTGCGCATAATAGCATCTTCATTCGCCAGCGTTCTATATTCTTCAATGGGGGTAAACTTGTGTGCAATTCTTAAAATCTTAATGCGCTGCTTTTCTACATCGATTCCAACTTCCATGTCACTAATGATGATGGCCGAAAAATGAAACGAATGTGTAATCGAAATATAGTTATAATCTGTTAGGTGTGGTTTTCCGTTTTCATCATAATATAAATCATGGTCTGTATAGCCTTCTTCTGCCAGGAGATGTCTCACGCTCATGAACCCTCTTTTATGAAGATCACTTTTCATGTTCTGAACCCGAAGGGCGCAGCTAGAGGTAAGTTTCATTCCAAGGCAAAGTTCGTCAAAAGATTCTTCTATCTTCCATATAAGAACTTTGGTCGTAGCACTAACTGTTATAGTTTTGTAAAGAGGCATAATTTTGTAATAGATATTGCGTATTTTTGCAAACTGAATATTAAAATTATATGTTTAACAAATTCTAGCTTACGCGGGAATAAAGATAATAAATATGTCTACGAACACAGTACCTTACACAGCGTTTAAAGTAAAAGATATTACCCTGGCAGATTGGGGGCGTAAAGAAATTGAATTGGCCGAGGCAGAAATGCCAGGACTCATGTCTTTGCGAGAAGAATACAAAAACGAGCAACCTTTAAAAGGTGCTAGAATTGCGGGATGTTTGCACATGACCATCCAAACTGCTGTTTTAATTGAAACACTGCAAGCCTTAGGGGCCCAAGTTACTTGGAGTTCGTGTAATATATTCTCTACACAAGATCAAGCTGCCGCTGCTATTGCTGCAACAGGAACTGCTGTCTATGCTTGGAAAGGAATGACTGAAGAAGAATTCGAATGGTGTATTGAACAAACACTTTTCTTCGGTGAAGACCGTGAGCCGTTAAATATGATTTTAGATGATGGTGGAGACTTAACAAACATGGTTCTGGATCAATTCCCTGCGCTTGCAGCTGGAATCAAAGGTCTTTCTGAAGAAACCACTACGGGTGTTCACAGATTATACGAGAGAGTGAAAAACGGAAGCTTACCAATGCCAGCTATCAACATTAACGATAGTGTAACGAAATCTAAATTCGATAATAAATACGGTTGCCGTGAAAGTGCAGTAGATGCAGTTCGTCGCGCTACCGATATCATGCTTGCTGGTAAGCGTGTTGTAGTTTGTGGATACGGAGATGTTGGTAAGGGAACTGCAGCCTCATTTAAAGGGGCCGGTTCTATAGTTACTGTTACTGAAGTAGATCCAATTTGTGCGCTTCAAGCTGCCATGGATGGTTTTGAAGTGAAACGCCTAGAAACGGTGCTTCCAAATGCAGATATCATCATTACGACTACAGGAAACAAAGACATTGTTCAAGGAGCACATTTTATGGCAATGAAAGACAAAACAATTGTCTGTAATATTGGTCACTTTGATAATGAGATTGCTGTGTCTTGGTTAAATGACAATTATGGAGATACAAAGGTCGAAATCAAACCACAGGTAGACAAGTACACTATCGATGGAAAAGATGTTATTTTATTAGCAGAAGGAAGGCTTGTAAACCTCGGTTGTGCGACTGGGCATCCAAGTTTTGTAATGAGTAATTCATTTACCAACCAAACATTAGCACAAATCGAACTTTGGAAAAACAGTGCAGCCTACAAAAACGAGGTATATATGCTTCCAAAATATTTAGATGAGAAAGTTGCGAAATTACACCTTGCGAAAATTGGTGTTGAGCTTACTGAGCTTCGCGATGACCAAGCTGCATATATTGGTGTTAAAGTAGAAGGGCCTTTCAAGCCAGAATACTACAGATACTAAAGTAGATATCGCTGTGCTTTTAGATGCTAGATTTGAGAACGCTTCGCGATTAGATATTAGAAAACCCCGAGCATTCTTGCTTGGGGTTTTTTGTTTTAGGCAAGAGGCAATGCCAGTTAACGATGGCGCCTCGTAATCAACAAAGGCATTCCCTAAAGGTAAAGCACAACACTTTAAAAGGAACTACTTCTTTTTTCTAAAAATATAGCTTATCCAAACAGGGTCATTGTCACCAGAAACTACGGCCTGCCTGTCTAAAAACTCCCAATTAGCGTCATTCATATACTTTAGAAGCGTGGATGTCTCTTTAATTTTTTCCAAAGCATTGATGCTAATAACCTTGCCTTCCAGCGAGGGCTGATTATCTACACGTATTCGTTTTACTTTACCAGCGTTGTTCGCTTTCTGCACTACAATCACTTCCAAATAATCGTATTTCGTAATCTCCTGAGACATAACAGGGATACCAACTATAAAAAGAAATAAAAATAAGATGCTTGTCATGGTTTTTTTCATCGCTCAAAAGTTTAAGAAATCAAGTTACAATTATTGATCTTAGATGATGCCTTGATACCATAAAAAAAACCTGCCTCAAATGGAGACAGGTTTTAGAATATGATTTAAAATTATTTCTTAAGCCTCAAAAGGAACTATAGAAACATACGACTTATTGTCTTTCTTTTTAGTGAACTTAACCAATCCATCCACTCTTGCGTGAAGGGTGTGATCCTTTCCACCATACACATTTTCACCAGGGTGATGTGTATTACCTCTTTGTCTTATTATGATGTTCCCTGCAATTGCAGCTTGCCCTCCAAAGATCTTAACGCCAAGACGTTTCGATTCGGACTCTCTACCATTCTTAGAACTACCAACTCCTTTTTTGTGAGCCATTTTCTTAAGGTTTTAAGATTAATATTATTTGCTTAAAGCTTCTATCAAATCGGCCTTCTTCATTGAAGAAATTCCTTCAATACCCTTTGATTTTGCCATTTCTTTTAAGGCAGCAACTGTTAATTTGCTTACGTCTTGAGATGGCGCTTGTGGAGCATCCTTGATTTCGTTTTTTGTTTCTTCAGCTTTCGCTGGAGCTACTTTTTTTGATGGAGCTGCTTTTTTGGCTCCCTCTTTTTTAGCTTTCGCTCCAGGAACTGCTCCAGAAGCAACAATGCTTTCAATTACGATTTCAGTTAAAGATTGACGGTGTCCATTTTTGACACGGTATCCTTTTCTTCTTTTCTTCTTGAAAACAATAACTTTATCACCTTTAAGGTGCTTCACGACTTTTGCTCCTACTTGAGCGCCGTTTATAGCCGGGGCGCCAACAGTAACTTTGTCTCCATCGCCAATAAGAAGTACATTGTCAAAAGAGACATTTTTTCCTTCTTCAGTGGCTAAACGGTGAACAAAGACTTTTTGGTCTTTTGCAACTTTAAATTGCTGCCCTGCTATCTCTACAATTGCGTACATAGCGTAACGTTTAATTATTAATTAATATTATACAATCTCCCGATGTGAAAGGGCTTGAGTCATTCTGACTTTCAAGATCCTTCTAGGGGGCTGCAAATATAATTTTTAAAATGGAATTTACAAAAGGTTTAGAATGTTATTTTAACCCCTTGGGCGCTTCAAATTCTAAGCATTATAACTGCCTTTTTCTTTTCTAAAGAATTTGCAGCCTTTTGAAACTTGTTAAGCAGACAGAACCGATCGGTTTCTTCGTCATTGTTCTAATTGTTATTTTTTTCTGTTTGCTAAATAAACGCCTAAAAAGATAACTCCTGCAGCTATAACTTGCCACAAATTAAAGGCTTCACCATCTATTAACCCCCATGCTACAGCAACAACAGGCATGGTATAGGTCACTGAAGAAGCAAATACTGGACTGGCAATTTGTACCAATTTATTAAAGACGACTTTAGCAAACGCGGTTCCAAATAATGATAAAATCGCTACATAGCCCAAGGAAATTTGCATTTCCTCCGAATCTAATACCGTTTCAAAAAATCCTGACAAATACAAGATTAGCAATGCTGGTAAAAAAATAAAAATAAAATTTCCAGTCGTAACGGCCAGTGCGCTTATATCACTTAGGTGCCTTTTTATTATATTGACATTTACTGCGTAGCCTAAGGTTGCTATAATTATGAACAGGCTATACCAAGAGTTTTGATTTTGATTTAGTTCGGAACCTGCTACTATTAAAAAAATGGTTCCAATTAAACCAATAAAAACACCTACTATTTGACGTTTTGAGCTAAGGATTTTAAATAAAACCACCCCAATAACAACGGTCGCGAGCGGGGTAAATGAATTTAAAATGGAAGCAACCGAACTATCAATATGATTTTGAGCCATTGCAAAAAGAAACGGAGGGAAAAAGGAACTTACAAGACCTGATATAGCTACCCAGACCCAATGCTTTTTTTTAATTTGCCCAATACTCTTAAAGCCTATACTGAACAAAAAGATAGAGGTTAAAACGATTCTTGAAGCCCCAACTTGATAGTCTGTTAAACCAACCAATCCTCTCTTTATTAAAATAAAGGAACTGCCCCAAATGATGGAGAGTAGCATTAGATAAAACCACTTTGATTGATTGACGTTCATCTTATAAAATGAAATGCAAAAATCAATAAAATTAAACTAGAAAAAATACAAAGTGGAGACTAATTTTTCCATTCAATGGTTTCCATTAATTTACGAATATCCTCTCGTAAATATACCACTGCGGGGTAAATTGAATCAAAATTTGGCTTCGCCTTAAAATATAGAGAGCCTGAAACAAAATGATTTAAGCTGTCTGTTACGTAGAAATGTGATTGCGAAGCTGCATTTCCGTTTATTGAGTAAAACATTCCATACACCTCTTTGTCTGGGTTTACATAAGGCTGCTCTGGAATACTTTCCGCTTTTAGGATATGATCATATGCCAGTTTTTGCGCATCATAAAGCAACGAATCAATATTGTTATTTTGTATTTTTTGATAGGTAAGGTATATGGTGGCCTGCATTTTGGGATACACCAAATTCATACCACAATTCTTATTTTTCTTTAAAGTTGCTAGATCATTCTTGATAAATGAATAGGAGCAATCTGCATCCATTCTCTCATAGTTTCCAGGCGGATATTCAAGACGGAGTTTCGCATCTGGCTTCACTCTCACATCATTTCCGCAAGACGCTAAGACACTACATAAGAGGAAAAAGACAATTCGCATACTACGGTTCAATTGAAAGTTTAATTTGTTTGATTCGTTTGTTGTCAAACGCCTCAATTGTAAACGCATACTTATGGAATTTTAGTATTTCATTTTTTTTAGGAAAACCTCTTGAGATTTCTAACAAAAATCCCGCTATGGTATCGGCTTCACCCTTCACAGCTTCAAATAATTGTGGGTCTTCGAGTTTTATGACCCGATAAAAATCTTTCAAAGGTGTCTTGCCTTCAAAAACAAAGGTGTGATTGTCTAATTTTGAAAAAACAAGGTCTTCATCATCAAATTCATCACTAATCTCTCCAACTATTTCTTCAAGAATATCATCCAAAGAAATCAAACCACTCGTCCCTCCATATTCATCGACTACAATAGCCAAGTGCATTTTCATTTGCTTAAATTCACTAAGCAAATCATCTAGTTTTTTATTTTCTGGAACAAAATAAGGTGCTCTAAGTAACTTTTGCCAATCGAGTTCTTTTTCATCAATAAACGGCAACAAGTCTTTCACATATAAAATCCCTGTTATGGTATCAATATTCTCTTTATAAACTGGAATACGTGAATGGCCCCTTCTTATTATCTCGGGCATGATTTCCTCAAAACGAAGCGCTTCACTAAGTGCAAAAATATCCATTCGATATTTCATTACCTGCTTGGTGTCCATATTTCCAAATGTCACTATTCCCTGAAGGATTTTTTGTTCCTCGCGCGTTGTATCCGATTCATCCGCAAGCTCTAAGGCCTGAGACAACCTGTCGACACTTATATCTGATTTTTGCTTGCCAAATTTTTTGTGAATGTACAAGGTGACCGACCGCATTGGAAGACTTACTGGAGCGAATATAGTGTCCATTACATTTAATGGATAGGACATCATTTTTGCAAATTTAAGTTTATTTCGGCTTGCGTATATTTTAGGTAAAATCTCTCCAAACAAAAGTATCAGAAAAGTGACTACACCAACCTCTACGATGAACCTTAAATGATACTCTTCTGAAATGCCAGAAAAAACAACTGCTGTAAGAGAATCAAAGAGTAAAACAATGGCAATATTGATAAAATTATTAGCCACCAAGATCGTGGCTAGAAGCTTTTTAGGTTTTGAAAGCAGCTTCTTAATGATAAGCAGCTTTCTTGAAGGTTTGGTCTCATCCTCTTCAACATCAACAGCATCCAATGAAAAAAAGGCTACTTCAGCTCCAGAAATTAAAGCTGAACAAAATAGCAACACAAATAGAATAACTATACTCGTAATTGCAGTAACACTTATAATAGCGCTAAAAAGTAAACTGGGAGGCTCTATATCCAAAATGTTTGATTTAATGAATATTAAAAGGGAGCAATGTCATTCTCCTCATTTGAGCCTTGTGGTTTTGGCGCTGGCTCTGGCTCACTTGAAGCAATTGGAACACTCCCTGCAGCACCAGTAGCAGTCGCTGCATTCTGCTCAGCCTTTGGCGTTAAAAACGTAAAGTCTGTACACTGAATTTCCGTGCTATACCTATCATTTCCGGTATCATCTTGCCATTTCCGAGTTTTTAATCGCCCTTCAATATATAACTTGTCACCCTTATTCAAATATTTTTCGCATACTTCAGCAGCTTTATTTCGAACAACAACATTATGCCACTCCGTATTGCTTACTTTTTCGCCAGTTGTACGGTTGGTATAGGTTTCATTGGTGGCGAGTGGAAATCTGCCTATACTCCCACCTCCTTCAAAATAATGCATTTTAACCTGATCACCTGTATGTCCTATTAATATAACCTTGTTTACGGTACCGCTCATAATTTCAATCGATTGTTACAATTATTTTTGCAAAGGTAATTTTTGCACATTAAAGATAGGTCTTTTTTCAGATTTTAAAAACTGAAAACTCGGAAATAAAATTTTCTATTAAAACAGGAACTGCGTAATTATGAAGACCTTCTATCGGAATTCTCTCTAAATCCAAATGAGCCCTCGCTACAGAAATATCTTTTGCCTCTGCAATCCAAAATCGAGTATGTAAGTGCTGATGTGACAATTTATGAATAATCACTTTTTCATTGAATAGGCTTAAAGACTCTAGCTGCAATTCTGCTGCTAGTTGCGCATACGTATCGTCCTTAACAAGCTCCAGAATATCCATATCTGCATCACTTTCAATTAAAGGGAATTCAAACAACTGCCTCCAAATTCCTTTTGATGTTCTTTGCTGTAAAACAGTGTGGTGGTCTAGAGAACGAACCACTATATAATTAAAAAAGCGTTTTCTAACTTTCGCTTTTTTCAATTTAACAGGCAATAAGCCTACCATCTTAGTAGACAAAGCCACACACGAATCATTAAAAATACAACTAGTACAATCTGGGTTTTGAGGAAGGCAATGGGTCGCCCCGAATTCCATAATAGCTTGATTATAGGTTCCAGGCTGCGCACTATCTATAAGCTGCTGTGCCAACAACTTAAACTCCTGCATTCCTTTTGTACTATTAATCGGTGTATCTATGCCAAAATAGCGTGCCAGAACTCGATATACATTTCCATCAACAACTGCAGTAACCTCGTCATAGCAGAAGGAGGCTATTGCGCTCGCTGTATAATCGCCAACTCCTTTTAAATTCAATAGTTCTTTGTAACTCGTTGGAAAGATTCCACCGTATTCAAAAGCCACAAGTTTGGCTGAAAAATGAAGATTTCTAGCTCTTGAGTAGTAGCCAAGTCCTTGCCAAAGTTTTAAAATACGTTCCTCAGAAGCCTCGGCTAGATCCTCAATTTTAGGAAATTCTTTAATAAATTTCTCATAATAGGGTATGCCCTGAACCACCCGTGTTTGCTGAAGTATTATTTCAGAAAGCCAAATAAAATACGGATTTCTTGTACTTCTCCAAGGAAGATCTCGTTTATTACGTAAATACCACGTTATTAGTTTTTTATGAAAAAAGGAGCTATTTTTGATCATCAATCAAAAGTAACCTATATCTAATTATATTTTAATAGATTAAGGCTTGATTTATTGATTTTAAAATTCATATATTTGCCATCTTAAAAAATAAAATTATACCAAAAATCTATTAAAAGGAATACAGCATGACAAAAGCAGATATAGTAGCAAAAATTTCCGATAAATTAGGAATGGAAAAAGGAGATGTACAAGCTACCGTTGAAACATTTATGGCCGAGGTAAAAACTTCATTAGAAGGTGGAGACAACGTTTACCTTCGTGGTTTTGGAAGTTTTATTGTGAAGACCAGAGCAGAAAAAACAGGAAGAAACATTTCAAAAAATACTACAATAAAAATCCCTGCACACAACATACCGGCTTTTAAACCGGCAAAAGTTTTTGTTGAAGGAGTTAAGTCTAAAGTAGAAGTAAAATAATAATAATAATCCGTTACGGTTTATATCGTAACCTTTAAATAAGTTCTATATGCCAAGTGGTAAGAAAAGAAAAAGACATAAGGTAGCAACTCACAAGCGTAAGAAAAGAAGACGCGCTAACCGCCACAAGAAAAAATAGTTTTCACTATTTTTTCTTAATTTTAGAATACCAGTAAAACGTTCTTTGAAAATGAAATTATATTGTTTTATAATTCTATAAAACTATAATTTCGACGAGTTTAAATCGTTCATATTAAAGTGAACAACAAAAAACTCTTTGAAAAATTATTGTTTAATCCATCTGTCTCAAATGAGTTTGAGATGGATATAAATTAATAACAAGTGAACTACGAATTATTCATAAGATCCAGTTCACGAGAAGTTGATTTTGCTCTTTTAAAAGATGGAAGACTAGTTGAATTAAATAAAGAAGAAGAGGACAACAAGTTTTCGGTGGGAGATGTCTATCTCTCTAAAGTCCGAAAAATTGTTCCTGGACTCAATGCCGCATTTGTAAATGTAGGTTATGAAAAAGATGCCTTTTTGCATTATCATGACTTAGGGCCAAAAGTTCTTACTTTACTGAAATTTATAAAAAGTGTCAGTTCAGGTAGGCTTAAAGATTTTTCTTTAAAAGAATTCCCATTAGAAAAAGAGATTGACAAGCACGGTGGCCTCAATGATGCCATCAAATCGAATCAATCAATTCTGGTACAAATTGTAAAAGAACCCATTTCCACCAAAGGACCAAGAATTAGTTCCGAGCTATCGATAGCCGGACGTTATATAGTTCTAGTTCCTTTTTCAGATCGTGTTTCTGTTTCTCAAAAAATAGAATCAAGAGAAGAAAAAGATAGGTTAAAACGCTTAATTACAAGCATCAAACCTAAAGGATTTGGAGTTATCATACGAACAGTAGCAGAAGGCAAAAAAGTAGCAGAACTGGACAGAGATTTACAAAATCTTACTGATCGCTGGATGGCGATGTGTAAAAAGCTACGAGGAGCGCACCATCCTTCAAAGGTGCTAAGTGAATTAAGTAGAGGTTCTTCTATGATCCGCGACGTTTTCAACGATTCGTTTTCGGCCATACACATAGATGATGAGACCCTGTACCTACAAATAAAAGATTATGTGCAAGAAATTGCACCTCATAAAGAGAGCATCGTTAAATTTTACGATTCAAAAGTTCCAATCTATGAAAAGTTTGGGATAGAACGTCAAATTAAAACATCCTTTGGCAGAACAGTTTCTGGAAGCAGAGGAGCCTATCTTGTTATAGAGCATACAGAGGCCATGCACGTTATTGACGTGAACAGTGGAAACCGAAGTAATAAAGCGAAAACACAAGAAGGTACAGCACTCGAAGTAAATCTTATAGCGGCTACAGAAGTTGCCCGCCAACTAAGATTACGAGATATGGGTGGTATTATCGTTGTAGATTTTATTGATATGGCTGCGGCCGCCAATAGAAAAAAACTTTTCGATCATATGCGAGAAGAAATGAAAGACGATAGAGCTAAACATAAAATTTTACCGCCAACTAAGTTTGGTTTAATACAAATTACCCGCCAACGCGTACGGCCAGAGATGAATATTAAAACTCGCGAAGACAATCCCAGTAATGGTGATGGAGAAAACGCAGAAATCGAAGCGCCTATTGGAGTGGTAGACAAAATAAACGAAGAGGTAAAACGCCTATTCAACAAAGACTATAAAAAGGTGACATTAAACGCACATCCCTTTATAGCAGCCTATTTAACAAAGGGCATCCCTTCTTTACGAACCAAATGGTTTATGGAGCATAAAAAATGGGTCACAATTGAACCAAGAGATGCTTACACTTATCTTGAATATCATTTTTACGATAAAAATGGTGAAGAGATTAATTAAAAATAAAGCCCTTTCAATTCATTTTGATGGGGCTTTTTTTATGAAGAATAGCTAATTGAAGAATCATCGATTAGCATTTTGAAACCTTTTACATATTTAACAATCTGAATACACATAAAACATACACCGTTTCTGAAGCTACAAGACGCCTTGAAAGCTATTGTGCTTATCAAGAACGCTGTCATAAAGAGGTAAATCAAAAATTACGGGATATGCGTATGGTTCCTGAAGCTATTGATGAAATTATCTTCCACCTCTTGCAACATAACTTTTTAAATGAAACACGCTTTGCCCAGGCTTTTGCGAGGGGGAAATTCAGGGTCAAAAAATGGGGCAAAACACGTATCGTCCGAGAACTTAAGTATAGAGAGATTTCTCAATACAATATAACACTTGCACTACAAGAAATTTCAGAAGAGGACTATCTTCAAACACTTGACGAACTTTCCGAAAAAAGGATGAGACAGCTTCTTTCAGAAAACAATATTCAGAAAAAAAGAAAAAAATTCGTAGACTATTTGTTATACAGAGGATGGGAATCCTTTTTAGTTTATGATAAGACCCGAGAGTTAATAAGATAAAGTATTAAACACGAAAAGGCACCTAAATCTACCATCTTAACTTAGGATATAAGTGTAAAACAAGTTAGCAGCATAAAAAATTGATTGGTTTGGATTTTTCATAAATCTGTTAAGATTCATCTGCATAAAATAAAAATAATAGTGCTTTTTTTGTTGGGGTTTTGGAGCACTAGGAAGTGACACTTCCTCCAAAATAAATGCTATAATTTATGGTATGGCTTTTTATGTTGGAACTGTATTATTTTAAACACTTCTAAAATTTTATAAAAGGCCTTGCAATTCATTTACTCTAATAGGAAGACCTGTTTTAAACCAAGTGCGTATTGATTCCTATTTAAATATATAACTCAGTCCCAACTCAAAATTACGCTGCGGCATAATTACGTTGTCCCTTTCATAATATTCTGTGTCAAAAATATTATTAAATACTACAAATACAGAAAATGACTTCATGGTTGCAGCAAGTTTTGCATCTACAATACTATAGGACTCTTCTGGTCTCTCCAGATACTTATAGGTAACACTAGGCTTTATAATTTTAGCAATCGTGAAATCAAAAACCCCTGTAAAATGATTCTTTATTGAAGTATTTATTAAATATCTTGAAGCGTAAACATTTGTATCATGATAATCGTCTTCCAAGAAAGCATACCCTAATTTAACTCTTTGAGTATTATTAAAAAGAATAAAATTATACGCTGCATTTAATTCAAAACCAGTTGTTGTTACCTCTCTTAGGTTTTGAGCTACAAAAATTGGACTTTCTTCTGTTTCTTTGATATAATCTATCAAATCTTTAGCTTCTCTTCTAAAAACCGCTCCAGTCAATTCTAATCTATTAATCGTGTAATTTATTCCCAATTCTTCTGCAAGTGCCTTTTCAGGATTTAACGCTGAATTACCTGATAGAAAGTTTGGAATATTAGTGTACAATTCTGTATACGTAGGGACTCGGTAAGAATAGCCAATATTCCCATAAACTTTTAAATTGTCGGAAAATGAATAGCCAACATCCACACCTGGAAAGGCATAAAAATCGAAATCTGAATAATAACTCAATGAAACTCCTGGAGTAATATCTAATTTGTTATTTGCTAATAAAAGACGATGTTCCACAAACATATTCACTACCGTTCTATTTTGATTTCCTAGGTTATTACTTGATAAGGTAGTTTCAGAAAGATCCAGTCCAATACCTGTAATTCCTAGTGAGGATTTCAAAGAAGAATTTACCTCTGCTGTTATTTTATTGGTAACGTTAAAGTTTCTAGAAAAGCTTGGATCCTCCCTCTTTAAAACAAACATATCTTGCCCTCTCTTCCAATATAATTTTGGTTTAAAAGTCCAATTGTTTTTATGGATAGTCGTTGAAATCCCAACCAAACTTGTCTGAGTTTCCTCGTATTCGTTATACACTGGGTTATTGGTGTAAAAGTTACTCGCCCCGAATTTTCGATCAATGAATGTTGCTATTACATCAATAGGTTCATGATTCGTTTTAATACTACTTTTTAAAAAATAATTGATGTTTTTAAAATCAGTATTTTCACGATATCCATCACTACCATTGTATTCAAAATTAACCAAATGACTTGATTTTTCAAGGTTTGTTGCTGCAGTAAGCCCTACGCTCAATTTCCCATATGAACCGCTTCCTGCCTCCAATTTTACCTGCTCCTTTACATTGCTTTTTGTTACAATATTGACAGCTCCAGAAAAGGCGTTTTGACCAAATATTCTTGCTGACGGCCCTTTAATTATTTCAATTCGTTCAATATCTTCTATAGGAATCATCATATTCATTGTATGGTGTCCAGTTTGTGGGTCTTCCGTTTTAAAGCCATCAATTAAAATTAAAGTCTGATTAAATTGTCCACCACGAATATAAATATCTGATTGCATACCATCAGTTCCTCTTCTTCTAATATCGATTCCCGCAACAGTTTGTAGCAAATCTGTAACATTGGTTGCGGTACTATTTTTAATATCTTCGGAAGTAATCACAGTAATGGTTCGAGAATTTTCAGAAAATGGCAAATCTATTCTACTAGAAGTAATTAATATTTCGTCTAATTCTTCCTCGGCAGCAGTATCTTGAGAAAACGAAACCATTGCAATAAATAAGGCAGCAAACAGGGATATGTATTTTATTTTCATAGTGGTGTTATTAACAAGCGAAAATAAAGTTATTTTTAAATATGTATTCTATTTTTATCAAAAAGTATCAATTAAAATTAATCAGTAAACAGATGAAAAATATTTGTATAAAATACTGGAAATGAGTTACTCCAAATGCAGTGCAGTTATCTATTTTTTACAAGCTTGATACGTCACTTAAAGATCAAATAGAAGAACATGAGGTTGCCCAATTATAAATTTAGTCTTGGCGTTGTAAAAAAAACGGTTCTAATTTTAAAATTATACAATAAAAAAATCCCAAATAAATAAAATTTGGGATTTTAAAATATCATAGTAGTTTGGATCTAATCTGCCAAAACAATTACTTTATTATCATTCATTTCAATGGTACCTCCATTGATTTCTAAAACCCATTTACCCGTTTCCTCCTTTGTGAATTTATTTTCGAAACCTTGAGCTATTGTTGGACTGCCTTGAAATTTCACCCTACCTGGCCCTAATAAAGACACGATGGCAGCATGATTATTCAACATTTGGAATGGTCCTTCAATACCAGGTACTGTAACCGATTCTACTTCACCGGATACAATAGATGCTTCTGGAGTTACAATTTCTAGATACATAGTTTATAGTATTAAGATATGAGATGTAAGATATGAGATAAGTCTAACATCTAAGGTCTCATATCTATTTTAAGCTTCTGCTAACATTTTTTCACCCGCTTCAACTGCCTCTTCAATACTTCCTTTTAAGTTGAAAGCTGCTTCTGGCAAATGATCCCATTGGCCATCCATAATTTGGTTGAACCCTTTAATCGTTTCTTTAATATCTACCAATACTCCAGGAATACCAGTAAACTGCTCAGCAACGTGGAAAGGTTGTGATAGGAAACGTTGTACACGACGTGCACGGCCTACCGCCATCTTATCTTCTTCCGACAATTCTTCCATTCCTAGAATCGCAATAATATCTTGCAATTCTTTATATCGCTGTAACAATTCTTTTACACGTGTTGCGCAGTCGTAATGCTCATCGCCTAAAATATCTGCGGCCAAAATTCGAGAAGTAGAATCCAAAGGATCTACCGCTGGATATATACCTAGCTCCGCAATTTTACGAGACAATACGGTTGTAGCATCTAAGTGAGCAAATGTTGTTGCTGGTGCTGGATCTGTTAAATCATCTGCAGGCACATAAACCGCTTGAACAGATGTAATAGAACCTCTTTTTGTTGAAGTAATACGTTCTTGCATAGCACCCATTTCAGTTGCTAAAGTGGGCTGATATCCAACCGCAGATGGCATACGACCTAACAAAGCCGAGACCTCTGATCCCGCTTGCGTAAATCGGAAGATATTATCAACAAAGAAAAGTACATCTTTTCCTTGACCATCTCCTGCTCCATCACGGAAATACTCTGCAATTGTTAATCCAGACAAGGCCACACGTGCACGTGCTCCAGGTGGCTCATTCATTTGTCCAAAAACAAAGGTTGCTTTTGATCCTTTCATCGCCTCTTTATCAACTTTCGAAAGATCCCATCCGCCTTCTTCCATAGAGTGCATAAATTCGTCGCCATATTTAATAATACCAGACTCAAGCATTTCACGAAGTAAATCATTTCCTTCACGAGTACGTTCTCCTACTCCAGCAAACACAGATAGACCACCGTGTCCTTTGGCGATATTGTTAATCAACTCTTGAATCAATACTGTTTTTCCTACCCCAGCTCCACCGAATAAACCAATTTTACCACCCTTTGCATAAGGCTCTATCAAATCGATTACTTTAATTCCTGTGAATAACACTTCGGTAGACGTTGATAAGTCTTCGAATCTTGGCGCGTCACGGTGAATTGGTAATCCGTCACTTCCTTTTTTAGGTAAATTTCCAATCCCATCAATTGCATCTCCAATTACATTAAAAAGACGGCCATAGATATTATCTCCAATGGGCATTTGAATAGCAGCTCCTGTTGCTACTGCATCCACACCACGGCTCAATCCATCGGTCGAATCCATAGAGATTGTTCGCACTGTATTCTCACCAATGTGAGATTGTACTTCAAGAATCAATAAACTTCCATTGTTATCTACTTCTAATGAATCGTAAATTTTTGGAAGTTCTGCTCCACTTGCAAATGCAACATCTACTACTGGGCCAATAATCTGGGCAACTTTACCTGTAACTTGTGACATGAATAACTATTTATTTTTTAGTACTATAAGGGTGGTGTAAGCCTCCCGTTTTTTCACCGTGCAAAGATAGTTTTTTCTTCTCTAATTTTGCAATGGATTTTATCAAAAATTTGAAGATCCTTTGCGAAGTATAAAAAGCTGTTAAAAACTAAAAGCCAGCTTCATCAAGCTGGCTTTTAGTTTTTAGAAATTTGTTAGGAAATTACTCGACCGTAACAGATTTTGCTAAGTTGCGGGGCTGATCTACATTTCTGTCGAGCATCACAGCAATGTGATAAGACAATAACTGTAAAGGTATTGTTGTTACCAATGGCGTTAATGTTTCTGGTGTTTTTGGAACTTCCATAACATAATCTGCCAATTCTCTAACAACAGTATCTCCTGCAGTGACCACAGCGATAATCTTCCCTTTTCTTGCTTTAATTTCTTGGATATTGCTCACTACTTTTTCATAGTGGTTGCTATTAATAGCCACCACCACAACTGGCATTTGCTCATCAATAAGTGCAATTGGGCCATGCTTCATTTCTGCGGCAGGATAGCCCTCTGCATGTATATAAGAGATCTCTTTCAGCTTTAAAGCCCCTTCGAGTGCTACTGGAAAATTATAGCCTCTCCCTAAGTATAAAAAGTTTGGTGAATCTTTAAACACCTCTGCAATTTCCTTAATTTTATCATTGCTCTTTAGTGCCTCTTCAACATGTGTTGGTATATTATTCAACTCATGCAAGTGCATCATATAATCAGACTTAGAAATGGTGCCTTTTACATGGGCCAATTTTAAGGCAATCATTGTAAGAACTGTTATCTGTGTTGTAAATGCCTTGGTAGATGCCACTCCAATTTCTGGTCCTGCATGGGTGTAGGTTCCACTATGTGTCTCTCTGGAGATCGTAGACCCAACAACATTACAAATACCGTATACAAAAGCTCCCTTTTCTTTCGCTAATTTTATCGCCGCGAGTGTATCTGCTGTTTCTCCACTTTGAGAAATAGCAATAACTACATCTTTTTCTGTAATAACTGGATTGCGATATCTAAATTCACTTGCATATTCTACTTCAACAGGGATACGTGCCCAATCTTCAAAGGTATACTCTGCAACCAAACCTGCATGCCAAGAAGTTCCACAGGCCACAATAATAATTCTGTCAGCATTAGTAAATTTGGAAATATAATCTTCTAAACCACCTAATTTAATAATTCCTTGATCCGCAAGAAGCCTGCCTCGAAAGGTATCTTTTATAACCGCAGGTTGTTCATAAATTTCCTTGAGCATAAAATGGTCGTAGCCTCCTTTTTCAATCTGCTCCAAATTAAGTTTCAATTCATGAATATAAGGCGCTACTAATTTGTCATCCTTAATCTTCCTTACTCTTACTTCTCTTCCCAAACGAATCACTGCCATCTCTTCGTCATCTAGATATATTGCGTTGTTGGTAAACTCAATAAAAGGCGAGGCATCACTAGCTATAAAAAACTCATCCTCCCCGATTCCAATTGCCAAAGGGCTTCCGAGTTTTGCAACTACAATCTCGTCGGGTTTTTTTTTGTCAAATACCGCAATAGCATACGCTCCAACGACTTCGTTTAAAGCCATCTGTACCGCCTGACCCAACATAACGTCCTCTTTTCTTTTTATTTCCTCTATCAGGTTTACTAACACTTCTGTGTCTGTGTCTGAATGGAAGATGTATCCTCTATTGATTAATTCTTTCTTTATCGAAGCGTAGTTTTCAATAATACCATTGTGTATAATTACCAAATCACCACTATTGGAATAGTGTGGGTGCGAATTCGCGTCGTTTGGAATTCCATGTGTCGCCCATCTTGTATGCCCAATCCCAAGACTTCCTTTAGATGAAATTTCACTCGCCACACGAGCTTCCAAGTCTACAACTTTTCCTTTGGTTTTACTTAATTGTATTTCTGAGCCATCAAAAAGGGCAATTCCTGCACTGTCATAGCCTCGGTACTCTAATCTTTTTAATCCATTTATAATGATTGGATATGCTTCTCTTTTTCCGATGTAGCCAACAATTCCACACATATTTTACTCTAATTTGGTTTTGTATAATAAATCTGTAATTTTAATCTCTTTTCCTCTATAGCCGAATTATTTCCATGCAATATGGTTCCCTCATGGCCCAGTACACTTCCTGAAGGGATCTTATCGATACCTACGGCTTCAGGATCTTCCAAATCCCTAAAACCTCCAGCCAAGACATTCTGTGTAACAATCAAGGCTAGTGGGTTGTTCGTTGAATCTTTGTGTACGAGACTGCTTATATGATGCGTTAGCCGTATCTTATAAAAATCGCCATTTTCGTCAGTACCTCTGTCCAATATGCCCAAATGTCCTGAAAGTGCGACACCCGGCAAATCAGTAATAGTTGGATCCAATCCATAATCCGCGAGTACTAGCGCGTTTTTAGAATCATAGATAAGGAGCCGTTCAGGCTCGGATGCTCCACCTACCATCTTATCTTGATCAACATAAAATATGAGATTTGCATCGTTTATTAACCACTCCTCCTGTCTCATAACATCCAACTCGTCGGCTATATCATTCCCATCAAGGTCTTCCCCAAATAAATCAATAATAGTAACGATGCCCTCGCCTCCTCTTACATACAGAGATGATTCCCCATTTACAGTATCCACTGTATCTAATTCAGCCTCGATTGATGGCGTTAATTGATTGTCAATAATATTTACATTCACATTCGTTTCGACAAAATTAAGCGCAAAAACACCGCTAAGTCTTTCACCATCTACTCCCTCTTCTGGTTCTGTTTCTTCGTATGTATATTTCATATACACGATGGCATTATTTATATCAAAAAGAAACAAATTTCCATCAGTGCCAAGGTCATCTACCTGAAAATAAAGCCCTCTAAAATACTCTTTAAAGTTGTTATTGTTCATTAGCTCTGTAGTTCCTTCTTGATTCATGATTTTTTCTTCAAAAAACGCAACAGGGAGTCTCACTCGAAGTCCTGGCGGCTCTAGGTTTTCGTCAGGATCTGTATCTTCATCGTCACCATCGGGTGATTGTACTAAATAACTGTCTTTATTTGGGAAAAAATCTGTTATCTCATAAATGAGTGGCCCTACGTTACTAGGCATCTCAAAGACGTTTCCTAAACTCGAATAGTATTTTTGTCGTTCTTGAAGACCTGTTGCTGGATCGTAATCACGCAGATAATAATTAGACTCATAGACCTTGATGTTTATGGGGTCTGCGCCGAAAACAGAATCTAGCTCATAGGTAATTACCTCATCCAATTCAGTTCCTGTAGCGAAATAAGGAATGTACAAAATAACACTATCCAGCACTGCCTCAAAACCGAAATCTGGATCTGGGGTACGAAGGTTGAGCTGAGAAACCAATTCAAATTTTGACTTCCCATAAACGGGGTCGTTGTATGTGCCTAACTGATAGGCAGGCAATTGATTTGTCTGCACTGGACCTAACTCCTTACTATACGAAATAACCGTGCTAGAAGCATTCAATGTCACGTCAATGTCTTGACCTCCTATGGTATCGGAACCCAGCGTACTAATATCATCTTGACAGGAAACTAAAGAGATTGTGATATAAATGATTGCCATGAAAGTTGGCAATGTGTTTTTGATTTTCATAAGCGACTAAAGGTATTTGTTACTGAAGTACATCTTCTTTGCAAAAGTCCAAATATGCTTGAGAAAAATCATCCATATTATGATACTTTAACACTGGAACATCCATTTTTTCAATAAATCCTTCCAATTCCTCAGGGATCTCTTCAGAACCTAATATTACAGCATCTGAGTTTTCAATAGCCACCTTCATTAAATTAACATAATTGGGTTTTTTTAAATGTACAATCGCATCGTCGTCAATGGCGTCGTACTGTATTTTACCAATTGTATTTGTATTCAATTCTCCATCAAAACTTTGTTTGTAAACCGATGTGATAATTTTACTATTCTCAAACAAAGGCTCATTACCATAATAATTTCTAAGGTATAGCGGTAAAAAAGAAGCCAACCAACCATGAACATGAATAATATCTGGAGACCAATTCAATTTTTTTACAGTTTCAATCACTCCTTTTGCAAAGAAAATGGCACGCTCATCATTATCGGAATAAAAATTCCCCTCTTCATCAGCGTAGGTGGCCTTTCTTTTAAAATAATCTTCATTATCGATAAAGTAAACCTGCATTCGTTCTTTAGGAATTGATGCTACTTTAATAATTAAAGGCATGTCAAGGTCATTTATTACAAGATTCATCCCTGAAAGTCGAATTACTTCATGCAATTGATGCCTTCGCTCATTAATATTTCCATATCGCGGCATAAAAATGCGAATTTGCCCATTATTATTGTTAACCAAACGAGGCGCTTCAAACGACATTGAAGAAATCTCGGTCTCCGGAAGGTAAGGTAATACTTCGGATGACACATACAAGACTCTCTTATCTTTCATCTATTTTAAATTTTGGGTGTTTGTATTAAAAAGCACGCAAAATTACGAAATTTTATGTAGATTGTCGATAATATATTAATATTGCGGGCTATTAATCCATTTTTATGATTGTCTACAACGACCGCGGTTCCCTTTCTAAAGCACTTTTACCTTTTAGGCTGCATAAAAAAATAGGGTTAATTCCAACGATGGGAGCACTTCACAACGGCCACCTAGCCCTTGTTAAACAGGCCTTAGAAGACAATGACTGTGTCGTTGTAAGTATTTTTGTAAACCCCACCCAGTTCGACAAAGAAGCTGATTTAATTAAATACCCGCGAAACCTCAATTTGGATGTTAATCTCCTGGCTACATTAGAAGGAACCATACTTATCTATGCGCCCGAGGCTATACAATTATATCACGGAAACATTAGCTCGAACAATTATTCTTTTGGAAATATAGAAAATGAAATGGAGGGTAAATACAGAAAGGGGCATTTTGATGGCGTTGGAACTGTGGTAAATCTTTTGTTACGAGACGTCGAACCAAATTCCGCTTATTTTGGAGAAAAGGACTTTCAGCAACTACAAATAGTTAGAAAACTTGTTGAGATTGAAAAGCTGGCTGTAGAAATAGTTGGATGCCCTATTGTTAGAGAAGAGAGCGGTCTTGCAATGAGCTCTAGAAACAAACGACTAAGCGCAGTCCAACTTGAAGCAGCGACTCTTATTAACAAAACACTTCTTGAAGTGCAGCAAAAATTTCAACATCTCTCAATCTCAAAATGTAATGCACTCGTTGAAGAGCGATTTTTGAAAAACAACCATCTCACATTGGAATATTTTGAAGTAGCCAATGTGAAAACACTTAAAACTGCAAAACACAAATTTTCAAACAAAGATTACAGAGCATTTATAGCTGTTTTTGCTGGACAAGTGCGTCTAATTGACAATATAGCCTTGAATTGAGACAGCTTAAAAAAGTGACAGTAGGTTTTGTCGAAAAAAATAATCTAAATGTTGAATCCTTTTAAACAAAAACCCTTTCGTACCTTTGCTCCATGTTAATACACGTTGTAAAATCAAAAATTCACAGGGTAAAAGTTACTGGTGCAGACCTCAATTATATTGGGAGTATTACCATTGATCAAGAGCTACTAGAAGCCGCTAATATAACCGAAGGTGAAAAGGTTCAAATTGTAAACAACAATAATGGAGAACGCCTCGAAACATATGCAATACCTGGACCTCGTGGCACTGGTGAGATAACACTTAACGGCGCAGCAGCGCGCAAAGTAGCCGTTGGTGACATCCTTATTTTAATCACCTACGCAATGATGGAAGAAGATGAAGCAAAGTCATTTAAGCCCGCACTTGTTTTTCCAAATGAAGATAACTTATTACTCTAAAATGTGAGAAAAGCAACTATCAAGTTTTTGAAAATTATTTTACCCCTAGCGCTAGGTGTTTTTTTTATTTGGTATATCTATTCCTCTTTCACCCCAGAGCAACTTGAAGAGACTAAAGAACAATTTGCTAAGGCTAATTATGGTTTTGTCGCCTTGTCTATTTTCTTTAGTATCTTGAGTCATCTCTCCCGCTCATTTAGATGGAATTTCATGCTTGAACCCTTGGGATATCAGCCAAAATTAGCTAACAATTTCATGGCAATTTCTGTGGCCTATTTAATGAATATCTTTATCCCAAAAAGCGGAGAAATATCGAGAGGAATCATTCTCGATAAATACGAAGGCGTGCCATTTGAAAAGGGTTTTGGCACTATTATTTCTGAACGGCTTATCGATCTTATTTTCTTACTAGGAATCGCATCCACAGCCCTGCTGCTTAAGTTTGATGTACTCGCTGAATATTTTTCTGAAAGCATTCCAAAGTCTAGCATTTATGGAGTAGTTGCTGGTATTTCCGGTTTAGGCATTGTCGCTTTTCTTTTTTTAAAGTTTTCTAAATCCAAAACAAACCTAAAGTTAAGAACCTTTGTTTTGGGTTTAAAAGACGGGGTATTGAGCATTCTAAAAATGAAAAAGAAAGGAGCGTTTCTTTTTCATACTTTTTTCATCTGGGGCTTGTATTTGCTTTCTTTTTATACCGCTCTTTTTGCCCTTGAAGAGACTACTGCTATTAGTTTTGGCACCATCATAACAGCCTTTGCTGTAGGCAGTTTTACATTCGCTTTCACCAATAGCGGTTTTGGGACCTATCCGGCCGCACTCGCTGGCATACTATCGGTTTTTGGAGTTTCAAAAACTGTGGGAGTTGCATTTGGCTGGATTGTTTGGACTTCTAATATTGCCTCCCTATTATTCTTTGGTTGTCTTTCGTTACTAATTTTACCCATTTACAATCGATCAAAAACATAATTGGGCGCCATCAAAAGACAGCACCTTTCTCAAAGATTAATTATTTTGTTATCTTTCAAATTCGATAAAAACAACACTATGAAAAAAACGACCTTGCTTCTTTTATGTCTGCTAGTAACCGTTGGTTCTTCGGCTCAAGTGATCTATGAAGAGTTTAACTCGTCAATGCTGGGTGAGTCACGTCAATTGAAGATACAACTTCCTCGTAACTACGATGAAAACACAGAAAAGGTCTATCCTATTGTAGTTGTTCTCGATGGGGATTACCTTTTTGAGCCCGTAGCCGGCAATGTTGATTATTTTTCCTTTTGGGAGGACATGCCAGAATCCATTGTCGTTGGAATTATGCAAGGGGATAGCAGGTACGATGATTGTGCTTACGATGATTCTAATTTTCTTCCGGCAGACAAAGGGGCAGATTTTTTCGAATTTATTGGCTTAGAACTAATTCCTTATATTGATACCAATTACAGAACGGCAAAATTCCTAATTGCCGTAGGACATGACTTTACAGCAAATTTTATAAATTATTATCTATTTAAAGACCCTCCATTATTTAATGGATATATTAACTTAAGTCCAGACTTGGCACCTTCGATTGACTTGAGTATTCCTGACCGAATTCCAAACATTAAAACGAAAATATTTTATTACCTGGCAACTGGAACAGATGATGTGAGAGCTTTGAGAGAAGTTGCTGAAGACTTAAACAACGCCCTAAAAGGATTAAAAAGTGACACCTTTGATTATTCTTACGATAATTTTGAAGGGGCTACACACTACTCTTTAGTAGCTCGCGGCATCCCAAATGCGATTGAAAAAATATTCTCAGTGTATAGGCCTATTAGTAAAAAAGAATATACCGATGTTCTCTTAAAGCTAGAAACCCCTATTCATTTATACCTGATAAATAAGTATAAAACAATTGAAGACCTTTTTGGATTAACCAATCCAATTCGCGTGAACGATTTTATTGCTACGGGAAGAGCTTCTGAGAAGAAAAAACAATGGGAATCGCTTCGAGAGATTGCAACACTGGCCAAAAGACAATACCCGGACACGGTTTTAGGCGACTATTTCTTAGGTCGTTATTACGAGGAAACAGGTGACCCGAAAAAAGCAATGAGGACATTTCAAGCCGCTTTTGACAAAGAAGAAGTGGACTTTATTACGGTTGACTTGATGCTGGAAAAAGCCGATAAGATCAAAGATGATTTTGGGTATTAAGTTCTGTGAGTTTCCTCTACTATATAATTACTTTCAATGGTAGTTGTGCCAACGATGAGTTTAGACAAGCTGTCCATCCAAATTAGCTCATCTTCTTGTTAAGATTGCTCAATTTTTAATTTTAGGGCAGCAACTATTGTGCTTTCTGAAGTAAACTCTTGGTTGTAAACTGACACCTAGGAAAATAATAAAAAAAAGTAGGCTTTGCTTCACTAGAGATATGACTTTGTAATATAAATATATCTACTTTTGTTTATATGGCTAAAACAAAAACTTCATTTTTCTGTCAGAGTTGCGGTTCTCAATTTGCAAAGTGGCAAGGGCAATGCACATCATGTAAAGAATGGAATACGCTTGTTGAAGAAGTTATTCAAAAAGCAGAAAAAACAAGCTGGAAAACAACCGAACCTACTTCCAAACGGGCAGCTAAGCCTCAAAAAATTGCAGAAATATCAACGGCAGTTGAAGCGCGATTAAACACTCAAAACAATGAATTAAACAGAGTTCTCGGAGGGGGATTAGTGCCTGGTTCATTGACGCTCCTGGGAGGAGAGCCAGGGATAGGCAAAAGTACTCTGATGCTTCAGATAGCATTACAATTACCCTATAAAACACTCTATGTTTCTGGAGAGGAAAGTGCACAACAAATAAAAATGCGAGCCGATAGAATCTTTCCAGGTTCAGAAAACTGCTACATTCTCACCGAAACTAAAACTCAGAATATTTTTAGAAACATCGAAGCAATAGCACCCGATATCGTTGTTATTGATTCGATACAGACGCTTCATACAGACTATATAGAAAGCAGTCCTGGCAGTATTTCCCAAATTCGCGAAACGACTACAGAGCTTATAAAGTTTGCCAAGGAAACCGCTACCCCTGTAATATTAATAGGCCATATTACAAAAGATGGAAACATTGCTGGGCCAAAAATATTAGAGCATATGGTCGATACGGTTCTTCAGTTTGAGGGAGACCGCAACCATGTATATAGAATCCTTCGAGCAAATAAAAATCGTTTTGGCTCAACCAATGAACTAGGAATCTATGAAATGCAAGGGAGTGGATTAAGGGAAGTTTCAAACCCTTCAGAAATTCTTATTTCAAAAAACGAAGAGGAGCTTAGTGGCACGGCTATTTCGGCAACTTTAGAAGGATTGCGCCCATTGATGATTGAGATTCAAGCTTTGGTTAGCAGTGCTGTGTATGGCACACCTCAACGTTCGGCGACAGGTTACAATGCCAAGCGACTCAATATGATTCTTGCCGTTTTAGAGAAACGAGCTGGCTTTAAATTGGGTGCGAAGGATGTGTTTTTAAATATCACTGGCGGCATCACAGTCGATGATCCTGCTATTGATCTGGCCATTGTGGCTGCAGTGCTATCATCAAACATTGACATCGCAATAGACAAACGAATGTGCTTTGCTGCAGAGGTAGGGCTCGCCGGAGAAGTTAGACCGGTTAATCGTGTTGAACAACGTATCCATGAAGCTGAAAAACTCGGTTTTGAATCTATTGTAATTTCTAAATATTGCAAACTACCTAAGAAGGGTTATGCCATCAATATTATTAAAGTTGCGAAGGTACAGGATGTAGTGCGCCATTTGTTTGGTTAAGGCGCTGGATTTGGTATTTCTGAATGTACTTTTTCAATGCTCCGCAGTGTATCTTCCGAAAGGGATATATCTATACTTTCAATATTTTCGGTGAGTTGTTCAATATTTGTTGCCCCAATGATGTTTGATGTAACAAACGGTCTTTCATTTACGAAAGCCAATGCCATTTGCGGAAGGCTTAATCCGCTTTTTTGGGCTATATCTCTATACCTTTCAGTTGCCAATAGCGAGGACTTCGAATTGTATCGAGAATAATTTGGAAACTCAGTCACTCTTGCTCCTACAGGCTTTTTTCCGTCTAAATACTTCCCACTCAATACGCCAAAGGCAAGAGGTGAGTAGGCCAAATAGCCAATATTTTCCATCTCTAAAACTTCAGTCAAACCGATTTCATCTTTTCGTTGCAATAGATTATAAGAATTCTGAGTCGAAACCATTTTCAACTTTCGTCCTCCTCTTTGTTCTTCCATATAACGCATTAAGCCAAAAGGCGTCTCATTAGAAGCTCCAACATATCTTATTTTTCCGGCCTTTACATGCATTTCTAATCGATCTAGGACCAAAGCAATATTATCTTCCCATTTTTCATTACTTCCATATTCATAATTTCGCTTTCCAAATACATTTACATCTCTCTCGGGCCAATGTAATTGGTATAAGTCGAGATAATCTGTTTGCAGGCGTGACAAAGATTTGTGCAAAGCATCGTCAATCGCAGCCGCACTGAAGTCTAAAGGATTTCGGATAGATATCAATCCACGAGAAGGCCCTGCTATTTTAGAAGCTAAAATGATCTGATCTCTATTCCCTGTTTTTTTGAGCCAGCTCCCGATGATTCGTTCTGTACTCCCTTGGGTTTCATCTGAATATGGCACTGAATACATTTCGGCCGTATCCACGAAGTTAATCCCTTTTTCTAAGGCAACATCCAGCTGCGCATGTCCATCAGACTCCGTGTTTTGCCTTCCCCAGGTCATTGTACCCAGGCACAATTTACTTACTGTAAGAGATGTATTTGGAAGTTTGGCGTATTTCATCTAACGGAAATTATATTTCATTTAATAGTTTGTTTATCGCATCCAGTTTGGGTGTTAAAACAACTTCAATTCTCCGGTTTTTTGCGCGCGCTTCGGAAGTATTATTCGGTCCTATTGGAGCATATTCACCTCTGCCGGCAGCCGTTAAATTATCTTTGGGGATTTCTGGGTTTAACGTCAAAATAGACACTACAGCTGTTGCACGTTTGGCTGAAAGATCCCAATTATCTGCAAGGGGGCCATTCCCGCCATATGCGACATTATCGGTATGCCCTTCAATAAGCACAGCGATTTCCTTATTGTTCGAAAGCACCTCGCCCAAGGCCATTATTGCCTCTCTTCCCCTTGTGTTTATCTGCCAACTCCCACTCTGAAAAAGCAACTTATTCTCCATAGAGACATAAACCTTTCCATTGCGTTGTTCGACCGTGAGGCCTTTCCCTTCAAAATTTGTTAATGCGGCAGAAATAGCATCTTTTAGAGCTTTCATTTTCGCATCTTTAGAGGCAATAATTTCCTCTAATTCAGCGACTCGCTTCGAACGTGACTGCAGTTCATTTTGCATGGTTTTAAGCCTTGCTTCTTCCATAGCCAAAGCCCTTTCTTTTTCTTCAAGCTGTATCAATAGTTTTCGATTTCTATCAAGGTTTTCGGCTAAAACCGAATCGCTGTTTGCTTCCAAGGCCTCATAGGATGTTTTCATTCTCTGGTAACTACTTTCAGCAGCTTCCAAATCCATTGCCAACCTGCTTTTTTCTGAATTCAACCTGTCAATTTCTTTCCGAAGATTTGCAATGCTATAAACATCACCCTTCCCCTTCAACCCATCTAATTGGGTCAGGAGCGATTTATTTTCACTTTGAAGAGTGCTGTTTTTATTCTTTAAATCTTCATAGATTTGAGATGATACGCAAGAAGCGGTAAGCACGAGAAGGCAAGCTCCTAAGAAAATTTTGTTTTGCATAAAATAAGATTTGTGGGTTCTTTTCAGAATTAAAACTTTAATTCTACCAAAAGCGGACAGTGATCACTGTGTTTAGCTTCTGCTAATATAACGGCGCGATTCAGATTTTCTTGTAGCGGCTGAGATACCATATTATAATCAATACGCCAGCCTTTATTATTGGCTCGAGAATTCGCTCTATAACTCCACCACGTATAGTGATGGGGATCTTTCGTAAAATATCTAAATGAATCAATGAAACCGCTGCCAATAAAACGCCCCATCCAATCACGTTCCTCGGGAAGAAAACCAGACACCTTCTTATTGCGAACTGGATCGTGAATGTCTATTGCCTCATGACAGATATTATAATCGCCACAAATCACTAAATTTGGAATGTCTTTCTTAAGCTGATTTACATATTCCAAAAAATCATCCATAAATTTATATTTGTACTCAATCCTGCTAACATTGCTGCCACTAGGCAAATACAAACTCATCACCGAAACCTTATCGAAGTCTAATCGAATGTTACGTCCTTCAAAATCCATATGTGAGATTCCGGTTCCATATTCTACGTGGTTCGGCTTTACTTTTGAAAATATGGCCACACCGCTATATCCCTTTTTATCGGCACTAAACCAATAGTGATGGTATCCTGCTTGCTCGATTTGTTCCACTTCAACCTGATCTTTCGTTGCCTTGGTTTCTTGGATACAGATAACATCGGGATTTGCTTGCTTTAGCCATTCGATGAAACCTTTGCGCATCGCAGCTCTTATTCCGTTTACGTTGTATGAGATTATTTTCAAATTTGTAACATTTTATAGGTTCATGATAGGATCAAAAAATAGTTGAAAAACGCAGTTTTAAGAATCCCGTTCTTATTTCTCTCAAAGGAAAGGAATCTACATTAGAAGCTACTAATATAAATAACATTGTATTTTTACAAGGAACATTGCCAGAATATTTTCAAGAAAGAACTAACAAAATAAACGGCGATGTGATGAGTTGTATAGGTAATGAAATTATATCTCTTTCTTTTTATATTTTGTATTGGTGCTCTTGCTTATTCGCAAGATGACTCTTCAAACTATCGAAGTAAAAAGATTGCCGTTGTCGACACGCTTGTTTTAGATACCGTAAGCATCAATCCTTACAGGTTTCAGATTAAAGATTTCGCAGGGAAAAAGCTGGACACATTAGATTATAAGGCAGATTTTAAGAACGGAACTGTAGTGTTTTCTAAAAAGATACAACAAACAAAAGATAGTTTGGTAATTGATTATTTACGCTATCCAGAATTCTTAACAAGAGACTATTTTGTCTTAGACCCAAAAATTATTGTTGAAAATACGGGAAGTATAGATAGATTGTATTCACTTCAGAAAAGCAATACAAAGAATGCTTTCACTCCATTTGAAGGATTAAATACAGGCGGTAGCATCTCAAGGGGCATTACGGTTGGAAACAATCAAAATGCTGTCGTTAATTCTGAATTAGACCTGCAAATTACTGGAAAATTAACTAACAAAGTTTCAATTAGAGCCTCTATACAAGACGCCAACATCCCAACTCAGGAGGGAGGATATTCGCAAAGCCTAGATGAATTTGACCAGATTTTTATTGAACTATACAGTGATAATTGGAATATAAGAGCGGGCGATATTGATCTTCAAAATGAAGGCAGTTATTTTGGGCGGTTTACAAAAAAAATACAGGGAATTTCGCTGGGCGGAACAGTTCATCATGAAAGTGGGGCTAAGACCTCAGCATTCGCATCAGGTGCCTTGGTAAGAGGGATCTTTGCCAGGAGTTTATTTGTGGGCCAAGAAGGAAATCAAGGACCTTATAAACTTGTTGGCCCGAACGGAGAACTGTTTATTCTCATAGTTTCTGGCAGTGAGCGAGTGTATGTGAACGGACTTCTTTTAAAACGTGGTGAAAGTGAAGATTATATAATCGATTACAATGCGGGAGAGTTAAAGTTTAACGCGACCTACCCGATAACTGCTGCGATGAGAATTACTGTTGAATACCAATATACCGATCGAAATTACACAAGATTTATTGGTTATGGTGGGGGAAATTATTCAAGTGAAACGCTCGACATTGGGGTGTATGTGTATTCTGAAAACGATGCTAAAAACCAACCCTTACAACAAAGTCTATCTGAAGAGCAAGTGGACATTCTGCAAGCCGCAGGTGATGATACAACACAAATGACAGCGCCATCTGCTGTCTCAGACACCTTTTCAGAAAACAAAATTTTATACAGAAAAGAACGTATAAATGGCGAAGAAATCTTTATTTTTTCTACCAACCCTGAAGATGAATTATTTAATGTTCGATTTACCCTGCTAGGTGAAAATTTGGGGGACTATATTTTAAACAATAGCAACGCCATCAACCGCATTTATGAATATGTTGTGCCAATAAATGGGGTGTCGCAAGGCAGCTATGCACCAATCATTCAGTTAAGTGCTCCGACGAAATTACAGGTGGGCGGTTTAAACGGTAGTTACCACCCTAATGAAAAAACTAAAATAGATTTTGAAGTTGCAGGTAGTGTAAACGATCTTAATGTATTTTCAAATATCGACAACGAAAACAACGATGGTTTTGCTGGACGGGTCCATGTTAATCAGTCAATTCTCAAAACATCAGACTCATTAAAAGTGGCTGGTTTTGGGTCCTTAAATTATATAAACGAAGACTTTCGGAGTATTGAAAATTTATACAATATTGAATTTGCAAGAGATTGGAACCTTATAAACCCTTCTGGTAATCAACGCTTAATTACTGCAGGTGTAGACGTTGAACACCCTAAGCTTGGTAGTGGTTCGTATCGCTTTCAAAATTTAAATTATTCGGACAACTTTAAAGGAGGCAGGCATGAAGTTACTTCAGGAATCATTTCTGAAAAAATTCGCAGTACTACAAATGCCAGTTATCTTAACAGTGAAGGTTCTCAATTAAATTCAACATTTTTTAGGTTTCATAACAGAACCACCTACGCATCAAAAAACACCTGGATCGGCGGGAAGATATCCATTGAAAACAATCAAGTAAAAGCAACATACAATGATAGTTTAACCCCTGTTAGCCAAAAGTTCAATGCCTATGAAGGCTTCGTTGGTATTGGCGATAGCACCAAGGTGTTTTTAGCGGGGGGCTACCAATTTCGCACGAATGACAGTTTGCGTAGTTCGGCACTAAAGAACGTAAGTTCATCAAACACCTATTATATAAAATCAAGACCGGTGAATACAACCCATTCGCAACTCTCAATTTATGCAAATTATAGGGTCTTAAAAGACAAAGACGGTATTGATGAAGATGAAAAATCTTTAAACTCTAGAATCCTTTATAATCAATCATTATTTGATGGTACCGTTCGATTAAACACGGCTTTAGAAACGAACAACGGCGTTATTGCGCAGCAGGAGTTCACTTATATACAAGTGGATCCCGGAAATGGAATTTACACTTGGAATGACTATAATGAAAATGGTATTCAGGAATTAGATGAGTTCGAAATAGCTCAATTTCAAGATGAAGCTGCCTATATTCGTGTATTGTTGCCAAATCAAGTTTTTCAGAAAATTCGAGAAAATAAGTTTAGCCAGACGTTGACTTTAAACCCACAATCTTGGTCCAAAAAACGAGGAGTCTTTAAGCTCCTTTCACATTTTTACAATCAAACATCCTATGTGCTAGAGAGAAAAGTGCGTCGCAAAAACAATACATTTGATGTGAACCCATTTCAAGATGGAGGTGATGACCAACTCGGATTAAATCTCAATTTTAGGAATGCGTTGTTTTATAATAGAGGAAAACAACATTTTACAAGCAGCTATACATTTATTTCAGCCGCTAATAGTAATTTACTATCCTTGGGACAGCAAGAAAATAAATTACAAAGCCACCAGTTTAACTTCAGTCATAAATTACGGAAAACATGGTTGACGAATCTAAAAAGTTCTATAGGAAGCAATGAAAGCATCTCTGAAAATTTTGCCAGTCGAAATTACCTTCTTAATTCGTACGAAATAAATCCGAAAATCTCTTATTTATTAAATAATCAAACGCGTTTCGAGCTGTTTTATCAGTTCTCAAATAAGGCGAACTCATTGGGCGCAATGGAAACATTGGACCAACAGAATTTAGGGTTTTCATTTTCGCATGCCAACACTGAAAAGATCTCAATTAATGGCGAATTCAACTACATAAACAATGATTTTACTGGAAGTGCATTTTCTCCGGTTGCCTATCAAATTTTGGAAGGGTTGCAGCCTGGTGTGAACTTCACTTGGCGTTTGTTATTTCAGAAACGCATTACCAAATATCTCGATGCAAATGTATCTTATTTCGGAAGAGACAGTAAAAACACCAACACGATCCACTCTGGAAGTATTCAACTTAGAGCCTACTTCTAAATAAAAAACCCTCAAGCGAAGCTAAGCTTGAGGGGTTTTGTAACAATGTGAACGTCTAATTAATTACGTCACAATAATTTTTGCCATTAGATATTGATCTTATTGGACTCTAAAGTTTGTGTCAGGTAAAGATGTAAAAATAATGCGCTCCTTGAAAAGTCAAATTCTCGAAGGAACTGAAAAGGGTTCCGTTTTTGGAACCCTTTTTGTATCGCTTAAAAAAATTATTTCAACCAATGCTGATACGATATGCTTTCCTTCATTTTTTCTGAAATACCTTGAACCGGAATGCGTTCCTGTTCCATGCTATCTCTATATCGAATCGTCACGGTTTGATCTTCTTTTGTTTGGTGGTCAACGGTGATACAAAATGGTGTGCCATTCGCATCTTGACGTCGATAACGTCTTCCAACAGCATCCTTTTCATCATATATAACATTGTATTCCCATTTTAAATCTTCAATAATTTGCGCCGCAATTTCGGGCAAGCCATCTCGCTTTATAAGTGGTAAAACTGCTGCTTTTACAGGAGCAAGAATAGATGGAAGTCTTAATACTGTTCTAGTACTGCCATCTTCCAAGGTTTCTTCCTGAAGTGATTTACTGAAAACTGCTAAAAACATTCGGTCTAACCCTATTGACGTCTCGACTACATAAGGAGTATAACTCTTATTCAACTCATGGTCAAAAAACTGAAGCTTTTTACCTGAAAACTCTTCGTGCGCTTTCAAATCAAAATCTGTACGCGAATGAATCCCTTCTAACTCTTTAAAACCAAAAGGAAAATCAAACTCTATATCTGCCGCTGCATTGGCGTAATGCGCTAATTTTTCGTGATCGTGGAAGCGATAATTCTCTTCTCCCAGCCCTAAGGAATGATGCCACTTCAAACGAGTTTCTTTCCAGTACTCGTACCATTTCATTTCTTCACCAGGTCGCACAAAGAACTGCATTTCCATTTGTTCAAATTCTCGCATTCTAAAGATAAACTGACGGGCGACAATTTCATTTCTGAAGGCTTTTCCTGTTTGAGCAATTCCAAAAGGGATTTTCATCCTTCCACTTTTCTGCACGTTTTGAAAGTTCACAAAAATACCTTGAGCAGTTTCTGGGCGCAGGTATAAATCCATCGCAGTTTCTGCAGAGGCTCCTAATTTAGTTCCAAACATTAAGTTGAATTGACGCACTTCTGTCCAGTTCTTTGAGCCTGTATCGGGGTCGGCAATTCCCAATTCGTCTATTAATGCTTTTACATCTGCCAGATCTTCTGCCTCGAGAGACCGCCCCATTCTCTCCAATATTTCCTTTTGCTTGCCCTTATAACCAATTACTCGCGTGTTCGTGCTTACAAATTCGGCTTCGTCAAAACTTTCGCCAAATCGTTTCCTTGCCTTATTAATTTCCTTTTGTGCTTTTTGATTTAGTTTTTCAGCATAATCTTCAATCAAGACATCGGCACGATATCGCTTCTTTGAATCCTTATTATCGATCAAAGGGTCACTAAAGGCATCAACATGCCCAGATGCTTTCCAGGTGGTAGGGTGCATTAATATTGCCGAATCAATCCCAACAATATTTTGGTTCATATATACCATACTACGCCACCAGTACTCTCTAATATTCTTTTTAAGTTCGACCCCATTTTGCGCATAATCATATACCGCACTAAGTCCATCATAAATCTCACTAGATGCAAAAATATATCCGTACTCTTTTGCGTGTGATATTACTTTCTTAAACTGATCTTCGTTCTTTGCCATGTGGCAAAAATAGGAAAAGCCCTCTGACTGCCAATGCTAGATTTATATTTAATGCAAAAAAAAACATCTAAACGTCTGAATGACTTTAGATGTTTTTAAATGTTCTCTATTTTTTTAGCAGGGTTGCCTTTTTATAGCCGGAAAGCGTATTAATTAAGAACCATCGTAGCTGTTGAAATTATCTTCGCCCCATCAAAAACATTAATCACATATCTTCCAGCGATTAAATCATCCTCGGCTGCATCTACTAAGACACATACGTCCAATTCGTCATTCTCATAATACACGCTAGTAGAAGCGCTATAACTAAGATCTCCCTCATCGAATGACACCAACTGCTTTGACCCCAATAGATTATTTTGTGGATTTATTACTTGAACATAAAGTAATTTATCTCCTTTTTCTGCGATTGAATTAGGTGCTAATGTAAAGCAAGTTCTTACCTTGTCGGCTCTAGAAGAACGTCTTGTATCGACAAGTTTTCCGTTTTTTCTGATAATAACGGCCTCCCCTTGCAGGTCGATCGCTTTTATTTCGGCACCTTTTCTTATGGTTTCCTCCATATCCATATTTTGTTGGCTTACAGAGTCAACCACGAGATAGGTTTTTTCCAAAACATTTGTGGTACTATCGCGTTGAGATTCCAATTGCTGATTTACAAAAATTAAGCTGTCTGCCTTTAGAAACATCTTCTTGCGCTCATCCTTCAACTTTTTAATTTCAGATCGATACCTCCCAATTAGCGCAACATTTGCTTCAGCACCTTTAACAGAATCCAATAACAATTCGATTCTTTCTCTAGCAGCCAACAGGTCCTTGTCTTTCAATTCATTCTCCTGAATTACTTCATCGTAATTTGTAAGCAAGGCTTCAAGTTCACTTTGAATTTCTATTTTTTGTTGCTCCAATCCCGCAACCGTATTTTTACTGTCCTTATATAAGGACACTGTATATACAGTTAGGCCTATTAACAACAAAATCAATATCCCAATTAATACCTTGAATTTATTGCTATTGTTCTCAGATTCCATATTTTTATTCGTTTAAATTACAATGTAGCAAAAGTACGTAGTGTGTAAAAATAAAACGTTCTTTAAATGAAAAATAACAAAAAAATAATGTTAAACCTTTTATTTCCAAAGACTTGCTTCGGTTGCGAGGCAATACTTTCAAAACATGAGATCGTACTTTGTCTTCGCTGCAGACATGAATTGCCTCTTGCCAGCCATCACTTAAATAAAAACCCTGCAATGAAAAATATTTTCAGCGGAAGGTTTCCTGTAGAGAATGCAACTGCCCTTTTTCAGTTTCAGAAAAAAGGAATTACACAAGAATTATTACACCATTTAAAATATCGAGGGCAGAAACAAATCAGTGCTTTTTTTGGCAAGTGGCTAGGAAGTGAGCTTTCAGAAATACCTGAATTTAATAACATCGACCTAGTTATTCCAGTGCCTCTGCACAGACAAAAATTAAAGAAGAGGGGGTATAATCAAGTGGAAGGTTTCGGAAAAGAAATAGCCAAATCGCTGGAAATAGAATATTGCGACAACGTTTTAATAAAAGTCTCCAAAACCGGCTCTCAAGTTTTTAAACAAAGAATAACCCGTTTTAATTTGGAAGAAATATTCAAACTTCAAAATACGAGCCTTATAACGAACAAACATATTTTACTTGTAGATGATATTGTTACGACCGGAGCTACCCTCGAAAATTGCGCCCTCCAATTGTTAAAAGAATCGAACCTAAAAATTAGTTTGGCCACCATGGCGATTGCTTAACTAAAATCCGTCTCTGAAAAGAAGAGGGGACTAAAAAAATCTTATTACTTTTGCTCGATGAAACATAGGTTGCTCTACGTCCCTATTCTATTTTTATTTTTACTTTCATTTGTGGATTGCGCCAAGAAGGGAGCTCCAACTGGGGGGAAAAAAGACAGTATCCCGCCAATAATTGTAAAAAGCAGCCCAGAAAACTATAGCACTTCGTTTACTGGAAATGAAATTAAAATTACCTTTGACGAGTATATTAAGCTGAAAGACCTTCAAAAAGAACTAATCGTTTCACCACCACTTAAATATACTCCGCAAATCACCCCCCTAAATGCTTCTAAAACTCTCAAAATAAAAATATTAGACACCTTAGAAGACAACACCACCTATTCGTTTAATTTCGGAAATAGCATCACCGACAATAACGAAGGAAACGTCTATGAATATTTTAAATATGTCTTTTCTACGGGCACTTTTATTGATAGTTTAAAGCTTTCAGGAAAAGTAAAAGACGCGCAATTTATTAGCCCAGAGCAACCCACAAGCCTTTTGCTCTATGAAATGAATGAACTGTTTAAAGATTCCCTGGTTTTTTCTGAAAAACCAACCTATATCACAATTTCAAAAGATAGTACAGGCACATTCGAATTCACTAATTTAAAAGAGGGCTCCTATCTTTTACTGGCGCTGAAGGAAGAAAACAGCAATTACACATATCAACCTACAAAAGACAAAATTGGATTTGTAAATTCCACTGTTTCCATTCCTAGCGATAGTTCTTATGCGTTAACCTTGTTTAGAGAAGATGTTCCTAATAAGATGGGAAGAGCTAAACATATTAGCAAGAACCATATCTCATTTGGATATGAAGGTAACTCGGAAGGCATATCACTAGAGCTATTATCGAATACCCCTGAGGGATTTGATTCACGACTGCTGAAAGACCTAAAAGCAGATTCGCTGCAATATTGGTTCAAACCAGAAACCACGTTAGACTCCTTAGTCTTTTTTGCAAGAAATAACAGCTACCAGGATACCCTAAACGTAAGAATGAAGGATTTGTATAGAGACACCTTGCGTTTTAGCCCATTAAATGCCGGTATTCTGACCCCAAAGGATACTTTTAAAATTACGGCCAATACCCCTATTAGTTCCTTTGATTCTGAAAAACTTCAAATAGTAGATGGCGACTCGCTGGTAATTCTCGCAACACTTGGTCTCGATTCGATCTACAATACAGCAAAAGTCGTTTTTGCCTTAAAAGAGGAACAGCGATATAATATCACATTGCTCCCAGGAGCATTTTCAGATTTTTATAATGAAACAAACGATACGCTAAGATATAGAGTTACAACAAAGCCACTTTCAGACTACGGCACACTCAGTATGACACTTACAAATTTTCCCCAAACATCACTTATTGTACAGTTTGTAAATGAAAAATACGCCGTTCTTAAGGAAGTGTATTTAACTAAAAATGAACCTGTTTACTTTGATTATATACTACCGGGAGAATACTATGTGCGCTTTATATACGATGAAAATGGAAATGGAAAGTGGGACAGCGGAAGCTTTATTGAACGCAGAGCTCCGGAAGAAATCATATACTATCCGTCAAAAATTGAAGTCAATTCAAATTGGAGCTTAAATGAAACCTTCTCATTCGATCGCAAATAAATCACCATCGTTTAAAAACGGAAGTTTTTTCCTTTGATTGCTTAAATACTCCTTGCTCAACGAAACTGTTTCAACAAATTCCTTTTCAGAACCATTTTTTGAAATTTGTTTGCCTAAGACATCAAAAATTGCCGAATGCCCGCTATACTCATGTCCATTGCCATCAAGGCCAACGCGATTTACACCAACGCAATATGCCATGTTTTCAATAGCGCGAGCTTTTAGTAGTGTATCCCAAGCCATAATCCGTTTTACCGGCCAATTCGCAACATAAAGCAGTAAATCGTATTCAGCAACATTTCTAGCCCAAACGGGAAATCGGAGGTCATAACAGATTAGTGGAAAAATTTTCCACCCCCTATAATCAACAAACAATTGTTTTTTACCCGCAGTATAAGTATGATGCTCTCCTGCGAGTGTAAACGCATGTCTCTTATCATACTGTTTGAACTCACCGTTTGGAAATACAAAATACAAGCGATTATAAAACCGATCATTCTCCTTAACTATAATACTTCCCGTGATAGCCAGGTCATATTTTTTTGCCTCGGAAATCATCCAACTTAGTGTTTCGCCATGCGGGGCTTCTGCCAACGATTCAGCGTGCATCGAAAATCCAGTGGTGAACATTTCTGGTAAGATAACCAAATCTGTATTTTCAGTTATGCTTTGTATTTTATTTGAAAAATTTAGACGATTGGCTTTGGGGTTCTCCCAATGCAGATCCGATTGTATTATTGTAACCGAAAGAGGTTTCATTGGGCCAAATTTTCAAAAGAGTTTAACAATCTCATCTCTGTCCTGCATTTTTGCATGATCTATAGCTGAATATCCTTTATCGTCTTTTATGGATGGATCTGCTCCACATCCAAGCAACGACATTACAATCTCCTTTTTCCCAAAAGTAGCTGCAAATATTAAAGCCGTAGTTCCATTGAAGTTCTTAATATTTACATTTGCTCCGTTCTCAATCAACAGCTTGGCTAGCTCATTGTAGCCCTTAAAACAGACCCCCATAAGAGCTGTATTTCCTGAAGTATCTTGTGCATCTATATTTTGAGGATACTGAAGGATCGACTCCGAAATTTCAGTAAAACCGTAATAAGCCGCGAGCAATAAAGGTGTAGATCCGCGCGAATCAGTTTGATTCACCAAATGTGGTTCTGCTGTTAGAATGTTTCTTACAGCTTCGGAATCTTCCTTTTTAATAGCTTCAAAAAATTGTTGTATCATATCTCATTAAAAATGCGGAATAGTAAAGATACTGTTCCGCATTTATTTCAGCAAAAAAAAGCGCTGTAAGTTAATTTGAGCAATGCAAATGAGCTATGACAGATCAAACCTATCAAGACGCATCACCTTTGTCCATGCCTTGGCAAAGTCCTCTAAGAATTTATCTTTCGAGTCCTCACATCCGTATACTTCCGCGATTGCTCGAAGTTCTGAGTTAGATCCAAAGATAAGGTCTGCCCTAGTAGCTGTCCATTTAAGTGCTCCTGTTGCCCGATTGCGTCCTTCAAAAATACGATCGTCTTTTGAAGTAGCCTTCCAAGTAATACTCATATCTAAGAGGTTGAGGAAGAAGTCATTTGTAAGCTTTTCTTCATGATCGGTAAACACCCCATGACTTGATTGATCAAAGTTTGTGTTTAGCACACGCATACCGCCCAATAGAACGGTCATCTCTGGTGCAGTGAGGTTCATCAATTGTGATCTATCGATTAGCAATTCCTCTGCAGAGGTGATTTGATTATCCTTTAAGAAATTTCTAAACCCATCAGCTCTTGGCTCAAGGATTCCAAATGAAGCTACATCCGTTTGCTCTTGCGATGCATCTTCTCTGCCTGGAGTGAAAGGAACTTTTAAATCGCTTCCTCCATTTTTAGCTGCCTTTTCAATAGCTGCAGATCCGGCCAAAACAATTAAGTCTGCTAACGACACCGCAGCATCACCCGTTTGAGCTGCGTTGAATTCTCTTTGAATTCCTTCAAGGGTCTCTAAAACTTTAGAAAGTTCCGTTGGGTTGTTTACTTGCCAATCTTTCTGCGGTGAAAGACGTATGCGAGCTCCATTTGCGCCACCTCTCATGTCCGAACCACGGAAAGTGGATGCAGATGCCCAAGCGGTAGTGACTAATTGAGCGATGCTAAGACCAGAACTAAGAATTGAATCCTTTAAAGTAGTGATGTCTTTTCCTTCAATTAATGTATGGGTCCCCGCCGGAATCGGGTCTTGCCAGATGAGCTCTTCTTTCGGAGCTTCTACCCCAAGATAACGAGTTCTTGGGCCCATATCTCTATGTGTCAATTTAAACCAAGCTCTTGCAAAAACAGCTGCAAACTCCTCTGGATTTTGGTGGAAATGTCTAGAAATGGGCTCATAAATTGGATCCATTTTTAAAGCCATATCTGCCGTGGTCATCATAAGAACCTGGTTCTTTGATGCATCCCCGGCTCTCGGTGCCATTTTCGCATTTGAAGCCGATGTTGGCGTCCATTGATGCGCTCCGGCTGGACTTTTCGTTAATTCCCAATCATACCCTAGTAACACTTCAAAATAGTCATGATCCCATTGTGTTGGATTTGGGGTCCAAGCACCTTCTATACCACTAGTAATTGTATCGTCTCCAGTCCCAGAACCAAAGGTGTTTTTCCATCCTAAATTTTGCTCTTCAATAGGTGCACCTGCTGGTTCTCTTCCTACATATACGTCTGGATCTGCAGCACCGTGCGCTTTCCCAAAGGTGTGTCCTCCAGCTACAAGAGCCACAGTCTCTTCATCATTCATGGCCATACGACCAAACGTTTCTCTAACATCATTTGCAGATAATAGCGGATCAGGATTATCATTTGGCCCTTGAGGGTTCACATAAATAAGCCCCATTTGGACAGCCCCAAGTGGACTCTCTAATTGACGATCGCCGGTATAGCGTTTATCACCTAACCAATCCGTTTCTGAACCCCAATAAATATCTTCTTCTGGATGCCAAACATCTTCTCTTCCGCCAGCGAATCCAAAAGTCTCAAAGCCCATTGATTCTAGAGCACAGTTTCCCGCTAAAATCATTAGATCTGCCCAGGATATTTTCTTTCCATATTTCTTCTTTATTGGCCACAATAATAACCGAGCCTTGTCAAGATTTCCATTATCTGGCCAGCTATTTAGTGGTGCAAAACGTTGGCTTCCTGTATTTGCGCCTCCACGGCCATCACTGATTCGGTAGGTACCCGCACTGTGCCAGGCCATACGAATAAAAAAAGGACCATAGTGACCATAATCCGCCGGCCACCAGTCTTGTGAGGTTGTCATCAAATCGACAAGATCTGTTTTTATGGATTTCAAATCTAGACTCTCAAACTCTTTGGCGTAGTTAAACCCTTGACCCATTGGATCAGATTTAGAATCATTTTGTCTTAAAATATTTAGCTTTAGTTGATTAGGCCACCAGTCTCGGTTTGTTGTACCCCCGCCAGCACTCTGCTTTTGTTCTCCACCCATAAATGGGCACTTGCTAATATCGCCACCGTTGTGACTACCATTGTTATCCATAATTTATTAATTTTTTTCTGTAGAAATGTAAAGTTACCATTTAAAACCTGGGTATACTATCATGCTCAATCGTATGTGATAATTAAGTAATTGGCAAAATTTATAGTTCTTCGGTTAGGCCAATCTATATCCCATTCAATATAGAAGCAGCTTTCATTAAGGTCTTTTCTTCTTTTGCAAAACAAACACGAATTTGGGTGAAATCCTCCTTGTTGGAGTTAAAAACCGATGTAGGTATCGTTGCCACCTTGTGCTTTTTCGTGAGCCACTCAGCAAAATTGACATCTCCATCGGAAGAAATTTTTGAGAAATTCAACAACTGAAAGTACGTTCCTTTAGAGGGTATTATTTCAAACTTAGAATTCTTCAAAAGACTGAGAAAAAAGTCGCGTTTTTGTTGGTAAAAAGCGGAAAGCCCTAAGTAGGTGTTTGGGTCTTCCATATACGTTGCCAAAGCCTTTTGTATTGGATGATTTACACAAAACACATTGTATTGATGCACTTTTTGAAATTCCTTAGTGAGTTTTATGGGAGCAATACAAAATCCCATTTTCCATCCAGTATTGTGAAATGTTTTGCCAAATGAGCCCGTGATAAAACTTCTTGACGCCAATTTAGGAAACATGGCAGCACTATAATGTCGTTCTCCATCAAAGACAATATGTTCATACACCTCATCACTAATCACAAGAAGGTCGTGTCTAACTGCTAGATCCTCCAATTGCCGCATGTCACTTTCTGAAAATAAGGTTCCGCTTGGATTGTGAGGTGTGTTGATAATTATCATTCTTGTTTTCGAACTAATCTTTTTTGAAACTTCATGCCAATCGGGCTGGAATGCAGGAGATTTTAGTTGAACTGAAACGGGAACACCACCAAAAAGTCTTATGGTTGGTTCATAGCAATCGTAGGCTGGGGTAAAGATAAGCACCTCGTCACCACTATGAATGGTAGCCGCGATAGCAGTGAATATAGCTTGGGTAGCCCCGGCAGTAATAGTCACTTCGGTCTGTGGATTGTAGCTTTTTTTATAAAGTGATTCCGTTTTATTTGAAATTGTTTTTCGAAGACCAATATCACCTGCCATGGGCGCGTATTGATTATAGCCATCACGCATTGCTTTGGCAACTAACTCTATGAGACGTGGATCGCTCTCAAAATCTGGAAACCCTTGGGCAAGATTAATGGCATTATTTTCTTGAGCCAGTTGACTCATTACCGTAAAAATACTTGTTGAAATGTTCGTTAATTTTGAAGGATTCATCTTTCGATAATATAGTTAGTAAAGGTGTCATTTATTGAATGAGACAGCCGTTTTCTATCAAAATATGTACGCCTGGTACATCTCAAATTTACCAAAGAAATGACCAAACCATCCTCTTTATTTGTCTCTATGTAGTCTAATTCAAATAAATAAAACAACTTGTCCTGTGACGGCAAAGATGATGAAGTTACATATTGGGAACAACCTCATCTAAAAACAGCAGGACGATTTATTATACGCTCGCCTTTAAATACTCTCGATTTAGTCTTGCTATATTCTCTAGTGAAATTCCTTTAGGGCATTCTATTTCACAGGCCCCCGTATTTGTACAGTTTCCGAAGCCTTCTTTATCCATTTGCTCAACCATATTTAAAACGCGTTCTCCTGCTTCTACTTGACCTTGAGGCAATAGTGCGTATTGCGAAACTTTAGCGCCAACAAAAAGCATGGCTGATGAGTTTTTACAAGTCGCCACACAAGCCCCACAACCAATACAAGTAGCTGCGTCCATTGCTGTATCTGCAGCCTGCTTTGAAATTGGAATAGCATTGGCGTCCTGAGTATTCCCAGAAGTGTTCACAGAAATATACCCCCCTGATTGCTGTATTCTATCAAAAGCCATCCGATTAACAACCAAATCTTTAATTATCGGAAATGCTTTTGCCCGAAAAGGCTCGATGGTTATGGTATCGCCATCCTTAAACATCCTCATGTGCAGTTGACAAGTAGTAACACCTCGGCCGGGGCCATGCGCTTCTCCGTTAATAAACATCGAACACATCCCGCAAATACCTTCACGACAATCGTGGTCGAAGGCTACAGGGTCTCCATTTTTATTTATTAGTTGCTCGTTTAAAACATCCATCATTTCTAAAAAAGACATGTCATCCGAAATTTCGGTTACTTCGTATGAGACCATTTTACCCTTGGATTTTGCATCCTTTTGTCTCCAAATTTTAAGTGTTAAATTCATGGTGCTTTTTATTTGTATGAACGTTGTTTTAACTCAATATCGTTAAATTCTAACTCCTCCTTGTGCAGAATGGCATCTCCAGGTTCTCCCTTGTATTCCCAAGCAGAGACATAGGCATATTCCTCATCTTTACGCTTTGCTTCGCCTTTTTGTTCTCCGTCAACTTCTACAGATTCTTCTCTAAAATGTCCACCGCAAGACTCTTCTCTGTCCAAGGCATCTTTAGCGAATAATTCGCCTAATTCTAGAAAATCTGCAACCCGTCCTGCTTTTTCCAGTTCAGGGTTCATCTGGTCGTTCCCTCCTGTGACTTTTACATTTTGCCAAAAGTCTTCTCTCAACGCTTTAATTTCGGCCATAGCTTCTATTAAACCTTCTTTATTTCTTGCCATTCCAACCTTGTTCCACATAATTAATCCCAGTTTTTTATGGTAATAATCTACAGAATGTGTCCCCTCATTATTGACAAAGAAATTAATTTTTTCCTTCACTTCCTTTTCTGAAATTTCAAATTCTGGTGTGTCTGTAGAAATTTTCCCTGTCTGAATGTCATTAGAGAGATAATCACCTATGGTATATGGTAAAACAAAATAACCATCTGCTAGGCCTTGCATCAAAGCTGAAGCCCCTAATCTATTTGCACCGTGATCTGAAAAATTTGCTTCTCCAATACAATACAACCCTTCTACTGTTGTCATTAAATTATAATCTACCCAAACGCCTCCCATCGTATAGTGGGTGGCAGGATATATCATCATAGGAGTCTTGTAAGGATCTTGGTCTACAATTTTCTCATACATCTGAAAAAGGTTTCCGTATTTTTCTTTTACGATAGCGGCCCCTAGTTCTATAATTTTTTCTTCGGAAGCATTTTCAATGTGATGGATTTTAGCCTGCTCTTTCCCATAACGCTCCATCGCAGATTTAAAATCCAGATAAACAGCTTCACCAGTAGCATTTACACCATATCCAGCATCACAGCGTTCTTTTGCTGCTCTTGAAGCTACATCTCTAGGAACTAGATTCCCGAATGCAGGATAGCGACGCTCTAAGAAATAATCTCTATTTTCTTCTGAAAGCTCGGTAGGCTTTAGCGTGCCTTCTTGAATCCCTTTCACATCCTCTATGTTTTTGGGCACCCATATGCGGCCATCATTCCGAAGCGATTCAGACATGAGTGTCAATTTTGATTGGTAATCACCAGATCTAGGAATGCAAGTAGGATGAATCTGCGTATAACATGGGTTCGCGAAAAAAGCGCCTTTTTTATGTATTTTCCATGCCGCGGTGGCGTTAGAACCCATCGCGTTGGTAGATAAATAATATACATTTCCGTAACCGCCTGTTGCAATCACAACCGCGTGTGCAGAATGACGTTCTATTTCTCCTGTAACTAAATTCCGCGTTATTATACCTCTGGCTTTTCCATTCACTTTAACAACGTCCAACATTTCATGACGACTAAACATCTCTATTTTTCCTCTAGCGATTTGGCGATTCATCGCCGAATAGGCACCTAATAATAGCTGTTGTCCCGTTTGTCCTTTCGCATAAAAGGTCCTTGAAACAAGTACACCTCCAAAAGAACGGTTGTCTAACAAACCTCCATAATCGCGGGCAAAAGGAACTCCCTGTGCTACGCACTGGTCAATAATGTTTGTGGAAACTTCCGCCAATCTGTATACATTGGCTTCGCGAGAACGATAATCCCCTCCCTTTACGGTATCGTAAAACAATCTATAGGTAGAATCCCCATCTCCCTGGTAGTTCTTTGCTGCATTAATACCTCCTTGCGCGGCAATTGAGTGTGCTCGCCTCGGAGAATCTTGGTAACAGTAGGCTTTTACATTATACCCTAACTCGGCTAAGGTTGCTGCCGCACTTCCTCCAGCCAAACCAGTACCAACAACAATTACATCAATATTCCTTTTGTTGGACGGGTTTACTAGGTTAATTTCATTTTTATATTTTGTCCACTTACCTGCTAAGGGCCCCTTAGGTGTTTTAGAATCTAATATCGACATAGCTTTTAATTTTAGTGGTCAAGTTGATTAAAATGATGGTATAAGGCAATAAAAACAAAGCCTAATGGAATCGCCACAGCATAAACCTTAGTAAAAACATGTAGCGCCTTTGTGTATACATTGTTTAAGCCAACACTCTGAAAAGATGAAGAAAAGCCATGCCAAAGATGGAGACACAATAGCACAAAAGCCACTATGTATATCCCTACGCGAACAGGGCTTTCAAACTTATGAACTGTTTCTGCTAAATACCTTGTTGGATCTTCAGGGTTTGTCTCAATATATTTATGTATCATTTCAGGAATCCAAAAGTCGTAAAAATGCAATCCTAAAAATGCTAAAATGACAAGTCCTGAAACAATCATATTTCGAGAAGCCCAGCTCGCATTGGCGCTACCTTTGTATAGCGTGTATTTTATTTTTCTTGCTTTGGTGTTTTTAATTTCAAGAGCAATACCCATAACAAAATGAAACACCACACCAAAAATTAGAACCGGTTGCAAAAGCCCTTGCACCAATCCATTTGTACCCATAAAATGAGACCACGAATTAAATGTATCTGGCGCTATGACCGATGTGAGATTAATCACGAAGTGTTGCCCAAGAAAAAATACAAGAAAGAAGCCTGAAAGTGCCATTGCAACTTTTCGAGCGATTGAAGATGATAATATTCCCATGTTGGTTTATCTAATAATTCTGATTACAAAAATACAATCAAAAAAATGAATGCCAAAAATAAGAACCTATACTTTACTTATTTATAATAGGTATAAAAAAAGCCACCTCTTTAAAAAGAGGTGGCTTCATGTAAAGGTAGTAGATACTTAGTTTACAATTAATTTTCTTGTAGCTGTAGCATCATTTTGTATCACTTGAACCATATAAACACCACTTTTCAAAGAAGCTATATTTAATTCAGTTCCAGAGATTGTAGTATTCATAACTGTCTTACCAAGAACATCCATAACAATTACTTGCTTGTCTCCTTGAGTTGCAGTTTCGATATTCACAACACCTCTTGTTGCAGGGTTTGGATATAAAGAAAGGCTAGACATATCATTATCGTTAACTCCTAAAACAGGAACCAATTCAACAGCAAAAATCTCGTTAGATGGAGAACATTGACATAAACCAACAAGAGCAATAGCTGTTGGGCTTACTTGGTCTGAAATGAACAATCCGCCAGCAATACCAGTTACACCAGGCAACATATCAACAGCATAGTCATACTCAACTCCAGTTGGAACTCCTGTCGCAGGATCTAACTGTGTAATTAAATCTTGACTAGCTCCTTGATTATGGATCCATAAGAAAGGACCGTCTGGAGAAATATTATCAATAGCACCACCGTAAATTGCAGCACCGTGGATAGCAGAAGGAATAGAACTTAGGGTAACTCCAAACATGCTAACCGAAGCAATGTCAGATCCAAAATTACCAATCCAAAATCCACCATTTCCACCATCTAATGTTTCATCATACGTACACATTCTAGCGGTAGCATCATGACCACCACCAGGAAGGATAGGAATCGTACCTTGAAGTAATCTTGTTACAGGATCAACTCTGTAAATTTCAGCACCTGCCGCACCAATGTATAAATCTGTTCCATCAGTTGTCATGGATCGCGTTCCACTAACACCTGCAATTGTAATGGTCTCTATAAAACCACCCGACGCATCTAATATATGTATCAAATCTGAGGCCCATGCAGACACCCAATACTGATTATTAATAAAAGCGATACCAGCATTTCCATCTGCACCAATAGATCCAGTAGCACCTACATCAATTCTATATAAAAAATCAAATAATGCATTCGATGATTCCGTTTGAATCCCGTCAACTGGACTCACTTCTGCAAGTTGCGCATTTACCGAGACTACGCTCATAATGAACGCCATAAATAATAATTGTAGTTTTTTCATCATATTTAGTTTTTAATTTGAACCATAAAGATATAAAATTATTTAATTGTAATCACACTTTTGGCAGATTTCGAGCTATTTTTAATAGTTACAGTATACTTTCCTTTGGGTAAGTAGTATTTATCATTGGCTCCTTTAACCAACTTCACATCAGGTGTTTCTAAATTTTCAACTCCCTTTTTTGATACCGCCAGGTCGTATTCATAGATGTTAACTCCATTAACCGACTCTAATTTTATTAATTGCAACTCCTCTCCATCTTTCGACTCTATTGATATACTAGTCTTTCCTCCTTGCGGGCAATAAAACTGTATCGCGACTGAAGGTTCATTAACCTCACCCCATTGATTCCAGCTACTTCCCCATCTTTTTGAATGCCGAATATCTTTTAAATCCGCAATCACCACTTCATTCATCCCTGCTGCTGTTAGTTTTTGAATAAGTGCAACATCAGCAACATATAAAGATCTTCCATGGGTTCCAAGAACAATATCCTTCGCTTCTGCTTGTATCACTAAATCATGGACCGCGACATTTGGTAGCCCATTCGAGAAAGCCTCCCAACTTTCACCTCGATTAAGAGAAACGTAAGCGCCATTATCGGCTCCCAAATACAATACATTCTCATTGGCTGGATCCTCCTTAATAACATTTATAGAGGATGATGGTAGTTCTCCACCAATACTTTTCCAAGTTGCCCCATAATTCTCACTAACATATACATAAGGCGTAAAATCATCCCAACGATATCCATTTAAGGTACTATATACGCGCTCCTTTTTATGCGCCGAGGCAACTACTCTAGACACCCATAGATCTTCCGGAAGCCCTAATGAAATATTTGTCCATTGGTCTCCACCATTTTTAGAAACTTGCACGACACCATCGTCACTTCCTGTGTATAGCAAGCCAAACTGAAACTTTGATTCGCTAATTGATGTTAGGGTGCCATAGGCGACATTTCCCGCTTTTCCTCCCGCTGTTACATCAGCAGAAATAGCTTCCCAATGATCCCCTTGGTCCATACTTCTCATTAATTTGTTTCCACCTAAGTATAAAATATCCTGATTATGAGAACTCAATAAAATGGGTGTTTGCCAATTAAACCGATACGGATTCTCGCCTAGCTCATGTTTTGGCTGAATATAGGTCGATTCATCGGTTTTTCTGTTCAACCGGTAGTAATTCCCAAACTGGTATCCGGTATAAACAACAGCACTATTTCGGTTGTCGATTTCCACTTGCATGCCATCACCACCCATTATAAAATCATAGGGGTATTTCCCTCGTTGATGCCATCCTTTATTCTCTTCAGTAGTATGTGGACCCACCCAAACACCATTGTCCTGTAATCCGCCATACACATTATATGGTTTTTCATTATCTACATTTATAGCATAGAATTGACCAACTGAAGGCGCGTTGTTTTTTATCCAATTTTCTCCATCATCATAGGAAATATTGACCCCCCCGTCGTTTCCATTTATTAAATGCCCTGGAAGATTGGGATTAATCCAAAGCGCATGATGGTCGGAATGTACATTCTCAGCCCCAATCGATGTAAATGATTTCCCACCGTCTTTCGACTTTAAAATAGGGACTCCATAAATATAAATAGCATTTTTATCTTGCGGCGCAACGTGCACTTTTCCGAAGTAATACCCATAAGAATAATAGATGTCATCTAAATAACCTTCGTGTCTTTTGGTCCATGTCTTACCGCCGTCAGTAGTTCTATACACCTCAGCTCCAACGACCGGCGTATCAAACAACAATGAATTTGCATCCTCTAAATACGTTGCCAAATCAATTGGATTGGCAGTTCCTGCCCCAACCATTTCTTTCACATACTCGGCGCTGTATTTTTCTTTAAAATTATTCGATTTTAAGAATGCACCTAAGATGTTGTCGTCCAAGGCCAAGAATTCTGAGTTCGTCATCGTTTTGAAACGGTCTTTTTTTAATCCGTCTCCATCCGAATCGGATTTTTCATCTTCGCGTCTGTTCTGATTATCGACAATTGCATACACCGTTTTTTCATCATAAATCGCAAGCCCAATTCGCCCAACTCCCTCACCTATGGGGAATCCGCTTCCTTTTGCCGAAACATTTGCCCAGGTTGAACCTGCATCAATACTTTTGTATATTCCACTTCCGGGACCATCCCCTTTAAAGTTCCAAGCCTTTCTGTCTTTATCCCAGGAGGAAGCGTACATCAATGAAAAATTATTTGGGTCGGATACCAATTCGATAACTCCAGACTGATCATTTATGAAAAGCGTTTTACTCCAGGTTTTCCCACCATCCATGGTTTTGAAAATTCCTCGTTCGGCATTTTTTGAATATAAATGCCCAACAACTCCCACAACTATTTCGTCACTATTGACAGGGTTAATTAATATGTTGCTGATATGATGCGAATCCTTTAGACCAACATTTTCCCAGTTAGCGCCATTATCGTTTGATTTTAGCAAGCCGATTCCTGCATAAGAAGATCTTGAAGAATTAACCTCGCCGGTTCCAACCCAAAGTGTCTTTGTTTTCCAATCCATTGCTAAGCAACCAACATTTTGAGTTGGACTGCTATCAAAGACTGGGGTGAATGTTGTGCCATTATTGGTGGTGTGCCAAACGCCACCGCTCGCATATCCTACATAAAACTCGGTAGGATTTACTGGATTAACAGCAAAGCCAACCACACGACCGCTCATAATAGCAGGTCCTATATTTTTGAAAGGTAGGTTTTTTACCAATGAGTTGTTGGTCATGATCGCCTTTTTTGAAAGCCCTTTTTCAACCATAGAAGCGTCTGAAGCCGGCTGCTGGGAAAAACATAAAAAAGAAGAAAAACAAAATAGGGCAAGAGCAAAATTTTTCATAATGTTTGTTTTATTGGCTGAATTTAGTCAAATGCTATTGTTTCTCAAAATTTTAGTTTCGCTTTAATACGCATTGTCTTTATTTCTTTTATTTTTGGAGAAACAACAAGTCTTAGCATTATGAAATATCTTCCAATAGACAGAAAACTATTTATTAAAAACCGTAAAGGTTTTGCATCGAACATGAAGCCAAATAGTTTAGCCGTTTTTAACTCTAATGATATTTATCCTATTAGTGCGGATAGTACGATGCCTTTTCAACAACATCGCGACATATATTACTTAAGCGGCGTAGACCAAGAGGAAAGTATTCTTGTTCTTTTCCCCGACTGTCCCAACAAAGCGCATCGTGAAATTTTATTTTTGAAGGAGACCAATGAACACATTGCCGTTTGGGAAGGTGAAAAGTTAACCAAAAAAGCAGCATTGGCCACCAGTGGTATCCAAACAGTGTATTGGCTTCAGGATATGGAGAAAAAAATGTTTGAACTAATGACTCAATGTGACACGGTCTACATCAATACCAATGAACACTATCGAGCAAATGTTGATACTGAGACCCGTGAGGCGCGTTTTACAAAATGGCTCCTAGAAAAATACCCAGCACATTCCGTAGCCAAAAGCAACCCCATTTTACAACGACTGCGATCTGTAAAAGATAGTATTGAAATTGATTTATTACAGACAGCTTGTGATATTACAAATAAAGGGTTTCGTCGTGTTCTTGGTTTTTTAGAGCCCGGTGTTATGGAATACGAAATAGAGGCCGAATTCATACACGAATTTCTTAGAAATAGATCGAAAGGATTTGCTTATACCCCGATCATTGCGAGTGGGAATAATGCCAATGTACTTCATTATATAGAAAACAATCAAGCTTGTAAAAACGGAGACCTCATCTTAATGGATGTTGGAGCTGAGTATGCTAATTATGCAAGCGATATGACCAGGACCGTTCCTGTGAACGGAACATTTACAAAACGGCAGTTGGAAGTCTATAATGCTGTGAAAAAAGTAAAAGATGAAGCTACGAAGATGTTAGTTCCCGGCGCTTACTGGAAAGAATACCACGAAGAAGTTGGGAAGTTAATGACCAGCGAACTACTAAATTTAAAACTTATTGACAAAGCTGATGTTAAAAATGAAAATCCAGATTGGCCCGCATACAAGAAGTATTTTATGCACGGCACCTCACACCACATGGGCTTGGATACTCATGACTACGGACTTCTTTGGGAACCGATGAAAGCCAATATGGTTTTTACGGTAGAACCAGGGATCTATATCCCGAACGAAGGCTTCGGAATTCGTTTAGAAGACGATGTGATAATTCAAGAAAATGGCGCGCCATTTAATCTAATGAGAAACATTCCTATAGAGGCTGAAGAGATCGAAAGCTTGATGAATAAATAGTTCTTTATAGCATTCGATTTATTATAAAATAAAAAAAGGGTTTTCTAAATTGAAAATCCTTTTTTTATTTTGGCTTATGAGCTTATAACTCAAGCACTCCATTCTCAGCAGAGGCATAAGCACTCCAAGCATACGAATCTGCTTGTTCATCATTGGAATAGGCTCCATCGACTACATATCGAAATTCATATGATTGATCAGCATCCAAATTAACGGTTCCTTTAAAGGTTCCATTTTTTAATTTCTTCAATGGCGTCTCTTCAGCATTCCAAGCATTAAAAGTCCCAACTACTTTTACTTCATTTGCATTTTTAGCAGGTACTGAAAATGTTACTTTACACACTGGTTTACTTTTTAAATATTGCTTTGTAATAGACATAATATTCGATTTAAGGTTTACACCAAATTTATTGAAGAATTTAAAAGAGACCTACTTAATTTATAGAAAAAGTGCTCATTTTACAGATAATTCAATAACAAGCCTTCTCTATTGAAAAGATAGAATAAACCCCCCTTTGTTATTTCTGAAAATGCAATAAAAAGACCCTTATTTTAACACCTAAATCAACCAAATAAACTACTATATCGTTTTCGCTTTCAGCGAATTAAGTTACAATAATATAAAAAACGTCAATTTATCTTTCAACGCGCTTTTTTGTGAATAATTCTGAAATATTTATAAGCCAAAAAACAGCAATGGACGGGAATACCCAACCCAAACTATATTTTGAAAACGGAATGAACATTTTAAGTTGAGAGACCCATTCTTCGGTAACAAAAATTTGTAGAAAATCTGGAATACTAAAAAGAAGAACCGTAGCCGTAACACCTCTATAAACTAACTTCGAACCGTAGGTCTCGGGGAGAACATTCAATAAAATTAATGCAATTGTTATTGGATATATAAACATCAGAGCAGGAACCGCAATGCGTATGATGTATTGTACATCAAATTGACCAACAATCACTCCAATAAGGCAGCCTAAAATCGCAGTTATTTGATAGGCAGATTTTGAATCTCCCAAAACTCCTTGAACAAAATCTGCAGTTCCAGTAACTATTCCAACAGCTGTTGTAAAACAAGCAAGCGTTACCAAAACAGACAGGAATGCCGCTCCCAATGACCCGATTGTGTTATTGCTCAATAAGCTCAACAATTCAGTTCGGTTCTCAACCTCTAATGTCCCGCTATAAAATGCGCCCAAAGCAATGAGCCCTCCATACATCAATAAAAGTCCTAAACCACTAATTAAACCAGACCATGCAATAATGGATTTCTTTTCTTCGTAACTATACGTTCCTCGCAACGCCAGAGAAATTACAAGTACCCCTCCTACTACAACGCCGCCAATAGCATCAAAAGTTTGATACCCCTCTAAAATACCCTCGGTAAAAGTATTCTTAAAGATTGAAGCTCGGAGCGGTTCAATATCGCCTAAAACTCCAATTCCTATAATACAGAGTAAAATAACAATAATGATAGGCGTTAAAAATTTTCCAATGATGTTTAAAATCTGAGAACGATTTAAGACAAAAGACAATACTAATAGAAAATATAAGACACTTGACCAAAGTGATGAAATATTAAAATAAGGTTGAATAGCCATTTCATAAGTCACGGATGCTGTGCGAGGTGATGGTAATGAGATAGCAATTATATAGACTAAAATCGAATAAAGAAGCGCAAATGAAGGAGATACTTTTTTTGAAAAATCGAGCATGGTTCCTTGTAAGCGAGCATAACCGTATATGGCCATAATTGGGATAACTACGGCAGAAACGGCAAATCCCAAGGCAACCCAGACCCAGTCTTCACCCGCATTATAACCTAAAAAGGGTGGGAGTATTAGGTTTCCAGCACCAAAAAAAAGTGAAAATAACGCGAATGATGTAATTAAGGTTTGTTTGGTATATTTCATTACTTGATATTTGCCCATCGAATATAGAAAAATGATACTGAAGTATAACGAAACCCCGATTTATTATGAAATTCATGGAAAAGGACCGGCAATGGTTTTACTTCATGGATTCCTAGAGAATTCAACAATGTGGGAACGCCTCATACCTGTACTTTCCAAGAAAAATACTGTGATCTGTATCGATCTTCCTGGGTTTGGAAAAAGCGGTGTTGTTGACACCGTACATTCAATGGAAATGATGGCAAACATCGTGTATCAAATCATATCCCTGCATTCTTTTAAAAATATAAGCATTCTAGGTCACTCTATGGGAGGCTATGTTGGATTGGCATATGTTGAAATCTATCCAACGTCTGTAAAAAATTTGATTCTCCTCAATTCAACTCCAGCAGCAGACTCTAAAGAAAGAAAAATAAATAGAACGCGTGCGCTAAGACTAATCGATAAAAATTCGGTAGTATTTCTTAGCATGGCTATTCAAAATTTGTTTGGCGAAAATTCACAAGAAAAATATGCTGCCGACATTGAAAAAATGAAAGATGATGTTTTAAGTCTGCCAATAGAAGGCATAACAGCGGCAATTTCGGGAATGAAAAATAGAACAGATCGGGTGTCTGTATTAAAAAATTTCCAGGGAGGAAAAATGATGATTTCTGGTTACTATGACCCTGTTATACCCTTTGCAGTATCCTCAAAACTAGCGATTGAGACTTTAACGCCAATTATTAAGTTAGATGGTGGTCATATGGGGATGATAGAAAACTTTGATGAAATTGTTAGCGTTCTTACTTAATCTTATCGCAGCATAAGTTTAACAAGAAAACACCTTCAAAACGTATCAACTAATCATTCTCTAAGGGGTTCCAGCCGCGAGCAATCAAGGGAATTTTAGTATTCGCCCTTGTTATTAAGTGCACTCCTTCTTTTTCGGGAGTCATATGCCCAATAATTGTTAAATGAGGATTTGCTTTAACCTTTGTAAAGTCAGACTGCTTTACAGTAAACAACAATTCGTAATCCTCTCCTCCACTTAAAGCTATGGTGGTACTATCTAAGTTGAATTCTTCACAAGAAGAAATCACCTGAGGGTCAAGTGGAATCTTTTCTTCATATAGATTGCATCCAACCTTTGAGCTTTTACATAGATGAAGTATCTCTGAAGACAAACCATCACTAATATCAATCATTGAAGTAGGCTTTACATCCAAATCAATCAATAACTGAACGATGTCCTTTCTAGCCTCTGGTTTTAGTTGTCTCTCTATCAAATAGGTATAAGGGTCTAGATCGGGCTGCGAATTCGGGTTCACTTTAAAAACCTGTTTTTCACGTTCGAGCACCTGTAAGCCGAGATATGCACCTCCCACATCACCCGTTACAACTAATAGATCATTATCCATCGCGCCATCTCTATATACGATGTCTTCTTTCTTAGCGTGACCAATCGCCGTTATACTAATAAATAAACCCGATGTTGAAGAGGTGGTGTCACCTCCTATAACATCTATGGAATAGGCCTTTGCTGCAGTCGCTATTCCTGCATATAGTTCTTCCAACGCCTCAACAGGAAACCTATTGGACACAGCGATAGAAACCGTTATCTGCATCGGAATAGCATTCATGGCATAAATATCTGAAAGATTCACAACCACTGCTTTATACCCTAGGTGCTTTAACGGCATGTAGCTTAAATCAAAATGGACTCCTTCAACCAATAGATCGGTTGAAACTACCATAGGGTCTTTTGATTCTATCACCGCAGCATCATCTCCAATACCCTTTAGAGTCGCTTTGTGCTGCACTTTAAATTGCTTTGTTAGATGTTCAATAAGACCAAATTCTCCAAGTGTAGAAATATCAGTTTTTGAGGTGTCCTTGTTCTCTAGCATTCGATTGTTTTTTATACGTTGCAAAAATAAGACTTAGAATACGAATGAGAAGATATTTTCGGAATTAAAAAAACGGGAAGCACGAATGTTAAGGTATTCGTAGAATTACTTATTATACTAATGTGATCGCTAAAAGAAACCGGAATAAAGAAGGTTTTTCAATAAAAAAAAGCGATTTTACAGAAAAATTAAATTAGAAATTAGAAAACTTCAAAGAAAAGCATCTATGAAAAATATTTTACTCTGTGTTCTGTCAATTTTCACTTCGGCATTAGTAGCGCAAACACCCTGTGTTTCTGGTATGGCTGGAACCTATCCTTGCAATGGGTATGACTTACAGTCTTTTACACCTTGCACTGCTTTCGGAGCCGATAATTCTAACGATTCTTGGGGTTGGACCGATGCAGTTAGCGGTATAGAATATGCGCTTTTAGGCCTCGATAACGGTGTTGCATTTGTGGATATATCTGATCCAGTAAACCCTTTGTATGTAGGTAAACTGCCAACACATACCAATTCAAGTCTATGGCGGGACGTAAAAGTATACAACAATTATGCATTTGTGGTAAGTGAAGCAAATGGACATGGCATGCAAATATTCGATCTAACCCGATTAAGGTCCGTTTCAAACCCTCCTGAAATCTTTACAGAAGATGCACACTATAACGGTTTTGGCGGTGCACATAATATTGTTATCAATGAGCAAGAGGGCTATGCATATGGTGTTGGAACATCAACCTATTCTGGAGGCCCTCATTTTGTTGACATTCAAGACCCCTTAAACCCTGTCGCAGCGGGAGGATATTCTTTGGATTCTTACAGTCATGATGGGCAAGTAGTAACCTACAACGGACCAGATTCAGATTACACAGGTCGAGAAATTTACATTGGCAGTAACACAAATGAAGTCGTTATAGTAGATATCACAGACAAAGCCAACCCTCAAGGAATTTCAACCATTAGTTATTCCAGCATCGCCTACACCCACCAAGGATGGCTTACTGAAGATCATGCATACTTCTTATTGGGAGATGAAATAGATGAAATTAATTTTGGTTTTAACACAAGGACCGTGGTCTTTAATCTAAACGACCTTGACAACCCACAATTATCTTTTGAATATAGTGGACCAACCGCGGCGACAGATCACAACGGATATACGAAAGGCGACTCCTTCTACCTCGCAAATTATACCGCAGGTCTGCGTGTCATTGATATTTCCAATATAAGCAGTGGAAGTATGGTTGAAACTGGATACTTTGACGTTTTTACAACGAATAATAATGCAGGATATAACGGTGCTTGGAATGTATACCCCTATTTTGAAAGTGGCAATATTGTAATTTCTAGTTTGGTCTTTAGCGATCCAACCTATGTTCCAGGGTTGTACATTGTTAAAGCAAGTAGTTTAGGAATCAATGATTTAGCCTTGTCTGAAAACGTATCGGTCTATCCAAACCCAGGCGCTACTAAAATAACTGTCAGCGCAAAGAATCAAGTTATAGATTCGGCAATTATTAGCGATGTAATGGGCAAAATATTAGTTGGTTACACAAATATAAATGCGGAAAGCGTATCGATTGATATTTCAGCCTATTCTAAAGGCATCTATTTTATTAAAATAAACAACAGCGTCACAAAAAAAATAATAAAACAATAACGTCATGCTAATTTTGATCTTTTTTTAACGACATATAAAACGCCATCGTTCCTTATGAAAAACACAATTTCCTTCTTTTTTTCTATTATGGGTCTACTTTCTTTTGCCCAAACACCCTGCGTAAACGGTTTTGCTGGTGCATTTCCCTGCGATGGTTTCGATTTACAGTCTCAAATCTCATTATCTACTATGAACTCCACTAGAGCGAATGACTCTTGGGGCTGGACAGACCCTTTAAATGGGAATGAATATGCAATATTCTGTTTAATTGAAGGAACTGCGTTTATTGATATTTCTGACCCGATTAATCCCGTTTATCTTGGAAAATTACCTACTCAAAACAATAGTAGTACCTGGCGTGATGCCAAAACCTATAACAATTATGCTTTTATCGTAAGTGAAGATACAGGGCACGGAATGCAAATATTTGACTTGACTAGGCTAAGAACCGTAACCAACCCACCCGTCATTTTTACGGAAGATGCGCATTATAGTGGATTTGGTGCAGCCCATAATATTGTAATCAATGAGGCCACTGGATATGCGTATGGCGTTGGGACGAATGTGAATGGAGGAGGGCCTCATTTTGTCAATATACAGGACCCGCTAAACCCCGTTAACGAAGGTGGTTTTTCTGGCGCCGGCTACTGTCATGATGCTCAGGTTGTGATATACAATGGACCCGACCAAGATTATACTGGCCGTGAAATTCTCTTTGGAAGTAATGCAGATGAAGTAGTTATCATTGATGTTACGAACAAAACGAGTCCTGAAATAATAGCCACTATTAACTATAATAATGTAGAATACACGCACCAAGGATGGCTTACTGAAGACCATCGGTACTTTTTATTAGGCGATGAACAAGATGAGATTAATATTGGGATAAATACAAGAACAGTCGTTTTTGACTTTGAAGATCTAGACAACCCCCAGGTAAGCTTTGAATATACGGGCCCAACCGCTGCGACAGACCACAATGGGTATGTAAAAGGGTCACAATTTTTTCTATCTAACAATGCTGCTGGCATACGTATCATTGACCTGAGTAATATATCTGATGGAATTATGACGGAAGAGGGCTTTTTTGATTCCTATCCAACTCATAATAATTCAGGCTATATTGGTGCTTGGAGCATGTATCCATTTTTTGAAAGCGGAAATATTGTTATTAGTGATAGAACGGCGGGCTTTCTTTTGGTGAAGGCATCTGAATCTCTTAGTGTTAATGACCCTTCTTTTTCTGAAATATCAATAGCACCAAATCCAGTAGTTGATCGCCTTCAAATTCAATCGGACAAACTAAAAATCTCCAGCCTCATAATCACGGATGTTTTAGGTCATATTTTACATTCAGAAGAGGATATAAATGCCACCGCGTTTTCAATAGATTTCTCTCAATTTACAAAAGGAATGTATTTCGTTACAATTAATAACCAAATCACTAAAAAGGTTTTAAAAGAATAATGCAAACGCAGTTTAACGTTTTGATGTGTATTATTTAACGTTTTGAGTTCTTTAAACAATCTAATTATATCTATTTTTACGATCGCTAAAAAAAACTATGAAAAATTTATACCCTCTCTTAATGGCATTTGTAAGTGTTTTTACTTTTGCCCAAACTCCATGTAACAATGGAATCGCAGGTTCTTATTTATGTAATGGATACGACCTTCAATCCTCTTTTTCACTTAACGAACTCAGCGCTTCTGAGGGAAATGATTCTTGGGGATGGACAGATCCTCTTGACGGAAAAGAATACGCACTTGTAGGTTTAAGTAACGGAACAGCCTTTATTGATATTTCAAACCCAACTAGCCCAGTATATTTAGGAAAACTTCCAACACATACTTCAAGCAGTTCTTGGAGAGACATTAAGGTATATGAAAACTACGCTTTTGTAGTAAGTGAAGCAAATGGTCATGGAATGCAGGTTTTTGATTTAACAAGATTAAGAAGTGTTGCTAATCCGCCTGAAACCTTTACTGAGGATGCTCATTATAACGGTTTTGGAAGGGCTCATAATCTTGTAATTAATGAGGATTCTGGATATGCCTATGGCGTGGGAACAAATTCATTTAATGGTGGGCCCCATTTTGTAAATATTCAAAACCCATTAAATCCTGTTGCCGCGGGAGGATTTTCAGCAGGCTTGTATACACATGATGCTCAAATTCTCACCTACAATGGTCCAGATACAGATTATACTGGCCGTGAAATTTTTATTGGAAGTAATGAAGATAACATTGTAATTGCCGACATTACCGATAAAGCAAATCCAGTTACGATCTCGAGTGTCTCTTACACCAATGTATATTATACGCATCAAGGTTGGTTTACAGAAGATCAACGTTATTTTATTGTCGGTGATGAAGTTGACGAATTAAACGTGGGTGGAAATACAAGAACCATCATTTTTGATTTTAACGATTTAGATGCTCCCGTTTTTCACTTTGAACATTTTGGGGAAACCGCTGCAATTGATCATAATGGATATGTTGTTGGCGATAAATACTATATGGCAAATTATAGAGCCGGTATGAGAGTCCTCGACATCAGTGATATTGCAAATCAGAACATCTCTGAAATAGGGTATTTCGACACCTATACTGGAGGCAATAGCGCTGGCTTTGACGGTGCTTGGAATGTCTATCCTTATTTCGAGAGTGGGAACATTGTAATAAGTGACATTAACGGTGGCTTTTTCTTAGTTAAAGCACAGTCCTTAGGGGTGTCAGAAGAGGAGCAATTAGAATTTTCGATATACCCAAACCCTGCAGAAAATAACATAACAATCAAATCTGAAAATGAACCAATCACCATAGTTGAAATATACAATGTATTAGGCCAACGTGTTTTGAATTTGGATTTTTCTGAAAAACTTTCAGAAAACATCAATATTTCAAGTTTACATTCAGGTTTGTATTTGGTAAAAATTAATGCCAATACAACCAAAAGATTGATCGTAAAATAATCTATCAAATGCTCGGAGTTAGAACTATTAAATTTAAAACCCTTCTCCTATCTATTTTCGTAACAACATTATTTTCCTGCGGAAAGGATAGCGATCCCGACCCAATCATTGTCATAACAGATGATGATACAGTGCCAGTGGGCTTTCTAGGTGAACTAGATTTTGTAAAAACCTTTGGAGGGAGTGATGAAGACGACGCAGTATCAATTGTGCAAGCAAATGATGGCGCATATGTAATTTTAGGCTCCACTAAAAGCACGGATGGTGATCTTGCTGGACGTACTGGAAATGACTCAGACTATTGGTTACTAAAGCTTTCTGAAACGGGCGAAAAACTATGGAGTAAAACCTATGGCGGAAGTGATTCAGACGTTGCTACTAGTATCGTAAATACTTCAGATGGCGGATACATCTTAACTGGATATAGTGAAAGTTCTGACGGAGACATCACAATCAATGCAGGGTTTCAGGACTATTGGGTAGTTAAGGTTGATGCTTCCGGCACTATGCAATGGCAAAAAAGTTTCGGTTTCCCTGGGCAAGACCAAGCCTATAAAGTTCTAGAAACATCTGAAGGGAATTATTTTGTGTCAGGCTATTTCGATATAGGGGCATGTGACCCGGATCCAGATATTCTATGCCCTGGCAATGATTTGCAAGGAGGGGGCCAAACCACAAGAAACGCGCGAGGTGCACGGCACGGAGTTGGTGAATATTGGGGCATCCTAATGGATGCAAATGGCACTAAGATATGGCGACGCTATTTTGGTGGAAGTAATAACGATAGAAGTTATGATGCGGCACAGACAAATGACGGAGGTTTCTTAATAACGGGTGCTTCAGAAAGCTTCGATTTTGACATCACTGATGACAAAGGCACTTATGATTTTTGGGCCGTACGACTTAGTGCATCAGGCGAAAAATTGTGGACAAAATCATTTGGTGGCTCAGAAATTGATATAGGATACGCTTTAACAAAAACTCAAGATGGTAATTACATTATGGTTGGGGACACCCGGAGTATGGACGGTGATGTATCTATGAATAATGGAAATGCTGACGCATGGGTTGTGAAGTTTGATGATAATGGTGCAATTCTTTGGGAAAAATCATTTGGGGGTTCAGAATTTGACTCTGCACGCGGCATTCGTCAAATGGCCAATGGAAGCTTTGTTATTTCAGGGTCAAGCAGAAGTGCGAATGGTGACCTAAGTTCTAATAACGGTCAAAATGATATATGGATATTCATTATAGATGCAAATGGAAACATGACGTATCAAACATCCATTGGAGGTGCCAACCTAGATCTAGGGAATGACGCAATCTACACCTTCAACGACGAAATAGTTGCTATTGGTAATACAGAAAGTAATGACGGAGATATTTCTACAAATAGAGGAACAAAAGACCTTGTAGTAATTAAAATATATTAAAATTGAAATGAAAAAAGTTGCCTTACTCTTACTTCTTGTAGTTTCTACAATGGGTTGTAAAAATGACGACGACAATACTGCTTCTCTCGTAAGCGTTGGCTTTAATTTTACCCACAATTGGGATGAAAATGACATCCAAAATTCAGATTTCGAAACCACCCAATACATCAATGCATTTGGAACAGAACAAACGATATCTAAACTTGTTTATTTAATATCTGACATAACATTTACCACTGCTGCTGGAATGGTTTACGACTCTGGAGATTTCAATCTTGTTGATGTTCGCGAAGGAACGAACTTAAGTTACACGCCCAATGTTCAAGTACCTCCGGGAGACTACGCGGTATCTTTCACCTTTGGGTTTGATGATGAAGACAACATTGACGGTGTGTATCCTGAACTAAACCAGACGGCGGAAGGGCCATGGGGTGTTCCAGCGATGCTAGGTGGTGGTTATCATTATATGCGTTTAGAAGGAAAATACAAAGATACGGCAGCTATGGATATAGGCTATGCATACCACGCCATTAGAGCAAACGATATGAACGTGACACCATTATTGCTAGAGGACACCTCCTTCGTAGTAAATTTAGGACAGGTAACTGTTTCCAATACCACAGATATTGAGATAAAAATGAACGTAGCAGAATGGTTTAAAAACCCAAACACATGGAATTTAAATATTTTGTTTGCCACGCTCATGCCTAATTTCGAAGCACAAAAAATGATTTCGGAAAATGGTGCTCAAGGTGCCTTTAGTTTGGGCATAGTAACGCAATAATTAGCAGAAATTATGACTCATTGGTTTGCATTTGGACTCTTAATCTCTCTTACAGTCTTTTCTTGTACAGATGATGAAGGGTCTCAATATGCGGCCACCCCAGCGCCATTAAAAACGCCACTGTTATTTCAAGAGTTATTATCGGATCCCCTTATCCCAGTTTCGAACCCGCAAACTGTTGAAGGAATTGCTTTGGGACGGAAGCTCTTTTACGATCCAATACTTTCTGGTGACGGGACCCAAGCTTGTGCGAATTGTCACGGACAAGAAACTACATTTACAGATCCGTTGCGATTTAGCATCGGTATCGATGGAATCGCAGGAAGGCGAAATGCCATGCCCTTATTTAATATGGCATGGAACTTTAATCAAAAATTTTTCTGGGATGGAAGGTCCAGTTCTATGGAAGAACAGGTTTTTGATCCAATAGAAGACCCCATTGAGATGCACAATACTGCAGAGAATGCAGTAGCTAGTTTGCAGGCCACCAATGTGTATCCAGACATGTTCGCTGCAGCTTTTGGAACAACGACTATCGACCGAACTCTTGTCTCGAAGGCAATTGCGCAGTTTGAGCGAACGTTAATTTCTGCGAATTCAAAATTTGATCAATCTCTTGAAGGCACTGCCACTTTAACTCCTTCAGAAGCGAATGGTTTGGCTGTCTTTATGGATGAGTCGAGAGGAGATTGTTTTCACTGTCACGGCAGTCCAAATAGTCCTCTTTGGACCGATAATAGTTTCCACAACAATGGTCTTGATGAAATCTTTACGGATCGTGGCCTTGGCGAATTTACTGGAGACCCGCGAGATTTTGGCTTATTTAAATCTCCTTCCCTTCGGAATTTAGCCTATTCGGCTCCTTATATGCACGACGGTAGGTTTAACACCTTAGATGAGGTCATCGACCATTATAGTGAGGGCTTGGTTTTTTCTCCAACCATTGATCCCTTGATGAAAACAATTGCACAAGGAGGGATTCAACTAATTGAGACCGACAAAGAAGATTTAAAGGCATTTCTGCTGTCTCTATCAGACCCAAGCTTTCTTAGTAATCCTGATTTTCAAAATCCAAATTAAACAAGTTTCTATATAATTAAGGATTTCATTGGTCCTTTTCTGCTTTTGTATTAACTCAATATGGCATCAATTAATCCTATTGAAACATAAGTTTAAATTCTTTTGTAACTATGAATTAAATGAGCAAATACCTTATCTTTGCACTCTAATTTAGAATTAATCTATATTAAATGATAAAAATAAGTGAATCCGCAAAATCAAGAATTGCGCAGCTTATGGCCGACGAAGGTTTTAATGTTGTCAAAGATTTTGTTCGCGTTGGTGTTAAAAGCGGAGGTTGCTCCGGGCTATCCTATGAACTTAAATTTGATCATGCTTTAAAAGAGGATGACAAGTTGTTTGAAGACCAAAATGTAAAGCTAGCTGTAAACAAAAAGAGCTTTTTATATTTGGTAGGAACAACGCTAGAATTTAGTGGCGGCCTAAACGGAAAAGGCTTTGTTTTTAATAACCCAAACGCAAATAGAACCTGCGGATGTGGCGAGAGCTTTTCACTTTAATAATTGCTGAAAAAAAATATGGAAAAATTCACTGAAGACGATTTAAAAAAAGAGCTTGAAACAAAAGAATACGAATACGGTTTTTATACCGATATCGAATCTGAAACATTTCCAGTTGGCCTAAATGAAGATATTGTTCGAGCCATTTCCAAGAAAAAAGAAGAGCCAGAATGGATGACGCAATGGCGATTAGAAGCGTTCCGTCATTGGGAAGAAATGATTGAGCCTGAATGGGCCAACGTTCACTACCAAAAACCCGATTTTCAAGCTATTTCCTATTATTCTGCTCCGAACAGCAAACCAAAATATGATAGCATTGAAGACGTAGACCCAGAGTTATTAGACACTTTTAAGCGGTTAGGGATTTCTCTTGATGAACAAAAAAAACTTGCTGGTGTTGCCGTAGATATCGTAATTGATTCTGTCTCTGTTGCCACTACATTCAAAAAAACTTTAGGAGAAAAAGGCATCATATTTTGTTCTATTTCTGAAGCGATAAGAGAGCATCCAGAACTTGTAAAAAAATACATAGGCTCAGTAGTGCCGCAAAAAGATAATTTCTATGCAGCACTCAATAGTGCTGTATTTAGTGACGGGTCCTTTTGTTATATCCCAAAAGGAGTGCGCTGTCCTATGGAGTTATCTACTTATTTTCGTATTAATCAGGCAGGAACTGGCCAGTTTGAGCGAACGTTGGTTATTGCCGACAAAGACAGTTATGTTAGCTATCTAGAAGGCTGTACAGCGCCTAGTCGTGATGAAAACCAGCTACATGCTGCGGTAGTAGAACTCATTGCTTTAGACAATGCTGAAATAAAATATTCTACCGTCCAAAATTGGTATCCCGGCAGTAAAGATGGTAAAGGTGGAGTCTTCAATTTTGTTACAAAAAGGGGGATTTGCGAGAAGAATGCAAAAATTTCATGGACCCAAGTCGAAACTGGCAGTGCAGTGACCTGGAAATATCCAAGTTGCATATTAAAAGGAGATAATTCAATTGGTGAATTTTATTCCATCGCGGTTACAAACAATTACCAGCAAGCCGACACGGGCACAAAAATGATACACCTGGGCAAAAACACCCGGAGTACTATTATATCCAAAGGTATTTCTGCTGGAAAATCACAAAATAGTTATCGTGGCCTAGTAAAAATTAGTCCAAACGCAGACAATGCTCGAAATTTTTCCCAATGTGATTCATTATTAATGGGGAATAATTGCGGCGCTCATACGTTCCCATATATTGAAGCTAAGAACAAAACAGCTCAAATAGAACATGAAGCAACGACAAGTAAAATTGGAGAAGACCAAATCTTCTATTGCAATCAGCGAGGCATCAATACAGAAAAGGCCATTGCCTTAATCGTAAATGGTTTTAGCAAAGAAGTTCTTAATAAACTTCCAATGGAATTTGCTGTGGAAGCGCAGAAATTATTAGAAATCAGTCTTGAAGGCTCTGTTGGATAGGTATTTAATCTTAATTAGTTGCTCACTAAATAAATATATGTTTAAATAAAAATTGATTGAATCATGAAAAAATTATTTTTAATCATCTTAGTATCAGTAGGGATTATTTCTTGTAAAAACAAAGAAGAAAAACAGGTTGAAAATGCTGATACTACTACTGTAGTTGACGAGCCTGTTGTTATTGAAACGGCATTTTCCAACAAATTAAAAGACCAACATAGAGGAGATTTTCTATTTATGGATGACGCTGCGGTATTAAAAGGGGATACTTTTATATATGGAGTTACCATTGATGCCATGTCCAAAGAGCTAGCAAAACGAGTTGAATCAATTAAAGAAGATCCGTTTACTATGGTACCCGTTTTTGTAAAAGGGACTGTGAAGACCAAACCTATTGGTGCCGATGGTTGGGATGAAATTCTTACAATAACAGAAATTATAAATGTAAGCTTAATTCCTGCAAAAGAAGATATTAAAATAGAAGAAAAGAAGTCATAAATATGCTGAATATCAATAATTTACATGCTAAAGTTGAAGATAAAGATATCCTGAAAGGTATCAATCTAAATATCAACGCAGGCGAAGTTCACGCTATAATGGGGCCTAATGGATCCGGAAAAAGCACCTTAGCTTCGGTTATTTCGGGAAAGGATGAATTCGAGTTAACACAAGGAGAAATAATCTTTGAAGGAAGTGATATTTCTGAGTTAGATCCTGAAGAAAGAGCGCATAAAGGCGTTTTTCTGTCGTTTCAATATCCGGTCGAAATTCCTGGAGTTAGCGTAACCAACTTCATTAAAACTGCCATTAATGAAAATCGAAAAGCACAGGGGCAAAAAGACATGCCCGCTTCAGAGATGTTAAAAATGATTAAAGAAAAGGCCGATCTTTTAGAGATTGATCGTAAGTTTTTGTCGCGTTCGTTGAATGTAGGTTTTTCGGGTGGAGAAAAGAAACGAAACGAAATATTTCAAATGGCAATGCTTGAACCTAAACTCGCTATTCTGGATGAAACCGATTCTGGGCTTGACATTGATGCTCTAAAAATTGTTGCGAATGGCGTTAATAAACTAAAAAGTAGTGACAATGCTGTGATTTTAATTACGCACTATCAGCGTTTATTAGATTACATAGTCCCTGATTTTGTTCACGTGCTTATGGACGGCAAAATTGTCAAGTCTGGCACAAAAGAATTGGCATACGAATTAGAGGAAAAAGGATACGACTGGATTAAAGAGGAACTAGTCTAAAAATTAAACAGAGTAGAGGGTTTAGATGATCTTGACGTTTCAATTGAAGCCCAATTTTTAAAAAAGCCTAGAGAACAGAACATACCTATGAATTTAAAAGACAAATTACTTTCTTCATATATTGCTTTCGAGGATCATCTTGAAGACGACTCACCTCTTCATGATCTAAGAAGTGAAGCAATTAAAACATTTGAAGTAAACGGATTTCCTACTAAAAAAGAGGAAGCCTGGAAATACACTTCTCTGAAATCACTTTTGAAAAATGATTACAGTCTTTTTCCTAAGCTTGATCACGCTGTTGAATTTAAAGATGTAAAAAAATACTTTTTACACGACATAGACACCTATAAGATAGTGTTTGTAGACGGTGTTTATAGTTCCTTTCTTTCTGAAACAACTCATGATAAGTTAGATGTTTGCCTTATGTCATCTGCCTTAAGTAAATCAAAATACAAACCAGTAATTGAGGCTTATTTTAATAAAGTTGCAAAGGAAGACAGCTTAACTTCTTTGAACACCGCATTCGCTAAGGAAGGTGCTTACATCAATATTCCGAAACATCAAGAGGTTGACAAGCCAATAGAAATAATTTACTTTTCAACGGGTAATGAGGCGGCACTGCTCCTACAACCCCGTAATTTGATTGTAGTTGGCGAAAATGCACATGTCCAAATCATTGAAAGACATCAATGCCTTTCTGATAACGCCGTATTAACAAATGCCGTTACTGAGGTTTTTACTGAAAAGCGGGCCGTTGTTGACTATTATAAAATTCAGAATGACTGTAGAACAGCTTCTTTAATAGATAATACGTTTATTTCTCAGGAACGGGAAAGTAATTGTAGTGTTCATACCTTCTCATTTGGCGGAAATATCACAAGAAATAATTTGAACTTTTACCAAAAAGGAGAACATTGTGATTCAACGCTAAAAGGAATTACGATCCTTGAGGACAAACAGCATGTAGATCACAACACCTTGGTTCATCATATTGCACCAAATTGCGAGAGCCATCAAAACTACAAAGGTATTTTTGACGATGCGTCTACTGGCGTTTTTAACGGTAAAATCATCGTATCAAAAGAGGCACAAAAAACAAATGCATTTCAGCAAAATAACAACATCCTAATTAGTGACAAAGCCACTATAAACGCTAAGCCGCAATTAGAGATTTTTGCAGACGACGTAAAGTGTTCGCACGGTTGTACGATTGGGCAATTTGATGAAGATGCTTTATTCTATTTGCGTTCTCGGGGAATTGCCAAAAAAGAAGCACAGGCGTTGCTCATGTATGCCTTTGCCAATACGGTTCTAGAAAGTGTGAAAATCCCTGAACTCAAAGCGCGCATTAACAAGTTAATCGCAACTAAAATTGGGGTGAATCTTGGTTTCGATATTTAATATTTTTATTTCTTAATAAAATCAAATGGCATTCGACATTCAAAAAATACGAGCCGATTTTCCCATACTTTCTCGCAAGGTAAATGGCTATCCATTAGTATATTTAGATAATGCGGCCACTTCTCAAAAACCACAGGCAGTTATAGATAGTATTGTCTACTATTACTCTAATTACAATGCAAACATACATCGTGGTGTGCATAGTCTTTCTCAAGAAGCGACCGATGCATATGAAATGGCTCGAAAAACAATTCAGGAGCACTTTGGCATAAAAAATGCGCACGAAACCATCTTTACTTCTGGAACAACACACGGAATCAATATCGTGGCGAGTGGCTTTACGAACCTGCTTAAAAAAGGGGATGAAATTATTGTTTCTGCTATGGAACATCATTCCAATATTGTTCCTTGGCAGATGCTCTGCGAGCGAAGTGGAACCATTCTAAAGGTGATTCCGATGAATGAAAATGGCACCTTGCAATTTTCAGCTTATGAAAAACTACTTTCAGAAAAAACAAAACTAGTATTTGTAAACCACGTTTCTAACGCTTTAGGAACGATCAACCCAATAGAAGAAATAATTGCCAAAGCTCATGAAAAAGGAGCTGCAGTGCTCATAGATGGCGCACAGGCATGTTCACACCTAAAACCCGATCTTCAAAAATTAGATGCCGACTTTTATGTCACCTCAGCACACAAAATGTATGGTCCAACCGGTATTGGCCTGCTTTTTATGAAAGAAAAATGGGGGAATATATTACCACCCTATCAAGGAGGAGGGGAAATGATAAAAGAAGTGACTTTTGAAAAAACCACCTATGCTTGCCTTCCTCACAAATTTGAAGCTGGAACACCAAACATTGCTGGAGGTATTGCTTTTGGAGCTGCAATAGACTATCTTAACACTATCAATTTTAATGAGATAGAAACATATGAAACGGAACTGTTGGCGTATGCCACTCAAAGCCTCCTAGAAATAGATGGTTTGAAAATTTATGGAACAGGACCCAGTAAAACATCTGTAATATCCTTTAACCTTGAAGGGATTCACCCTTATGATATTGGAACCATTGTAGATAAATTGGGGATTGCAGTTCGTACCGGACATCATTGTGCCCAACCCATTATGGAGTATTATAAAATTCCTGGTACCGTGCGTGCCTCTTTTTCTTTTTATAACACGAAAGAAGAAGTTGACTTACTTGTAAAGGCCGTTAAAAAAGCGCAATTAATGCTCGGATGAAACGATTAAATATCAACATATTCACCCTTCTTGCTTTGTTTGTTATTGGCAGTATTTTTACCAACTGTAACGGAAACAAAAACCTTATTGAGGACCCTGTGTCAGAGAACCTCATGGGAGTATATAAGATTGCAACCTTAAACGAGTCTACGCTTTCCGCAGACACGGAAATTAGCTTTGAAATATCTGAGTTTAACAAATCAATAAGGGGTGCGACCGTTTGTAATAGCTTCTTCGGTACTTTTGCTAAAAAAGGGCACAATATTCGCGTCACTGAAATGAATATTTCCGAAAATTATTGTGATGCCGTTGTAATGAAATCGGAGCAGAACTTGTTGGGCGCTCTTCGTAAGGCTGGCTCATATATACTAACAGAAGGGAAACTAACCCTATATTCTGATTCCGATAAAAGAGTACTTATAATAGCAGTAAAAGATACCATTCAATAAAGTATTTATGACAATAAAAGCGATACAAGATGAATTGATTGATGAGTTTTCGATGTTCGACGATTGGATGCAACGATATGAATATATGATTGACCTTGGGAAGTCCTTACCAATCATTGACGAGAATTTGAAAACTGACGATCTTATTATCAAGGGATGTCAATCCAAAGTGTGGTTAAATGCAACTTTAGAAAACGAAAAAGTTATTTTTACTGCAGATAGTGATGCCATTATCACCAAAGGAATTATTGCCATATTAATTAGGGCTTTCTCAAATCAAAAACCAGCCGATATACTCAGTGCTAACACAGATTTTATTGATACAATTGGGCTCAAAGAACACTTATCTCCAACCAGAGCTAATGGATTGGTTTCAATGATCAAGCAGCTAAAAATTTATGCCATTGCCTATCAAACCCAACTTAAAAAGTAACAAAATGAAAACTACAGAAATAGATACTGCAGAATTAGGTGAAAAAATTGTAAAAGTTTTAAAAACAATATTTGATCCAGAAATCCCTGTCGACATCTACGAATTAGGCCTCATTTATGATGTTTTTGTGAATGAAGAGAATGATGTAAAAATCCTCATGACCTTAACTACGCCTAATTGTCCTGTTGCGGAAACATTACCTGTTGAAGTTGAGGATAAGGTAAAATCACTAAAATTTGTTAAAGACGCAGTAGTAGAAATTACTTTCGACCCGCCATGGACTCAAGATCTTATGAGCGAAGAAGCAAAGTTGGAACTAGGAATGTTATAATGGCAAATGAAATTGTAAATAGAGTTGCCAATAGCAAGCTTTTAACAATCGATCTCGAGGACTTTTACCCCGAGGGAAAACGCAGCGTTATTGATATAGTACAATGGCTAACGGAAGGCATTGTTTTGCGAGAAAAAGACTTCAGAGCTTTCGTGAAAGCACATTCTTGGGAGCAATATACAGATCAATATGTCGCAATTACCTGCGCGAATAATGCTATTATTCCTGGCTGGGCATATATGCTCATAAGTATCTCATTAGCTCCATATGCTAAAAAATCGGTTGTTGGAACCATCGATTCATTGAATAATCTTCTCTTTTCAGAAATCATTAATGCTATTAATCTTGAACCCTATACAGGGAAGGCGGTTATCATAAAAGGCTGTGCAAATAAGCCAATTCCGCAGAATGCTTTTGTATTATTAACTCAACGTCTTCAGCCTATTGCAAAGAGTTTAATGTACGGAGAGGCTTGCTCTTCAGTTCCATTGTACAAAAAAAAATAAGCATCTAAACAACATTTCCAAATAGTCTAAGGCAATAATCGTATTGTTCGTCGATTTATTTTATTTATTTTTATTAAAAAAATTAAATTATGAAAAAAATACTCATTACACTCGTGTGCTTATGTTCCATTACCTTCAGTTTTTCTCAAGACAAAGAAGCGCTAAACAAACAAAAAGCAGAGAAACAGGCCGAGGTTGATAAATACCAAGGCGAAGTTGATGCAATCCAATCACAAATAGATGCACTGCCTGGCTGGCGTTATGGAGCCTTTGGCACTCTTGGTGGTAGTATCTCTGAATTTAACAATTGGTATGCTCAAGGATCACCCAATAATAGTTCTGGAAATATTGGTTTTACGGTTAACGGTTATGCCAATAAAATTGAGGACACCTATTTTTGGAGAAATTCCTTAACCCTTAATCTTAACTGGGTAAAACTTGACGACAAGGATGATGAAACCGACGATGAAAATTTTAAGCCGACAACCGACGTTTTTAACATCTCTTCATTATACGGTTATGAACTTACAGAAAAATGGGCCCTATCAGCTTTTGGAGAATACAGAACAACAATTCTTGATAATTTTAATGATCCTGGGTATTTAGATTTAGGTATTGGTATTACATGGACCCCAATAAAAGACCTAATTGTGGTTATTCACCCATTAAACTACAATTTTGTATTTGCTGATGACACTGCTATTTTCGCTTCTTCCTTGGGGGCGAAAATTGTAGCAGATTACACCAAAAAAATTGGCCAACTAAATATTAAATCAAACCTCTCCGTATTTCAAAGCTATAAGAGCGAAGACCTATCCAACTGGACTTGGACAAACTCACTAGGGTATACCGTTTGGAAAAACATAGGTGTTGGTCTTGATTTTGGTTTACGTGATAACAAACAAGAAGCATTAAATTACTTCGTAAATACACTAGAGACGAACGACACTTTTGAAACCGTTGATAACAAACTCCAAACATTTTGGACATTTGGTCTAAGCTACAATTTCGATTAATAGAAGTACTGTTTTAAACATTTAAAAAAAGGCATGGCATTCATGCCTTTTTTTTATTCCTCTTCTGTATACTGACTATAGTCTGTAAACAAAAAACTATTATACGGGAATCTTGCAACATGAATGTCCTTGACTTTATTGTAAAGTGTTTGCTTAAACTCCTCCAAATTCTCTTTATTCAATGCAGATATAAAAACGGCATCCCCATTCACTCTGTTCATCCAAGTGTTCTTCCAATCCTCGAGCGTATAATGAACCTCTGTCCTTACAGTAACTAAATCGTCCTGATCGATAACATCAGGTTTGTATGCATCAATTTTATTAAACACCATTAAAACCGGCTTGTCCGCTCCGTCTATTTCATCTAGCGTTTTATTTACTGATGCTATATGGTCTTCAAAAGAAGGGTGAGAGATATCGACGATATGCAATAACATATCGGCTTCACGAACTTCATCCAAAGTTCCTTTAAAAGACTCAACCAATTGGGTGGGTAATTTTCTAATAAACCCAACGGTATCTGTCAATAAGAAAGGGAGGTTTCCAATAACCACCTTCCTAACAGTTGTGTCTAAGGTTGCAAATAGTTTATTTTCGGCGAAAACATCACTTTTACTAACGACATTCATTAGCGTAGACTTTCCGACATTTGTATAACCAACTAAGGCCACCCGAACTAGCGCTCCGCGGTTGCCTCGCTGCACTTCCATTTGCCTATCAATCTTTCCGAGTTTTTTCTTTAATAAAGAAATGCGGTCCCGAACAATTCTTCGATCCGTTTCAATTTCTGTTTCACCCGGTCCACGCATACCAATTCCTCCACGCTGACGTTCAAGGTGCGTCCACATACCCGATAGTCGGGGTAATAGATATTGATATTGCGCTAACTCTACCTGAGTTCTAGCATAGCTCGTTTGGGCTCGCTGGGCGAAAATATCGAGAATCAAGTTTGTACGGTCAATTATTTTACAATCTAAAATCTTTTGAATGTTTTTTTGTTGCCCGGGTGATAATTCATCATCGAAAATAACCGTGTCGATATTATTTTCCTCAACGAACAAACGAACCTCTTCTATTTTTCCAGAACCAATAAAAGTTTTTGGATTGGGCACTTCCATTTTTTGAACATATCTTTTTAAAACCTCCCCCCCAGCTGTATAAGCCAAAAACTGAAGTTCATCCAAATATTCTTTAGACTTTTCATCACTCTGATTTTGTGTGATAATACCCACCAGGACTATCTTTTCATACGCAATGTTAATTTCTTCGATCATAGATTAAATTAAGGGACAAAGGTACAAAAGACTTTGTAAGGTTTTTTTGTAATTTAAGTACAAATACCGTTCAAAAGATGGGAGATTCACTATGAAAAATGAATCCCTATTGTTTCGCTTTTTAGAACCTTGAGGGTTTAATTGATTTGTTGCTTATTTCAAAAGTAGTACAGCAACACTTAAACGCATTCAGGCTAAAAAAAACCAAGCTGTTTCATTCAGCCTAAGCACAAGGTAGTATTTCAAGGAAGAATACTATCCTATATCATAATTGGGATTCTAACAAGTCTGACATTGCTAACTGCAGCGATCATTTTCTAATCTATGGAGAGCCATACTAAAATCAAAAAGGGATTTGTAAATGTGCCTATGACGCCCTCTTTTATTTCAAAACATGAAATAAGTAGATTAAGTTTTTGATACTTATTTATTTTACATAAATTGTGAGAAAATTAACACTTTTAACCTCATGATAAATAGATTACACCTATCTGTTCTTAATTTGAAAACATATTGTTCTAAAAATACAATTCTTTCTTTTCATCTTATTTTATTCTTTTTCATTAGTTCCTATACCTTCGGGCAAGGGCCAGGTTCCCTATTTATAGATGCCGGTCCTGATGTTGTAATAGATTGTGGATCCACTGGATGTGCAGATCTAACAGCTACGTTCTTAGAGACTTTTGAGACCAGTAGCGCAACTTATACAATAGACTCTATTGACTATGTGCCTCCCTTTTCTTTTGATGGGTTGGCAAATTCATTAAATCCGGATATTGACGATGCTTGGTCACCTGTCGATAATTTACCTTTTGATTTTTGTTTCTTCGGCAACTTGGAGCAACAGTTTCAAGTGGGATCTAACGGAGTGATTCGATTTGACGTAGATCCTGGAGATGTTGGATCCGGCTCAAATGGTTGGAGTTTCTCAGAAAATCTACCAAACAGTACCAATTCAACATTATCTGAAGCAAATGTCTTTACCCCAGTGCACGATATTGATCCTTCTGCTGGGTCTGGACTTGAAGAAATAGGCTATGAAGTCTTAGGAGAGTACCCTAACAGGGTTTTAGTTGTTTCCTATTTCGATGTCCCAATGTTTTCTGGGGGTTGTAACGCTTTACTGGCTACACATATGGCTGTCTTTTATGAGTTTTCTAATGTAATTGAAATTTATATTCAAGATAAGCCGAGCTGTCCAACCTGGAACAGTGGTAATGCTGCCTTAGGAATACAAAACAATGAGGGTACAGTTGCCTATGTGCCACCTGGAAGAAATACTTCAGACTCCCCTTGGACAACCACAAACGAAGCCTGGCGTTTTGCTCCTGATGGAGTTGAAACCTATGCATTCGAATGGTTAGATGCCTCAGGAACAGTAATCGGAACCGATCCAACAATTAATGTATGCCCTCCTGGTGGGAGCGGAACATATACAGCCAGAATAAGCTACACAAATACGTGTAACGGAGATTTAGTAGTTCTTACTGATGAAGTGGTAGTTACATCCTCAGTATCCTTTGCGGTTGACCTCGGCGGAGACCAAGAATTTTGCGGTGAAAACTCCTACGATATAACTGCAGCCACCTCAGGATCTACAGGAAGTGTTGGGTTTTTATGGAGTACAGGAGAAATAACGCAAACGATCACGGTTACTGAATCGGGAACCTATTCTTGTGATGTTACTATTGACGGGTGTACTCTCACCGAAAGTGTTGTGATTATTTTGGACGAAGACCTGTTAGTTGAATTAGGTCCAGATAGTGAAACTTGCTTTGAAGAAGTATTGGTGCTAGACGCATCTCCATCAAATATTGATCCCGCACTAGCCAATTACGAGTGGAGTGTGGACGGAACAGTTCTTGTTGGAGAGACGCAACCAACATTATTAGTTACTGAAATAGGCGTTTACTCGGTGGTAGTTACAAAAGGAGTTTGTACGACAATAGACAGCGTAGTTGTCAGTTCATTGGATTTGTCGCTCACGCTTGGCGATGATTTTCAAACCTGTTTTGAAGATCCTGCTATTCTTGACGCTTCCCCTTCAAACTTTGATCCGTCGTTAGCGAGTTATGTTTGGAGTCTTGATGGTACTGTCATTCCTGGAGCTATAGATGCTCTGCTTGCTCCAACCGAACATGGAACGTACAGTGTCGCAGTTACGGCTGGAAGTTGCACTGGAAGTGATAGTGTCGTAATTAGCCCAACTGAACTCTCAGTGTCTCTTGGCAATGATTTTGAAACCTGTTTTGAAAACAATGTTGTTTTACAGGCCGATGTCTCTAACTATAACGGAGCTCTTGCAACCTATGCTTGGAGTTTCGATGGTTCCCCAATCGCAGATGAAACCTTACCTACCCTAGAAATTACTGAAACTGGAATATATAGAGTCTTAGTTAATGGAGGTGGATGTAATGGAAGTGCAATGGTAGTAGTTTCTCCGAGAAATGATTTAGAAGTTTCGTTAGGCGATGACTTTAAATCTTGTGCCAATGAACTGCAAACAATCTCAGCAACAACTTCTGAAACAGATGTGTCCTATGCATGGTTCCTAAATGGAGACCCTATTGAAGGAGAGTCATCTTCCGATCTTAGTTTTGAAATTGAGACAGGTGCTTTTGGTATCCAAACGTATTCAGTCGTAATAACAAAAGGAGATTGTACAGGAACAGATTCTTTAGATGTTAGTTTGTACGATGTTTCAAACTGTGTTGTCTCACAGGGAATCTCGCCAAATGGAGACGGCATGAATGATTGTCTTGACCTCGAGTTTTTAGTAGATAAATACGGCTTATTTTCCATTGAAGTGTTTAATCGATTTGGTACTTCTGTATACAGTAACGACAATTACCTTAACCAATGGTGTGGGCAGACAGACGACAGTTCAGATCTATCAACAGCAACCTATTTCTACGTATTGAAATTTGAAACATCCAATTCTGAGTTTGGATCTGTAAAAACTGGATGGGTTTATCTAAACAGAGAATTAAATTAAGAGAAACTGATTTAACCAAACACAATTGAATTAATAAATCAAATGAACAATCCCTGCCTAACGATTTCGATAATACAGTTTGTGCTGGATAGATCTAATAAAACAAATAACAGAATTAAATTAAACCAATTATAATGAAAAAATTAACCCTATTAGTACTCTTACTCGTTGTACTGTGCGCAGAATATGCTTCTGCACAACAAGACCCTCAGTACACCCAATATATGTACAATATGAATGTGGTAAATCCTGCATACGCTGGATCGAAAGAAGGTCTTTCTGTCACGGCGCTTTACAGGAATCAATGGTCAGGTTTTGACGGAGCACCGGTAACTTTTACATTTTCAGCTCACTCACCAATAAGTGATAAAATTGGTTTAGGCCTTTCTGCCATTAAAGATGAATTAGGCCCAGTAAGTGAAACAAATGTCTTTGCAGATTTTTCTTATACGCTTCAAGTTGGAGCTTCACTAAAACTTGCCCTCGGTTTAAAAGCTGGTGTAAGCTTCCACGACGTAGGACTGGTTGATCTAGCACTGCAAGACCCGGGAGATCCCTTTTTCTCTCAAGACATTAACAATACCTATCCAAACATTGGAGCGGGAGCCTTCTTATATGGTGATAAGTTTTATGTGGGTCTTTCTGTTCCTAATTTACTTACCTCGGTGCACTTAGATGAAAATGGCATCATGTATGGTTCTGAAAGCAATCACTTCTTCGGAACAGCTGGATATGTATTCCAAGTATCTGAAAATTTTAAATTAAAGCCATCGGTTATGGTGAAAACATCCTTCGATTCACCCATATCCTATGATGCCAATATCAATGCATTGTTTTTTGAGAAATTTGAACTCGGAGCCTCGTATCGCGTGGATGATTCCTTTAGTGGTTTGGTTGGATTCCAAGCAACCCCTAACATTCGAATTGGATATGCCTACGACAACGTGACTTCAGAGATTAAAACGGTAGCCGACGCTTCTCACGAGGTGATACTCACTTTCGACTTGTTCTTTAAGCAACGCACAATGCGTTCACCGAGATACTTCTAATTAATAAATTTAATTTCATTCAAAATGAAAAAAGTATATACATTTCTTTTAATACTAGCGGTAAGCACATCAATCACTACTGCTCAGAATAGCAAAACTAAAAAAGCAGACCAATTATACGATCGATTGGCTTACACAGATGCTGCAGAAGCATATCAAAAATTACTTAAAAAAGGAGATGGCAGTAGGTATGTTTATGAAAGACTTGCAAATAGCTATTTCTTTATAAACAACACAAAAAAAGCCGAGCCATATTACAAACGCGTTGTGAAAAGCAAAAAAGTAAACTCAGAAACGGTTTACAATTATGCACAGGTATTAAAAGCAAATGGCAAAATAGCTGATTACAATACTTGGATGAAGAAGTTTTCGCAGATGAACCCTTCTGATTCGCGGGCGGTTGAATTCATGAAAAATCCAAATTACGTTCCTCAAATTATGGATGCTTTGGCAATGTATGAAGTTGTGAACCTTAAGGATCTAAATTCAGAGTACTCAGAATTTGGTGGAATTGTTATTGGTAAAGACTTTTATTTTTCCTCTGCAAGAAACACAAATCGCAAAAAATACCATTGGGATGATCAGCCTTTCTTAGATGTTTATAAAGCGCGTCTTATTGGCAACACCATCAAGAATGCTGAATTATTGGGAGGAGATGTAAATACGAAATACCACGAGGGGAATTTAGCTATCACTGCCGACGGTAAACGAATGTACTTTGATCGTAATGACTATTTTGAAGGGAAGTATGTTAAAAATGAAGACGGCGTAAATCAAATAAATATCTATTATTCTGAAAAAGTTGACGGAAACTGGAGAGGGGTTTTTTCGGTTCCATTTAATAGCAGCGAATACTCCACTGGACATCCAGCTTTAAGTCCAGACGGTAACACTTTATACTTCGTTAGCAATAAACCGGGAGGGAAAGGAGATTCTGATATTTATAAAGTTTCTGTGAATGCTGAAGGTGCCTTTGGAACCCCAGAACGCTTAGGAGACAACATAAATACTGAAGGTAAAGAAGTTTTTCCATACATCGACTCGAGCGGTACTTTATATTTCTCAAGTAACGGACATCTTGGATTGGGTGGCTTAGATGGCTTTTATGCTGAAGCCAATGGAGGAAATGGATTTAACGACCCAATCAATTTAGGAAAAGGTGCCAATAGTGTCGATGATGATTTTGCTTTTATTTATGAGCCAAATACGAAGACTGGATTTATGTCTTCGAATAGAAAAGGAGGACAGGGAAGCGACGATATTTATGTGTTAAATGCTGCTGAAGTTCCTTGTGCAGTTAGGATCAATGTCACTGTTTTTGATGAATATTCAAAAGCCCCTATTTCAGGTGCGCGTGTTGATTTATATGACACATCTGAAAATAGGTTGAGTTCAAAAACATCCGATGCTAATGGGAATGTTTCCTTTAAAGCAGCATGTGATGTGGAGCACATCGTGCAGGCGGTGGTGACCAATTATGAAAGCAACGCAACAGCCGTTGAGGCAGCGAACGACACCAAGGTAAAGACAGCTATAAATCTTCGACCGATTGAAGCAATTATTCAAGGAGACAATATTGTTCTTAATACCATATACTTTGACTTTGACAGAGCTAACGTAACCCCTAAGGCGGCATTTGAGCTAGATAAACTTGTGGCCATAATGAAAAAATATCCTTCCTTGATTGTTAAGGCTGAAAGCCATACAGACAACAAAGGTAAGGATGGCTACAACATGATTCTTTCAGAAAAACGTGCCCAAGCAACGGTGCAGTATATTATTTCTAAAGGCATCAGTGACGCCAGAATTAGTGGACAAGGAATGGGTAAAAGCAAACCTGTGAACGCTTGTGGTGACGGTTGCACAGATGCAGAAAGCCAAGAAAACAGAAGGTCTGAATTTATTATCTTAGAGCGATAGTAAATCTCTATATAGGAGAATACAATAAAAACCCCTCAATAGTATTATTGAGGGGTTTTTATATGGCGTACTGTTTGCACCTTGATCATTCATAAACGTCTTTACATTGTTTAGCAATAATCTATGCGAAGAAGCAACTCTTAAAGGAAGAGTTTCATAGATTTAGTTGTGTCGAATAAAATCAATCTTCTCAATTATTCTATAAAGATGATGTCTAAGCGGCAGTCATAAAAGCTTGCGCTTTTTTAATGCATCTCTGCTGTCTAAATCGTGTGTTTTGATTAATTACTGTCTTTTTTAAAAACAGGTACGTTCTTCTCTATATAATCCACAGATTTACGCACTTGTTTTGGAGCTTTAAATCGGTACCCCAGAAAGAGGTGAAAGTTATTCTCTCTAGGCTGTAGATTAACCTCTTTATCCTTGAGTTTTACTGTATTCAAATAATAATTGTAGGTGCCGCCAAAGTATATTTTTTTTCCATTAAACCCGGCCGTAATACCCGTGCGAAACGCAAAAAATAGTTTCGCATTGCTACTGTTCGTAACGTTGTTGTTTTCATATAATTTTGTGTTGTAAAAATCAACCCCCATTCCCGGATTCCCATAGGCATTGACAAACCAATAGTTATGAAATACAAAAGTATAATGATAGCCAGCATTAAAAACCGGACTAAACCCGGTATACTCTTTATAAGAGTCTCTATTAATAAAATCTTGATCTGCAACTTTGATGTCTTGAGTCCCCTTTAAAAAATACAAGGCGTAATTCAGTCCCACTTGAAACGTACCGGCACTTTTTAGTTGGATTTCAGTATTGGATTCGAGTGCTTTTACCGAATAATTATCATTGAATTTGTAACGTGAAGAACCCGATAATATATTGGTCGTCAAATATGGAAACTGAACTTTGAAACTTGGGTTGTCTATGTTATTTTCAAAATCAAAATCACTTGTATTTTCGATATAGAATCCTCTGTTGTAATTAAACTCCAATCGATGCGTCCATTTATCAAATAATAATTTTACCCGCATTCGAAAGTTATCTGTTTTTCCCTTATTTTCTAATTCGTTTTCAGATAGCTTTGGACGTATCGCCAATCGAAAGGATAAAACCTTATAACTTAAAACCAGACCATAACTTATGGCTTGATTTGTTCTAATTCTGGCATCCCTCCCCTCATATGGAATAAAATATTTCACTTGACTATTCGTAACATCCAACTTTACATTTAATTGGTTGCTAAAATCTTCAATAAATAGATTTCTAGAAGAAAGACTATCCGTTTTAATTTCTTCAATTTGAGAAGAAACGAACAAGGGTAGTAGTAGGGTTGATATAAAAAATAGGTGTTTCCGCAAATGATTGTTTTATTTAGCTTAAAGTTAAGTAAAAAAGTATTGTAAAGGCTATATCTCAATTACAATATTCTTAAATAAATCACGAACACTTCAAATTGATCAAGATTGGAATCAGCCCTCGAAATTTGATGATTTGTCTTCAAAGGATCTCGGCAAGTTGAATTTAAAGGTTGTTCCCTTCCCCTCTTGTGATTCAAACCATATTTTCCCTCCATAGGATTCCACAATTTTTTTTACAATAGACATGCCAATGCCATTAGAGTTGTCGTTATTATTATTGAGTTTCTGAAAAATCTCAAAGACATGATGTGCAGATTCTTCTGGAATTCCAATGCCATTGTCTTGTATTGAAAACTCGAAGAATTCAGATTTAACAGAACAGTGAATCTTAACTCTTGAAGTCTTGTCAGGGTCTCGATATTTACAGGCGTTATCTAGGATGTTTTGGAAAATATGAATCAATTTTATCTCGTTCATCAAGAGTATAGGCATCTTGCCATCTACTTCTATACTTGTGTCTGGATAACTCTGGCTGAGTTCTCGGAGCATATGATCCAATACTTCGGTCAGATCAACGCGCTCTACGTTGCTTGACTGTTGTCGCAATTCAGAATATTTTAGTGTGTCTGAAATAATTCTATCCATTTTTACTAGAGCATCTTCGACTATAGATAAATAAGATAGACTCATCTCGTCTAATTTGTCTTGATTGTCCTCTTTGAGCCAAGCTAATGCTGCCGAGATTGACCTTAGAGGAGTTTTGAGATCGTGTGAAACCACGTGGGCATAATTACTCAATTCGTCATTACTTTCGGTAAGGTCTTTAATAAGTTTTTCCCGAAGCTTTTCCAATTTTTTTAAAACAATATTTTTTTCCTTGATTTCAAGTTCCACGATCGAGTTCTTGAGCCCTAAGGCGATTAAATTGGATATTCTTATCAAAAAGTCCAAATGATTTGTCGTGAAGTGACTTTTGTCGGGGTGTTCAGAACTTATAACGCCTATCAATTCATCTCCAAAAATTATCGGAACTGCAATTTCTGAGCGCTGCGCTGCATCCGCTGCCATATATTCGGGCACCTTCGATTCGTGGTTTACAAATTGCGCCTTTCGAGTTTTGGCGACGGTGCCTGAAGTACCTACCCCGAAGGTCAATTTAATCGGATTTTTGGTCAATTGATTCTCTTTTAATATTTCGCTTAACGAGGCAACTTGAATTAATTCATTGTCGACCATCGCGTAAAGAATCGCATTATCTGTGCCTAAAAATTTAGCTATTGTGCTTACAATGTCCGAACCAATACCGTAAAGGTCATTCTGCCCCAGCACCCGCTCAAGTATTTCATTTTCTACCCCGAGTTGTTTATTATTCCTTTCTGCTAACTCAATCCGTGCCATGGAGAGGGATTGCGATCGATTGATTCTATTGACTCGATTTGTCGACCAAATGGTAATCAAGAAGAGCGTTATAATTAGAACTGAAGCGATACCACCAACACGTAATTGTAATAACCTAACAACTGTATCAATTTCTTGGGTACTGCAGATAAAGTGTAAATACCCCAGACGCTCGTTTGAATTATCACTCACTTCGAAATTTATCGTTAATTTGTTCTCTGCTACGCTTATTTGATTTAATAATTCTTCAGACAGAAATAACTCATTTGAGCTTTGAGGATGAGCCCATAACTGCCTTTTCTGCGCGTCATAGAAACTAATGTCAATTAAATTGTCGCTGCTGAGCCGCACTTCTTTATAGATTTCAGCAAGCCCGCTGGTGTCACCTAGCAGAATATTTACCTTACTGCGATCCACAATAGCATCTTTTAAAAAAGCGACTTTAACACTTAAGTCTGCTTTCAAGGAGCTTTCTTGAGATTTTGAAGTGAACCATATGCCAGAAAATGCGCCGCCTATTAATAGAATAGTGAGCAGAAAAACCGAGAGGTATTTGCTCTCGCTAAGTTTACTTTGAAAAATAAAATCTCTACCTAACATTCTTTGAAGATTTCTTGAACGAATTGGCGGGTGTTTATATATGAGTCCGTTTGAGGCTTGTCTTTGGATAATTGATTCAGACGGCGGAATGAAATTACCAAATCCCTGTACGTTTCAAATTCAAAACGCTTGGCGTACCTCTGGATGGAAATTAACTCTTTAAAAAGGGTTTGGATTTTTTGACTTCGCGCTTTAGAGGATTCAATGTCTTTTAATTGATACATATCGATTAGAATACCGTGCATTACGAAATTGGTAAAGGCCTTTTCTGCACTGATTTGATCCTCCTCGAGAAGTGTTCTTTTCAAATAGGCGAAGTCGGCAAGTAACGATTTACAACTGCTGAGATCCTGAACCGTTAAAGTTTCCAGCAAAACCAAGGCTTCTGTGTAACGCTCATTTTCTAGGTAGCCAAATCCCTGAGTCCAAAAAAGATCCATGGCCAGTGGTGCGTTATCCTTATATTCCAATAATGTTTGTGCCCCTAAATAAGGCGCACAATAGCTGCATAACACAAGAGAGCATATGAGCTTTAATTTTTGGAACTGTTGTACCAATTGAATCGGGTTTAATTATTACATATTTAGAAATTGGCGGATGCTCGCACAACTAAACGGTTATTGTTAAGCTTATAATTTTTTTCCTCAATCCAATTGTAGTCTAAACTAACGACATAGTTTTTTTGAATTTGAAAGTTAAGCCCTAACGAAATAGTTTGGTAAATATCAGAACTCAGCGTATCGAAGTGGGTTTGATCGAGATAGTCAAAACGAAATTTGGGAATTACCGCATCAATTCCGAGTTTCTCTCCTACCTCAATTTTGTAACTCAATTCGGTCATAAAGCCCATTGCGGGCAGGTCTCTACTTTCTTGCGTATTCGAGGAAAGCATTATCTGAGAAGAAATCATATAAGAGCGTATCTTAAGAGCTTTCCATTGCCCTACAACGTCCATTCCCCAAGCCTGAAATTCATTGTTAAAGAATTGTTTGGATAGAGGATCAGCCTCTAGATCTTGCTCGAATAGTAATCCTTGGCCATAACTAAAACCAATATTTAAATCCTTGCCCAGGCCTGGGAAAACCGACACGCGCCCGTTAAACGTTTTATTGCTATTAAGATCGAAACTATTGTAACCACTTACGTCCCAAGCATTGAAGCCATTACCCACAGAAAAGACATAATTAAAGCCCCAGTTTTCTTTATTAATTGAACCATCTAGGCGAATCCCGCGCTCATTGAAATGCGTAACGTAAGCACCGGAGGCAAGGGGGATGGTGCTAAAAAGGTTTTGAGCACCTAGCCAATCTTGATTTTGAATACCAAATACACTCCAAAAGGTACCCGCCGAGATAGAGAGGTAATTTTTATAAAGTTTATAGCGTAAATTGGCTTCAGTCAATACAAAGGTAAGGCCTCCTGGGCCCGCTGCGCCATTTCCTGAAGGGTCATTCACTAAGTGCAGCTCCATCATTACTGAGGCGCGCTCACCTATTTCAGAACTAATCCATAAGGCTTCATCATTTGAGAAGGAAGACACGTTACTGTTGGGAAGAATTATCTGACCGGGCTTGTCAATTCCGTTAAAATTACCTTGCTTCCATTCTGGCGAATCTCCAGCAAAAACCGCGTTCACATAGCCGTGTAAGGAAAAGAATGAAACTGGATCAATGTACTGGCCACCAGGAATTCGCCACTGATAGGTGTCTTCATAAATATCTTGCGCCTGTAAAGTGTTGCTGAGGAGAAAACCAACAGCGAGGACCATGAAAATTTTATTAAATGTTCTCATAAATAAATCGGTTTTAAAGGTTATTAGAGGTACGAAACTAATGGGGCATTATTGCGTATGGTTTTTTCTGTTTTGACTCATTCCAGTAATTGATAATTGTGGTTAAATTGCCTTTGAATATAGAGTAGTCAATATGTTTAACAAAATATCCGCTAATGCCTAATTCGCGACATCTTTTTAGGTCTTGCGGGTTGCCCGAGGTTGAATGCACGACGACTGGCAGGTCCTTGAGAAGATTGTTTTTTCGAATTGCTTCTAAGAATTCAAACCCATTCATTACGGGCATGTTAAGATCTAATAGCACAAAATCTACATCCAAATTCTGAGAGTCCAAAAAATAATCAACCCCCTCTTTTCCATTTTCTGCCAAGAGTATGTCTAAAGGTATATCAGCGGATGACAATATTCTTTTTATCCCCGCCCGGGCAACCATATCGTCTTCAACTACCAATATCTTCATGAATTTTAATGTTTTGTATGTGTAATATAACAAATTATCTATAAATCAAGGAGTTAATGATATTTTTTCGAGAGAATTTATGGATCGATTTGCCTTAGTGTAACTTTTGCTTGAAAATAAAAAGGGAAGTCTAATTTTAGTTTCTGTAGAAAAGCTGTGTGTAGTAATAACCACCATGTTTCCCTTTCATAACTCCAAACCCAGTGTGGGTATAATTACCTTCAATCGTTTCTCTGTGAGAAGTACTGCTAAGCCATGCTGCCACAACATCTTCTGCCGTGCTATATCCATAGGCAACATTTTCTGCAACACTTACAGCTCCTTTCGACCTGAGGCCTTCATTTCGAACA
>CALKCP010000002.1 GCA_938083445.1 uncultured Ulvibacter sp. | reverse complement strand
AACATTCTGTGTGGTATCAAAACAAGTAGCGTCGTCTAGATTCTCTAATCGAATAAATATAGTCTCACCAGGAGCCGTAACAAAATAAGGATTGACTAGGGCATTAAGATCCCCATCAGCATCGGCCTGGCTTGTATGATACGTAACATCATAGTTAGACGAAGGTTCTCCTTCCAACACCAAAGCATTAAAAGCTACTTCAAGATCTACAAACTCACCACCATCACCATCAAAATCACAAACATTATAAATAGCAGGAACCAAACCTGAAATCGCGCGTGAAAAATAAATGTCAAACTGATCCAAATCAAAACATGTGCCCGTTAAATCATCAATACGAACAAAAATAGTCTGAGGAGATGGAGGAACGATCAAATGAGCGGCAGGTCCGAAAATAGCATTCGTATCATTCTGACTGTCTAATAAAGTCTCGTAGTATTTAATGACATATAAAGCAGGATTCTGACCTCCCAAAATGTTAGCGTCATTAACCGTTAAATCAAAAACACCGGCAGTAACACCAAAATCACACTGAAATAAGTCTACAGGAGGATTCGCAACGGGAGTTAATGCTATATTCACATCAAAATTTGAAGTCGCAAAACAAGCTGGTGTCAACCTATTTTCTACCCTAACATAAATAGTTTCAAACGGTGCAATTACATTATAGAGATCGGGCAACGGATTGAAATCATTATCGGCATCAAACTGCGAAATATGATATGTTACAGTGTAATCCAATGGATTTAGCGTGCCTAATGCCTCGGCATCTTTTACACTCGGCAAATCGACAATTTCGTTCCCAAAAGGCACTGTGTCACAAATATTAAAATTTGTCATGGGCCCTGCACTAACTATTGTAAACTCAATCATAAAACTAGATGTCGCAGTACACAGGCCTGAAAGATCTTCGATACGGATATAAATGATTTCATTTCCGCCAGTAATTAGATAGCTATTTGGCGTGATAATGGGATTCAAACCAGAATCCGCATCAGGTTGTGAGTTGTGATATGTAATGTTAAAAATCGCTGGATTTTGGCCACCCAAAATGTTAGCGTTATTAACCGTTAAATCAAAAAAACCGGGATTCGTTCCATCGTCACATATAAAAATATCACTAGGCAGATTCGCAATAACAGGCTGAGGGTTAAAAGTAACTATAATACTATCTATTACATCACACACACCGCTTGTTGCAAAAACTGAATACGTTCCAGAATTAGGAGCGGCAACTGTTAAAGTTGGATTTGTAGCACCCACTATTGGTAACCCGTTTAATGACCATTGGTAACTAACCATTGGATTAAATTGATCTGCATCTAACACTATTGGGACAACATCACAGGTCTCTATGTCTGCTCCTAAAGCAATACTGAATATTGGCGGGAAATTAATTTCAAAAGAAGCTGTCTCAAAACAGTCTTCTGCATTTCGGATTTTAATGTCATCTATGGCAATATCATTTCCACAGACACCAAAAATATCATTAAGAAGAACAATTTGGACAGTAGTATTTGCAACACTATTAAAATTAAGAGCATAACTAAGCCAGTTTGGATTTGGACCGTTTGGAACATTCCCAGTAGTACTTGTTGCCAGAACAGTACCTGCTAGATCTTCGATTTGATAGATAAGCCTTGAGTCAACCCCAGTACCTGAACAGATGTTAGTATCTGTATCATACATGGTAGTCATGGCAAACTCAAAGATATGTTCTGTATTTGCTGTTACTGCGATATCTCTTCTGTATATTTCGATTTGGTTCACATTATCAGAAATATCAAAGAAAATCATTCTACCATTTATATCACCTGGGGTATTGTCTTGCATACCCACATGCCAACCTGCATTCAGACCCGTTGAAATATTTGTTACAGCATATTGGTTTGAAATTAACCCTCCAGTACCGTTGAATGGTACGCTTGTAAAAGGGTGCGTTACTCGACCTAAACCAACACCAAAGTCTTCTTCCAAAACGACAAATCCGCTTAAACCTTCTATCCGCACAAATATTACCTCAAACGCACCGGTTATAAGATATGCCCCAGTTCCCACAATCGCATTAATTCCAGCAGTTGCATCCGCCTGTGAATTATGATATGTTATGGTATATAAGGCTGGATTTTGAGCTCCAAGAACCAAGGGCGTATTCACTGTTAGATCAAAAACACCTGGTATAATGCCGTCATCACAAATAGAAATATCGATTGGAGGATCTGCTATAACCGGAGGTGTCGCGAATACTATTTCTATTACGTCGGTTACATCACAAGTACCATCACTAACCAATAAAGAGTAGGTTCCAGAATTTGGCGATAGTACCGTAAAGGTTGGATTTGTTGCGCCCACAATCGGCAGACCATTCAAAGACCATTGATAGGTAACGCCAGGAACTCCAACATCCCCGTTTAAGGGTATGGGATCGTTTGAACAAGTTTCAATATCTGGACCTAAACTCACTGTAAAAAGAGCAGTACTGGTAACCACAACGTCATCAGTTAGAACTACAATTTCTCCATTACAAGTGTTGGTATATGTAATTTTTGCCGTAAAGGTTTCAGAACCGACTACACAAACATTAATTGTTGGCGATGTGCCAATTACTGCCCCGGTTGAATCTAACCATTCAAAAACATAGGTTTCAACCCCTATCGGACTAAAACTCCACGCCTCATTGGTTGTCGTCCAAGGTGAATCTGATGTGTTTCTTCCCGGCGGAACATAGGCCGTATCTCCTGCGTCATTTTGTATCCCCAAGGCAGCATTTCCACCATTCCAGCCAGGACAGGCCGGTTTATCTTGAATATAAATTTCAACAACATTCGAAAACTCATAGAAAACGGCCATATGGGTGGCCAGCAAAGAATTACAACTACCCGAAAACATGGGTACTTCAAAATAAGAGACAACTAAAACCCTGTTAGGATAAGTACCTAGTACCTCATAGCCAATTTCCTCTGTAGAAGATTGCGTCGGGTCGATATCATGCACTGGAGTAAAAATGTTCGCTTCACCAAGCGCATCCGGGGTATTTGATGGTAAATCAGCGCTAAAACCGTATCCATTCGATCCACTACCTGTATCACCAGGATCTACGTCAAATCGAATCACTCCGTTCGATCCAACTTGAAACTCCGTTTCCAAATTTCCGAAGAAACAAAAATCAAAAGGAAGTGTATCCACGTTCGACCATGCGTCATCGATGTCCGGATTTAGGGGATTTGCCAACCCGTCAAAAGCAAATGGTGGGTTGTACGCCACTGAGTTTACTTCATAAATTAGACCAGAAGTATCAAAGGTTTCTAGAAATGTGGCAGTAATGTCGACACACCCGCCAGTCGTACAGTCTGCAGTAACAGGAGGACCCGCATCAACAAATAGAGATCCTGGCCCTTGTGCGAGCATAAACGCTGGAAATAAAATCAGGAAAAATAGGTTAGAAATTCTAGTTAGGGTATTCTTTTTCATGTAAATCGCATATAATTCGTGAAATTTAAGGAAATTTTATGAAAATATAAGGTTTTCAATTTTTAAAATATAGATGCATTTTTTTCTAGCCAATCTCTATTGCTTATCTTTGCATCTTGTATTTTTACCATAATATTTTTACAACAATGGAATTAGAAAAACAACTCAATGCAATAGAAGCAATTGGCGATGATCATATCGGAGCCTCTATGGAGACACCTCTTCGGGCAGATGCTTTCGAATTAAGTGATATAGAAAAAATAGGGCTTATTCAAAAGGATGTGCGAAGTATTATGACTACACTCGGATTGGATCTAACGGACGATAGTCTTAAGGGAACACCAACAAGAGTGGCAAAAATGTTTGTTCAAGAGATTTTTAGTGGGCTACATCCAGATAGAAAACCAAAAGCATCGACTTTTGAAAACAAATACAACTATAATGAGATGTTAGTTGAAAAAAACATCACATTATACTCTACTTGTGAGCATCACCTGCTTCCAATAGTTGGCAAAGCACATATCGCTTATATCTCCAATGGTACTGTTGTTGGTCTAAGCAAAATGAACCGTATTGTAGACTATTATGCAAAACGGCCTCAGGTTCAAGAGCGTCTTACGAAGCAAATCGTAAAGGAATTACAGGAAGTATTAAATACTGAAGACGTTGCATGCGTTATAGATGCCAAGCACCTTTGTGTAAATTCTAGAGGGATTCGAGATGTCGATAGCAGCACTATTACAAGTGAATTTGGCGGAAAATTTAAAAGTAAAGAGACGCGTCGTGAATTCTTAGATTATATAAAATTTGACACTCAATTTTAGCACCTAAATTCCTCTCAATTTGGGGGCACCTTATTATACGAACATCGATAAATAAATGAAACGTTACGAGCAACAAGAACTTTACGTTTACAACTCTCTCACTAAAAAGAAAGAAGCGTTTAAACCAATCTATACGGGTGCGGTTGGCATGTATGTGTGTGGGCCAACAGTATATAGTAATGTTCATATGGGGAATTGCCGTACTTTTTTATCTTTTGATTTGGTTTTCAGGTATTTCAAGCATCTTGACTTAAAAGTGAGGTATGTTCGAAACATTACGGATGCAGGACATTTAGAAAATGAAGGAGAAAGTGGAGACGACCCTATTCTGAAAAAAGCCCGAATCGAAAAATTGGAACCCATGGAAGTGGTTCAAAAATACACCGTAGACTTTCACGAGACGATGGCAAAGTTTAATGCTCTTCCACCGAGTATCGAACCCACTGCAACAGGTCATATTTTAGAACAAATTGAAATCATTTCAAAAATTATTTCTGAAGGCTATGCCTATGAAATAAATGGATCGGTTTACTTTGACGTGAACAAATTTGACAAAGATCATACCTATGGTAAGCTAAGCGGCAGAAACCTTGAAGACATGGTTTCAAATACCCGCGAATTAACCGCCCAAAGTGAGAAAAGAAATCCTCAAGATTTTGCGCTTTGGAAAAAAGCTGAGCCGCAGCATATCATGAATTGGTCTTCTCCTTGGAGCAAGGGATTTCCTGGATGGCATCTTGAATGTACCGCCATGAGTACGAAATATCTAGGACCGCAATTTGATATTCATGGAGGCGGTATGGATTTAAAATTTCCACACCATGAATGTGAAATAGCCCAGGCAGAAGTTACAAACAAAAAAACACCGGTACGTGTTTGGATGCATACAAATATGCTTACACTGAATGGTAAAAAAATGTCTAAATCTACTGGAAATAGCATATTGCCCAACGAATTATTTACTGGGAACAATACTGTTTTGAGCAAGGCGTTTTCACCAACTGTGGCGAAATTTTTTATGTTTCAGGCACATTATCGATCTGTTCTTGATTTTTCAAATGATGCATTAATCGCTTCCGAGAAAGGATACAACCGTCTTATGGAGGCCTTTAGGTCTTTGGATCATATTACCGCAAGTGAATCTAGTAGTTTTGATGTCGAAAAATGGCGGCAATCTTGTTATGACGCTATGAATGATGATTTCAATAGTCCGATTTTAATTGCGCAATTATTTGAAGCTTCGAAATATATCAACGGTCTAAAAGATGGTAATGAAACAATATCGCAATCGGACTTAACAACACTAAAGAAAACGATGCACGATTTTATTTTCGATGTGCTAGCCTTGGTGGATGTTGCTTCCGAAGGAGCAAAAGACGGCAATCATTTGAGCGGTGCTGTTGCCCTACTAATTTCACTTCGGAATCAGGCCAGAGCGAATAAAGATTTCGCAACAAGTGATCAAATAAGGGATCAATTACTAGAAGTTGGCATTCAACTAAAAGACGGAAAAGAAGGAACTACGTTTTCGACAAATTAATGAACAAAGTACTGATATATCCTTTTGTTCTATTCATTAGAGGGTATCAACTCATTATTTCCCCATTATTTCCATCGACCTGCCGCTATACACCAACCTGCTCTCATTATTCGATTGAGGCTTTAAAAAAACATGGTTTACTGAAAGGTGGATGGTTGGCCATTAAAAGAATATTTAGCTGTCACCCTATGGGAGGCAAAGGCTACGATCCGGTACCCAACAAGAATAAAAAGAAAGGGTAATTCCTAACATAAAGTTGGGAGCTTTTTTATATTTACAACTTTATACATTGAAGGTCAATTAAGATGTCAACATATCAATAAATTTATATGCATTATTTAAGTTTTACGTGGAACCCATCAGAAGGTATCGATTTAGGTTTTTTTTTAATTAGGTATTACAGTTTGATGTTTGTCGTCGCTTTTTCATTAGGGTGGTTTATCACAAAACGAATATTTAGCAATGAAAACCTATCCCTTGAGAAGTTAGACAGCTTATTTATTTATATGGTGATTGCCATATTATTAGGTGCTCGCTTAGGGCATGTTTTATTTTATCAAAGTGATTTACTATTAAAAGATCCAATTTCTGTGCTTCTTCCTTTTAGAACAGTGCCTGAATTTGAGTACACAGGATTTCAAGGTTTGGCTAGTCACGGTGCGGCAATAGGTGTTATTATCGCCATGTTCATATACAGTAAAAAGGTACTCCAAAAACCAGTTCTTTGGATTTTAGACAGGGTTGTTATAGCAGTAGCCAGTGGGGCTATATTTGTGCGAATTGGGAACTTCCTAAATTCTGAAATTATAGGGAAGGCCACTAACAGTGATTTTGGAGTGATTTTTAAGCGACTGGGAGAAGATTTTCCGCGACATCCAGCCCAGTTATACGAGTCTTTAGGTTACGTTTTTGTATTTCTTATTCTTTGGCTTCTTTATTGGAAAACGGAAAAAAGGAATCAAAGAGGCTTTTTGTTTGGTTCGTTTCTAGTACTTCTTTTCACAGTGCGGTTTTTTGTAGAATTTATGAAGGAGGCACAAGTAGACGAAAGAGCAGAATGGGCCCTGAACACAGGCCAGTTGCTGAGTATTCCTTTAGTAATTACGGGTTTATATTTTATTGCAACCTCATCAAAAAAAACAGCAGGTTTAACATGAAAAGACACCTAATCTCTGCTGCTATTATAGCTGTCATTATGGCCTCAGGAGGTTGTAAAGAAAAGACCCCAAAAGTGCTTACTCAGGAAGTAGTCTTTAAAAAAGAGGGAGAACTAAGCCTAAAGAAATCAGCTAATGATTCAACTATAGCCCGATTAAATATTGAAATTGCTGACGATATATATCAAACGCAGACGGGACTGATGTACCGCACATCTATGAAAGATAATCAGGCGATGCTCTTTGTTTTTGAAGAGGAAACTCTTAGGGCCTTCTATATGAAGAACACACTATTTGCCCTCGACCTTATTTTCATTAATAGCGATAAGAAGGTTATTAGCATTTCTAAAAACGCCCAACCCCTTGACTACACACCTCTTCGTTCAGAAGGAGTTGCGCAATACGTCTTAGAAGTGAATGCGGGACTTTCAGACAAATGGACACTTGAGACCGGCGATATTGTTGCATGGTAACAGGTTTTTTCAGCAGCAAAACAGAACGCTATTTTACCGAACCCATACCGTCGTTTAAAATCCTATATTGAGTATCTAATCAACGCCTTCGTTGCATCAATGACATAAAAAAACCTCTCAAGCTATAAACTTGAGAGGTTTTTTATTCATTATTCCGAAGGAAATGGAAACTAGGCCTCCACTACTTCTTCTTTATTTTTATCTGTTAAGTCGATACCCTTTTTCTTAACAGTATCAAACATAACTGGTGTAGCTATAAATAGGGATGAGTAGGTTCCTACAATAACACCAACGATGATTGCGAATAAAAGTCCTCGAATGGATTCTGCTCCAATAAAAAACATACTTAACAATACAACTAAGGTCGTTAGTGATGTATTTAAAGTACGACTTAAGGTGCTATTTAATGCTGCATTAATAACCTTACTCATTGGCCAAGAAGTATGCTCATTAAAATATTCTCGAATACGGTCAAATACTACCACGGTATCATTCAAGGAATACCCAATCACGGTTAGAACCGCAGCAATAAATGCCTGGTCTATTTCCATACTAAAAGGCATGAAGTTATACGTAAGTGAGAATATACCAAGTACAAGTAAAACATCGTGAAATACTGCCGCTACAGCACCTAAACTAAATTGCCATCTTCTAAAACGCAATAATATGTATAAGAACACAACAAATAATGACCCAAATACAGCCCAAAAAGATGCTTTCTTAATATCATCTGCAATCGTTGGACTTACTTTATAGTATTCCATTCGACCTGCAACTTTTGCTTGATCGTCTTCTTTAAACTCTTTCAAAGTCATTCCAGTTGGAAGACTCGTCTTTAAACCTTCAAACAGCATGGACTCAATTTCATCATCAACTTCTGTCCCGGTGTCATTTACTTTGTATTTGGTCGTAATCTTTAATTGATTATCACCTCCATAGGTTTTCGCTTCAGCACTGCCAAATACGGCGACCAAATCACTCTGAATTTCAGTAGAATTAACATCAGCTTCAAAACGAACAGTATATGTGCGCCCTCCAACAAAATCAACTCCTTGGTTCAACCCATTTGTAAATAAGGACCCCAAACTAATTACGATCAATATTCCAGAGATAGTGTAAGCGACCTTACGTTTTCCAAGGAAATTGATGTTTACACCCTTAAACAGGTCTTTTGTAAAAGATGTTGAAAACATAAGAGGTTTACCATTGATTGTGAATTTTTCAATAAACAACCTAGTGATAAAGATCGCCGTAAACAAAGATGTTAGAATACCTATTAATAAGGTAGTAGCAAAACCTTGAATTGGCCCAGTTCCAAATACTAATAATATCAAACCAGTTAAACCTGTTGTAATATTGGCATCCAAAATTGAAGACAACGCATTGTTAAAACCATCCTTTATGGCATCTTTCTGCAACTTACCCTTCGCAAGCTCCTCTCGAATCCTCTCAAAAATAAGAACATTTGCATCTACCGATATACCAACCGTCAATACGATACCAGCAATACCAGGCAATGTCAATACTGCGCCGAGTCCTGCCAATACACCAAATATGAATAAAATGTTTACTACCAAAGCAACATCTGCAAAGACTCCTGCCTTACCATAATAACCAATCATCCAAAGTAAAACAAGCAATAGTGCAAGACCAAAAGATAATATTCCGCTATTGATAGCTTCCTGACCTAAAGTAGGACCAACAACCTCAGCTTGAATAATATCAGCTGAAGCTGGAAGTTTACCAGCTCGAAGCACATTTGCTAAATCTTGTCCTTCAGTAATTGAGAAATCACCAGTAATTTCACTTCGCCCTCCGCCAATTCCACCAGCGACTGAAACTCCTGGTGCTGAATACACAGTTTCATCAAGAACAATTGCTATCTGACTTTGGTTAATATTGGCTTGATTGGTCATTTCTTCCCAAATCTTAGCTCCTTTCCCATTCATTTGCATATTCACTGCAACACGACCCACTTGATCGTACGATTGAGAGGCATCGGTAACAACGCCACCGGAAAGTGGTGGTACATTTTCTCTATTTCCTCTTAGGGCGTATAAATCTGACGTTATTATTACATCTCCCGCTTCATTGATTGTTGTCTCTTTAGGCTTCTCCCATACAAACCTAGCATAACGCTGATCATTGGCAAGCAAAGATCTAACTTGAGGCATGCGCAAGTAGCTATTGATTGTAGCCGTATCTTTTAATGAGAAAGTAGCAATTACTGGACCTCCTTGGTACCCTGCAGAAATAATTTTAGAAATGATAGGTCGCGCTTTGGCTGCATCAGCGATAGAATCGTTTACATCTTCTCCTCCTAGCAAGTCATTAATATCGTTATCTATACTCGTAGTATCTACTGCCGCAGTTTCCGTCTCAGGATTAGATGCTTTTTTTAGCTCCGCAACCTTTGCATCTGCCTGAAAAAGGAAAGATTGCATTTGATCTGATTTGTACACATCCCAAAATTCCAATTGGGCGGTACTTTGTAATAGTTTTTTTACACGATCAACATCCTTAGCTCCTGGCAATTCAACTAGTATACGCGCCGACTGTCCTAAACGTTGAATATTTGGCTGTGTTACACCAAATTTATCAATACGCTTTCTTAAGACTTCAAAAGCCGAGGTAATTGACTCATCGATTTTTCTTGAGATCACTTTTTTTACATCAACATTGGTCATAGACGCATTAATATCATCTTCTAGACTCTTATTAAAGAAAATCTCTGGTGATGCTAAATTATTCTCCCCATCCAGTGCCTCAAAGGCATCGTAAAATGACTCCAAATAAGTGTCTTGAGAATCTTTTTGAAGTTCATTTGCATCGGTTAGCGCTCGATTAAAAGCGGGGTCTTTGGAATTGTTTGCCAATCCTTTTAAAATATCTTGTACAGACACTTGCAGAATTACATTGATACCACCCTTTAAATCGAGCCCTTTGTTGAGCTCTTTTTCTTTGGAGGTCTTGTAGTCGATGCCCATAAAAATAGAGTTGTTCGCTACAGAATCTAAATATTTTAATTCTTCAACATCACTTTCCTTAGGGCTGTCTGGAAATTTTAAATCGGCATATGCCTTTGCTTCATCTTCTACTTGGCCTGCGATGTAGGTAAATGATAACTGGTATAAACTTACCAGTCCAAATAATACCGCAAATACGATAATGAGTCCTTTGTTTTGCATTTTTTATGTTTTTTCTGTCAAATTTTTATAACGGGCAAATATAGAATTTACCTGATGATTTGACAATTGTTTTTAATTATTTATACCCTTTCATAGGAGCATAAAAAGCTATTTGTTAATGTAATTGGAATGTTGTTCAACTCGAACGAATCTCACGAAAAAGAAAAATCATGAGAAGGTATACGCTAGAGTCTTTTTAAGAAAAAGTGTTCAATTCTGGTCCAGCTCTAACTTCAGGAATTATTGGTGAAGAATCTTTTAAGGCAAGTGCCGTATTTCTTTGTGCTAAATATGCAGTTTTTTCAATGTTATTTTCTCCCCTTGTATTGTTTTTATGAATTGCAATATCTAGAACGGGATTGTAGAGTCTCTTATTTTCTAGCGTTAACTCTATTCCATATCCATTTAAATCGAATGCAGCATCGCAACTAGTTTGTATTTCACATACATTAAGGTCATAGCTGTTTGAAGATTTATTTAACGGAAATTTATCCTGCTCTCCATCATCTTTTGGATTGAGAGGAGTATATCCTAACTCTAAGCTTATTTCTTCAGAGAATATCCCCTTTACACTTGCAATATCGAGATCACTATAATAGGTAATCTTTAATCTCCCAGCTGCAGTTTCTCGCACCTGAATGTTAAAAATTCCAATAGAATGCAGCTGCTTTTTTACTTTCGAAATGGCATTTTGAGCGACATCAGTAGTAACTTGAGCATCCAAAAATTGCACAACAATTTCCTGATTTGGAACATGTACTTGTTGCCGACTATACCCTAATAAGACAAGGGTTAGGACAAAAACACCAAAGTACCATTTCTGCTTCATGTGCCAAATATAAAAAACAAAAGCTGCACTAGGCAGCTTTTGTAGATATAATTATGGGTAATTGCACTATAAATCGAGTAGTCCGTTTGTTTTACTAACCCCTACTGCACTTTCATTCATATGCGCCTTTTCACCCTCACTTAATTCAATTTCAACAACTTTTTCGATACCGTTCTTACCCAATATTACTGGTACACCAATACATAAGTCATTCAATCCATATTCACCTTCGAGCAAGGTAGAACATGGAAACATTTTCTTTTGGTCGCAAGCAATTGCTTGTACTAAACCAGAAACTGCAGCACCCGGAGCATACCAAGCTGAAGTGCCTAACAATTTAGTAAGCGTAGCACCGCCCACTTTGGTATCTTCTAATACCTGATCTAGACGATCTTGCGAGATAAATTCTGTAACAGGAACACTATTTCGGGTTGCCAATCGTGTTAATGGAACCATTCCTTTGTCACTATGTCCTCCTATCACCATACCATCAACATCACTAATGGGCGCACCTAGGGCCTCAGCCAATCGGTATTTAAAACGTGCGCTATCTAAAGCACCACCCATTCCAATTATTCGACTCTTCGGCAAATCGGTCGTTTTGTGAACGAGATACGTCATCGTATCCATTGGGTTACTTACTACAATTAAGATTGTATTTGGAGAATGCGCAACCAAACTTGAAGAAACTGTTTTTACGATACCAGCATTAATGCCAATTAATTCTTCTCGGGTCATTCCTGGCTTACGTGGAATTCCACTTGTAATCACACAAATATCGCTACCTGCCGTCTTAGAATAGTCTCCTGTAGTTCCAATAATGCGCGTGTCGAACCCGTTTAAGGATGCTGTTTGCATCAAATCCATCGCTTTCCCTTCGGCGAACCCTTCTTTTATGTCTAATAAAACGACTTCGCTTGCAAAGTCCTTAATAGCAATATACTCAGCACAACTTGCACCTACTGCACCTGCTCCTACAACTGTTACTTTCATAGTAAATATTATTCTTTTTGATTTATTTTAACTCAAATCTTCGTACAGATTTTCAATGATGCAAAAGTAACATATTTATTACTCTTTTAGAAGAAAAGGCATTCAAAAATTAGCAGTGGTTTATTCCATCAATTATTGCGATACCTGCACTTAGTGCGATATAATACTCAAAAAACGCATCGCAAAACACTGTTAAAGCACAGAACGTAAAAGCTGTAATTTCTTTATGTAAAAGCCAATTATTATAACTAAAAAAGGAAGGCTCTTAGCCTTCCTTTTTTAGTTATAATAGAAACATGCTATACATCAATATTCGCGTACACAGCATTCTTCTCAATAAATTCACGACGTGGTGGCACTTCATCTCCCATCAACATTGAAAAGATTCGATCGGCTTCTGTACCATTATCAATTGTAACCTGTCGCAGTGTTCTAAAACCAGGATTCATTGTAGTATCCCACAACTGTGATGCGTTCATTTCACCAAGACCTTTATATCTTTGAATAGTTGCGCTTCCACCAAATTTCTCGTTCAATATATCACGATCTTTATCCGACCAAGCATATTCTTTTTTAGCACCTTTTTTAACCAAATAAAGTGGTGGTGTAGCAATATAAACATGACCAGCCTCTACCAAATCCTTCATGTAACGGAAGAAAAAAGTTAAAATCAAGGTTGAAATGTGGCTACCATCGACATCGGCATCACACATAATAACCACTTTATGATAGCGTAATTTTGAAATGTTTAATGCCTTACTATCTTCTTCGGTACCAATAGTTACACCAAGTGCTGTGAAAATATTTCTAATTTCTTCATTTTCAAAGACTTTGTGCTGCATTGCCTTCTCAACATTTAATATTTTTCCACGTAGCGGTAAAATAGCCTGAAAATTACGATCACGGCCTTGCTTCGCCGTTCCTCCTGCCGAATCTCCCTCGACAAGGAACACTTCGCATAGCGCTGGATCTTGCTCTGAGCAATCGGATAACTTACCTGGCAAACCACCGCCGCTCATTACACTTTTACGTTGCACCATTTCTCGTGCTTTACGCGCTGCATGCCTGGCTTGAGCCGCCAATATTACTTTTTGAACAATTATTTTAGCATCGTTTGGATGTTCCTCAAGATAGTTTTCCAACATTTCGGCAACTGCCTGACTAACCGCTGATGTAACTTCTCGATTCCCAAGCTTGGTTTTTGTTTGCCCCTCAAATTGTGGCTCCCCTACTTTCACTGAAATAATAGCGGTAAGCCCCTCACGGAAGTCATCTCCTGCAATTTCAAACTTTAACTTATCTAACATCCCTGAGGCATCCGCATACTTTTTCAGTGTACGTGTCAAACCTGATCGAAAACCAGACAAATGGGTTCCACCCTCATGGGTGTTAATATTGTTTACATACGAATGAAGATTCTCGCTATAGGATGTATTATATACCATGGCAACTTCAACAGGGATATTATTTTTCTCCCCCTCCATGGAAATCACATCCGTTATAATTGGCTCACGGTTTCCATCTAGAAAACGAATAAACTCTTTTAAACCTTCAGTACTGTGAAATTTTTCTATTACAAATTCGCCTTTCTCGTCCGTTTCCCGTTTGTCGGTGAGAAAAATGGTTAATCCTTTATTCAGAAAAGACAATTCACGGAGCCTACTTGCAAGCGTGTCGTAATTATACTCGAGTGATTGCTGAAATATATCTCCATCTGGTTTGAAGGTTACGATAGTACCTCGATAATCAGTTTCGCCAATCGGCTTCGCAGGATACATCGTTTTACCTCTTTCGTACTCTTGCTCCCAAATTTTCCCATCTCTATGAACAGTAGCTCTTAAATGTCCTGACAACGCATTTACAACAGAAACCCCTACCCCGTGTAATCCACCAGACACTTTATAAGAATCCTTATCAAACTTCCCTCCCGCTCCAATCTTGGTCATTACAACTTCCAAAGCGGAAACGCCCTCTTTCTTGTGTATATCAACGGGTATACCACGTCCATTGTCTTTAACGGTAACAGAATTATCTTCATTGATCCAAACTTCGATGGTATCACAAAAACCACCCATGGCCTCATCTATGGAGTTATCCACTACCTCATAAACCAAATGATGCAACCCTCGCACCCCTACATCACCAATATACATTGAGGGACGCATACGAACATGCTCCATACCTTCTAGCGCCTGAATACTATCCGCGCCGTAACTTCCTTTTTTTTGTTCTTCGCTCATAAAAATTTAGCTTGAGTATACCTGTTTTTTGATTACTAGCAAATATAACAAACCACCTTATAAAATATAGGGTTTCAGCTTGAGCCAAGGGCGAAGTTATTAACAAATTCTTGTGAAAAAAAAGAAGAAATCCTTCTTTCAGCATGAAAATAAACAATCTATCAACTTAGGGTATAAAAATTAGACCTAGCCCCCATTAAAAAAGCTTGTTTTTTAGCAAAACTTTTAGAATTAATAAATCTCAAAAAGGTAATTTTAGAAACTTAAAACAACGATAATGAAAAACAAAATGATTATTGCAAGTATCGTATTCTCAATTGCGATGCTTTTCGGAAACCAAGTAGATGCTCAAAACTTTAGCAGCCTAGACAAAAGCCCCCTGGATGTTGCGTCCTACCCCTCTAGCTATAGAGAATCAAACAAACTAGTTAAGATAGTATACAGTAGACCTCAACTAAAAGGAAGGTCTGTTGCAAAACTTACGAAAGGCGGTCAAGTTTGGAGGTTTGGAGCCAACGAATCTGCTGAAATTACATTTTACACCGACATGAAATTAGATGGGAAAACCATTAAAGCAGGCTCGTACAGTGTTGCAGCAATTACTGGGGAGAAAGAATGGACTATTATAATCAACACTGCGGTGAACGGGTGGGGCTCTTATTCCTATGATGAGGCAAATGATGTTGCCAGAATCACAGTTCCAGTAACGAAAGCTTCTGAATCTCTTGAAGCTTTTTCAATCGCTTTTGAAGAAAGTGACAACGGAACTCACATGCATCTAGGCTGGGGTGAAGATAGAGTTGCAGTTCCTTTTACGAAGTAATAGAACCGATATATAAAAAAAGGGTCATTCTACACAATGCTGGAATGACCCTTTTCAATTTATGGGATGTTTAAATATTTATGTGTTTGCAAAGAAATTTTCCACTTTGGGTTTTGCATAACGTAATCGACCATAAGCGGAATCATTTTCTCCCTATTGCTCCATTCCGGCTGAAGATATAAGATACAATCACTATTCACCTTCGCAGCCTGATCTTCGGCAAACTTGAAATCGTCTTTATTAAATACGATCACCTTTAATTCATGTGCAACATCGTATATTCTTCCCTTTGGAAGTTTTATTTTCTTGGGAGATAAACAAATCCAATCCCATTCGCCTGTAAGCTTATAGGCTCCCGAAGTCTCAATATGAACTTGCATTCCTTTTTCTTTGAACTGAGAAGTTAACGGTCCCATATCCCAAGTAAGCGGCTCCCCCCCTGTTACAACAACAGTATTTGAAGCAGCAGAAGCGCTTTCAACGATTTTTTTTGTCTCTGTTGGCGGATGCAGTTTTGCATTCCAACTTTCCTTTACATCACACCAATGACATCCAACATCACATCCTCCAATACGAACAAAATAAGCCGCTGTCCCTTTGTGATAGCCCTCTCCTTGTATCGTGTAAAACTCCTCCATCAATGGAAGCATATTTCCACTTTCAACCAATTTATTCACGTCTTTAAGCATGTTACAAAAGTAGTATAATTGCCGTTACAAAAACTAAAAAAAATGGATGGCAAGTTGCAAATAAATGAACACGGAAAAACGTTACCTAATTCATAGCCGCTATGCTTAAAACAACACACTTAAAATCATTCATAGTATCGCTGTTTTTCATTATTTGAAATATTGAATTCACTATTTGAAGCTATTAATTTATTACATTTGATAAAAACTTGAACCATGTCTAAGAAAGGG
>CALKCP010000001.1 GCA_938083445.1 uncultured Ulvibacter sp. | reverse complement strand
TATACCATTGAAGAAAAAGTAGAAATAGCAAAACGGCATTTACTTCCGAAGCAATTAGAAGAACATGGATTAAAGAAAAAGCATTTGCAAATCCAGAAACCTCAATTAGAAAAAATTGTAGAAGGATATACACGAGAAAGTGGGGTTAGAGGTCTTGAAAAGCAAATCGCAAAAATGGTTAGGTATGCCGCAATGAATATTGCAATGGAGAAAGAGTATGTGGTAAAGGTAACAAATGATGTGGTGATAGAAGTCTTAGGTGTGCCAAGATTAGAAAGAGATAAGTACGAGAATAATGATGTAGCTGGCGTTGTAACGGGTCTTGCTTGGACACGTGTTGGCGGAGATATTCTATTTATTGAATCAACAATTTCAAAGGGTAAAGGAACTTTAAACATGACCGGAAACCTTGGTAAAGTGATGAAAGAGTCTGCCACTATTGCTATGGAGTATATTAAATCAAATGCAGAATTATTAGGGGTAGATCCTACTGTTTTTGAGAAACACAATGTACATATTCATGTTCCTGAAGGTGCCACTCCAAAAGATGGTCCTAGTGCTGGTATTACGATGTTAACATCTCTGGTGTCCTTGTTTACTCAAAGAAAGGTAAAGAAGAGTATTGCCATGACAGGAGAAATAACATTGCGTGGCAAGGTTCTGCCTGTAGGTGGAATCAAGGAGAAAATTCTGGCTGCCAAGCGGGCTAAAATAAAAGAAATTTTACTCTGTGAGGATAATAGAAGGGACATTGAGGAAATAAAGGCAGACTATTTAAAGGGTTTAAAGTTTCACTATGTTAAAGATATGAGCGATGTCTTAACATTCGCCTTGACGAAGGAAAAGGTTAAGAATGCCAAAAAGTTATAACTCTTTTAATAGTAAGTAGGCTCTTCATTTTGAAGGGCCTACTTCAATTATTGTTTGGCTATTTGATAAAGTAAATCCTTTATTGAATACAAAATACTAAAGACTTTTTAGTAAGCCGAAAATAAATTATACTTGCATTCGTTTAAACTCAGGAAAAGGTATAACGTCCCAATGAACCAAAAGGTTTTATTTTTATTGACCTCATTATTATTCGTCACAGTGTTGACGGCTCAGATAGGTGGACGCTCTACATATCAATTTCTAAACCTAGTGAACTCTCCAAGGCAAGCAGCATTGGGTGGAAAGGTGGTAACGAACTACGATTACGACCCTACACAGGCATTGTTCAATCCTGCAACAATTAATGCAAAAATGGACAATCAACTCTCGCTTAATTATGTAAACTATATCGGGGATGTAAATTACGGATCTGCTTCCTATGCCTATTTATGGGACAGAAGAACCCAAGTGCTTCATACAGGGATCACTTATGTGAACTATGGTCAATTTGCGGGTTACGATGAAATGGGAGATCCAACTGATAGTTTCAGTGGGAGTGAGGTCGCTCTTTCTTTTGGCCATGCTCGTAATGTAGCATTTACTAATTTTCATATTGGAGGAAATTTAAAATTTATATCCTCTACTTTAGAGTCCTACGCATCTTTTGGAGTTGCCCTTGATCTCGGAGTGATGTATTTGTACGAGGATTGGGATTTGCATGTAACTGGAGTTGCCCGTAATATTGGTACTCAGTTAACACCCTATGATACGGTACTTGAAAAACTGCCCTTTGAACTCATCTTTGGAATATCCCAAACACTAGAAAATGTTCCCATTCGATGGCATTTCACTTTGGAAAATATGCAACAGTGGAATATAGCGTTTGCAAACCCAAATCGAGATGAAATTGATCTTGAAGGAAATGCTACTAGTGAAAAAATCAATTTTATTGATAATGCATTTAGGCATATGATTATCGGAATAGAGATATTTCCAGAAAGCGGTTTTAACCTGCGATTGGGTTATAATCTAAGAAGGGCTGAAGAACTTAGAATCATAGAGAAAAGAGCTTTTGCAGGACTTAGTGCAGGGTTTTCAGTGAAGTTCAATTACCTTCGTTTAAGTTACTCGTATTCAAAATTTAGTTCAGCGGCGACTTCGAGTTTTTTCGGTATTAATATAGATTTACAATAATGGGTAAAATTACGATTGCGATTGACGGTTTTTCTTCTACAGGAAAAAGTACAGTTGCCAAACAATTGGCAGATTGGCTAGGATATGTGTTCGTAGACAGCGGAGCCATGTATCGCGCGGTTACCTTATATGCTATGCGAAAGGGGCATATTTCAACTACAGTTTTTAACAAGAGGAAATTGGAAGAATGCTTAGATGAAATTAGCCTGAGCTTTAAAAAAGAAAACTCAAGTAGTAAAGCCGAGATGTACCTTAATGGTGAAAATGTCGAGAGAGAAATTCGTTTGATGACAGTCTCCGAACTAGTAAGCTCAGTCGCGACCATTTCTTCGGTAAGAGTAAAATTAGTAGAACAGCAGCAACAAATGGGTGAAGGTAAAGGTGTTGTTATGGATGGTCGTGATATAGGGACTGTCGTATTTCCAGGCGCGGAATTAAAAATTTTCATGAACGCCTCTGCCGATAAGCGAGCCAGACGACGCTATGACGAATTAATAGCTCACGGAGATAACGTAACCTATACTGAAGTACTTGAGAATGTTCGAGAGCGAGATCATATAGATACAACACGTGAAGACTCACCATTGGTTAAAGCGGGGGACGCAATCGAAATTGACAATAGTGAAATGAACCTAGAGGATCAATTTCATATCATCTTACAACTGGCTAAAGATAGAATAGCCGGGAGATTGTAGTTTTATTATAAAATTTCAGCAAGAAGATTATCCTTCCTGCTATTTGCTTACAGCCATGAATGAATGCTATAGAAGATAGGTTGCTTAGGCAGCTGCATGGGCTAATTACTACCTATTGGAGGGGGGCCTTCAGGAATCATTGCCTTGTATATATGATCTCCTTTTCGTTCCTTGTATTCAGCTTTAACTTCTTCTACCTTTTCTGGGTCTTCAAATAGATCTATCATTGTAAAGGCCAATGCCTTTGAAGCGTAAGTCATCCCTTTGTGTCCTATCGACATGCCTCCACAAGCAACGACAGCCCATGAATGCCATGGCGTATCTTTTGGAGCTGTTGTTACCCCTAAATTAATATTGGCTACATTCCAGCTAACATCACCAACATCGGTCGAACCGCCTCCTGGATGTTCTTTTGTAGCTTCTAATGGTTTGATTTCACTATCCATTCCAACCTGTGGTTTCCCTGTTTCCTCTTGAATCATCTTTCCGAATGCAACTTCCTCTTCAGAATATTCTATGGGTCCTAAAAGTTCAAGATTCTGCTGCATTATCTCACCTCCTCGGCGATTAACTAATACTTCATATAGTCCAGAGACCAGAGAAACCTTGTACTCGACATTTGCCATAATTGCAGCGCCTTCGGCCATTTTCATAACCTGTTCATAGACAGGCATCATTCCTTTTCGATCTGTATTTCTTACTCGGACCCATAATTTACTATAATCAGGAACCACGTTTACGACCTGCCCTCCATCTTGTATATGATAATGCATTCGAACAGTTGGTTGTATATGTTCCCGATAGTAATTAATTCCTGTGGTATATAACTCTAATGCGTCACTGGCGCTTCTGCCGTTCCATGGGTCTGCAGAAGCGTGAGCGGCTTGCCCATAAAACTCAACAATAAAATCTACTAATGCCAACGAACTTTGCACATCTGCTTTCATCTCGGCGGCAGGATGCCAACTCATATTAACGTCAACATCATCCCATAGTCCTGCTTCAGCCATCCAAAGTTTTCCAAAGAATTTTTCTTCGGCGGGCGTGCCTAAAAACTTAATAGTTCCTTCAATATTACCCTTTTCTATTAATTCCTTAACAGCAATTGCAGACCCAAGACTTGCAGCGCCAAAAAGATTATGACCACACCCATGACCGGCAGCACCTATCTTTAAAGGGGATTTTGTAGGCACTGCTTTCTGCGAAATGCCCGGCAAGGCATCAAACTCGCCTAAAACACTGATCACAGGTTTTCCGCTTCCATAGGTTGCAACAAATGCAGTCGGCATTCCTGCAACACCTCGATCAACTTTAAACCCGTTCTCTTCTGCATAATCTGCTAATAAATCGGATGACTGATTTTCTTCAAAAGCGATTTCGGCACTTGCCCAGATTGCATCGCTAATCTCAATAAGTTTGGCTTCATGCTTTTCGACCGATTTTAAAATATGTCGTTTGTTTTCTGAAAGATCCTGAGCAGAAATTGAAGTGCCAATAATCGTTGCTAATAAGAATAGAATATATTTCATTTTTACGGGTGTTTGAATTGAATCTTAAAGATATAAAATATAAGCACTTGAATCTTTTGATTTAATTAACTTTTAAAAAATGAAATACAGCTTCGTTTGTTCCATTACAAAAGATCAGTTTCGATCCTTCTAATTTGTTGAGAATCATATTCTACAGAAAGCCTGTTACCACTTTTTTCACAAAGCATAAAATGTCTTGATGTCGTATAGTATCCTTTAACACCATGTATTTACTAGTGTTACCGAGATTCAGGCTTAGGATATTTAGGGTTAGAATGAGCACTGGTTTTTTAGGCAGCATGTGTTTTAAACTACTCAGAGTTTGATTTTGTGAAAAACATTTTTTAAAAGTTGTTCGTTAGTTGTGTAAATTTTGAATTTTCTTTTGTGTTTATGTCCTCTAATCCTTTTGAAATTAGAAAAATAACTGTTATTTTTGCACCCCTTTTAGCAACGAGACTGGATTAAAGGGGACTGAAGATAAAACTATAAAAACCCTTCTGTGGGCTAGTTGCAGTAAAATCCAGTAACAACACAGGATACAAAAGTTTGATTTTGAAGATGTATTTCGGAAAAATCATAAATGATATCTAATGGCTGATAAAGCAAAAAAAGATGCTGTAGTAGACAAGAAAACTGCAACGGCAACAAAAAAAGAAACAGTAGCAAAGAAGAAACCTGCTGCTAAAAAAGTAAAAGCAAAAGAAAAAGCGGAAGAAGTAGCTGTAGAGGCAACTGCTCAAGTGGAAGAAGTAGCCGTTGAGGCGACTGCGGAAGTGGAAGAAGTAGCTGTAGATGCAACTGCTCAAGTGGAAGAAGTAGCCGTTGAGGCGACTGTGGAAGAAGTAGCTACCGAGGTTGAGGTAACTGCAGAACCAGTTAAAGAGCTTTCTCTTAAAGAAAGAGATCCTGAAAAATTCTTAACAGATTTTAACTGGCATAACTACGAAGAAGGAATTGATCCTGTTGATGATGGTAAGTTAGAAGAGTTTGAAAAATTAGTTACTGAAAATTTTGTTGACACATTAAATGATGAAGTAGTTGATGGGAAAGTAGTATTTCTTACCGATCGTGACGCCATTATTGATATCAATGCAAAAAGTGAAGGTGTCGTATCATTAAATGAATTCCGTTATAATCCAGATCTTAAAGTTGGAGATACCGTTGAGGTTCTTATTGATGTGCGTGAAGATAGTACGGGACAATTAATCCTTTCTCACCGTAAAGCAAGAACAATTAAAGCTTGGGAGCGCGTAAATACAGCACATGATGAAGCTACGATTGTTAATGGTTTTGTTAAGTGTAGAACAAAAGGTGGTATGATCGTAGATGTGTTTGGAATCGAAGCATTCCTTCCAGGTTCACAAATAGATGTGAAGCCAATACGTGATTACGATATATACGTTGGTAAAACAATGGAATTCAAAGTGGTGAAAATAAACCACGAGTTCAAAAATGTTGTTGTATCGCATAAAGCGCTAATTGAAGCGGATATCGAAGAACAAAAGAAAGAAATCATTGGCCAATTAGAAAAAGGACAAGTATTAGAAGGTATTGTTAAAAATATTACTTCTTATGGTGTGTTTGTTGATCTAGGTGGTGTTGACGGATTGGTGCATATTACAGACCTTTCTTGGTCTCGTATCAACCATCCGAATGAAATAGTTGAATTAGATCAAAAACTGAACGTTGTTATTCTTGATTTCGATGAAGATAAGACACGTATTCAGTTAGGTCTTAAGCAATTGAGTGCTCACCCTTGGGATGCTTTAGGTGAAGAGCTTAAAGTGGGTGATAAAGTGAATGGTAGAGTAGTTGTTATTGCAGACTACGGTGCATTTATCGAAGTTGCTGAAGGTGTTGAGGGCCTTATCCACGTTAGTGAAATGTCTTGGTCTACGCACTTGCGTAGTGCTCAAGATTTCGTAAATGTTGGAGATACAGTTGAAGCGGTAGTATTGACGATGGATCGCGAAGAGCGAAAAATGTCTCTTGGTATCAAACAAATGACACCAGACCCTTGGACTGATATCACTAAGAAATATCCAGTTGGTTCGAAACATAAAGGTATCGTTCGTAACTTTACTAACTTTGGTGTATTCGTTGAGCTAGAAGAAGGAATTGACGGGCTTATTTACATAAGTGATCTTTCTTGGACTAAGAAAGTGAAACACCCAAGTGAATTTACGAGCATAGCAGAAACCTTAGAGGTGCTTGTGTTGGAGTTGGATGTTGAAGGACGTAAATTGAGTTTAGGTCACAAGCAAACAATGGAAAATCCTTGGGATAAATACGAAGCTGAGTTTGGTTTAGGTAGCAAGCACACGGCTAGTATTGATGAGATTGTTGATAAAGGAGCTATCATTAACTTCAATGAAGATATAACAGCTTTTGTCCCATCACGTCACTTAGAGAAAGAGGATGGAAAACATCTTAAGAAAGGTGAAGAAGCAGTATTTCAAATTATTGAGTTCAACAAAGAATTCAAGAAAATAGTTGCATCTCACATGGCTATTCATAAGGAAGAAGAAGCTAAAATTGTAAAGCAAGCTGCTAAAAAACAAGCGGCACAAGCAGAGGATTCTAAGCCTACTTTAGGTGATGCCAATGCAGCGCTTCAAGCTCTTAAAGATAAAATGGACGGAAAATAATCTAAATCTGTATGCTCGCCTTTTAGAGGTTAAGCAAGACAGAGCCATTTATTCTAAAAGTAAAGCCTCCCACTTTGGGAGGCTTTTTTTATGCTCTCTTCTCTTTGTTGAATCGGGCTTTAATGCTTTCAAGATTAGCCGTTGACAACATCTCTTTATAAGCAGTATTGCACGCTTCTATTCTTATTTTTTATTTTTTAAAACAGATCAAAACGACTTCGAAGCCATAATTATAAATACGATTTGAGGTTCAGGTGTCTGCAGTGAGGAAGAAAACGTTTTAAAGCACTAACAATTATTAGCAACTAGTTATTAAAAATATACTATTTTTGTATCCTGAATAGATTTCAGAAACTACCCTATGAGTCAAAAAGTGTTATTAAACGCAACAGAAGTAAAAATTGCTCTTCATCGTTTGGCTTGTCAATTAATAGAAAATCACGATACTTTTAATAATACAGCACTTATCGGAATACAGCCGAGGGGTGTCTATTTGGCTGAGCGCTTAAAAGAAATTCTCGAAAAGGAATATAAACTAAAGAACGTTCAGTTGGGGTATCTCGATATTACTTTCTACAGGGATGATTTCAGAAGAGGTGATAAAACACTAGAAGCAAATAAAACAAGTATTGATTTCACAGTAGAGGATAAGAACATTGTATTTATTGATGATGTGCTCTATACTGGTCGCAGTATTAGATCGGCATTAACGGCAATACAGTCCTTTGGCCGTCCTCTTGAAATTGAATTACTAACACTGATTGATCGAAGATTCAGCAGGCATCTGCCAATTCAACCAGATTATCGTGGCAGACAGGTCGATGCTATAGGAGATGAAAAAGTAAGAGTGTGTTGGAGGGAACAAGATGGAGAAGATGCCGTTTATTTAGTAAACAGCTAAACGAAAGATTCTAATTAAAGAAGAGGTCTAGGGTGTTTTTGATTAAGCATCTTTAGAATGAAAATAAAAAAACGTTTAAATTTAATATTTTCGAATGAGCGAACTAAGTGTAAATCACTTACTGGGAATTAAATACATATCCGAAGCCGATATCGAACTCATCTTTGAAACTGCCGATCATTTTAAAGAGGTTATCAATCGTTCCATTAAAAAGGTGCCATCGCTTCGAGATATAACAATAGCAAATCTTTTCTTTGAGAATAGCACAAGAACACGATTGTCGTTCGAGCTTGCTGAAAAGAGACTTTCTGCAGATGTAATAAACTTTTCTGCCGCTTCATCTTCGTTAAAGAAGGGTGAAACTTTAATTGATACTGTAAATAATATACTTTCTATGAAAGTGGATATGGTGGTTATGCGCCATCCAAATCCGGGGGCTGGTGTCTTTTTGGCCAAGCATATAAATGCGAGTATTATCAATGCGGGCGATGGTGCGCATGAGCATCCTACGCAAGCATTATTGGATTGTTATTCGATACGGGAAAGACTCGGCGATGTTGCTGGAAAAAAGGTGGTTATAGTAGGTGATATTTTACATTCAAGGGTAGCATTGTCTAATATTTTCGCCCTCCAAAAGCTTGGAGCTGAGATTAAAGTATGTGGACCTAAAACGCTATTGCCAAAGTATATAGGTGAAATAGGAGTAGGTGTAGAGCCTGATCTTCGTGCCGCACTAGAATGGTGTGATGTAGCTAATATGTTGAGGGTTCAAAATGAACGAATGGATATAAGTTATTTTCCAACAACAAGAGAATACACGCAACAATTTGGGGTGAATAAGAAACTGTTAGATTCATTGAATAAAGAAATTGTTGTAATGCATCCAGGTCCAATAAACCGAGGCGTAGAAATAACGAGTGATGTCGCAGACAGTAAACAATCAATTATACTCGATCAGGTACAAAACGGTGTGGCCATCCGAATGGCTGTTTTGTATCTTTTAGCATCTAAAATTAAACATAATGAAGACTAGTCGGTCTGAAAAATATATCGTGCTTGTAGATCAGCATAATGATCTTGTAAAATTCGCCCACTATTTAGAGCGAATCGTGCCTCTTAAATATGAGGAACATAACGTGGTTGTTGATTTATTGAAATATAAAGATATGGACCTCAGTAAATTATTAGTGCTATTGAAGCTTTCAAATTATCATCGCTCTACAAAGCATTCTTTTGTTATTGTAAATGATGCTATGAACATTGACGATATTCCAGAGGAAATGATTGTTGTTCCAACGCTAGATGAGGCTGGAGACATTGTAGAAATGGAGGAGATTGAGCGGGATCTGGGACTTTAAGTATCCTACAAGGATTACTCTTGTCTTTTTTGAGAGGTGAACACAGACAGATACGGTCTGTAAGAAGTTTAAAAAAGTTACCGGTCTTTCCGGCCAATATATATGAAATTAACTATTCTCGGATGTCATTCGGCGACACCACGTTGGAATTCTAATCCAACTGCTCAGGTTCTAGAAGTAAAAGGCCATTTGTTCTTAATCGATTGTGGAGAAGGAACTCAAGTTCAGTTAAGGCGGTTTAAAGTAAAATTTTCACGGATACGTCATATTTTCATTTCACATTTACACGGAGATCACTTTTTTGGATTGGTAGGTCTCATCTCAACGTTTAGGCTCCTTGGGAGAGAGTCGGAGTTACATGTTTACGGACCTAAGGGAATTAAGGAGGCAATTACGCTACAGTTGAAATTAGGTAAATCTTGGACAAATTATGCGTTGATTTTTCATGAATTAGAAAGTAAAGATTCTCAACAAATCTATGAAGACGATACGGTTACTGTTCATACTATTCCGTTGAGGCATCGTGTTTATTGTAATGGGTTCCTTTTTAAAGAGAAACTGGGAGAGCGCAAGCTTAATATTGACGCTGCTAAAAAGGCCAATGTGAGTATGAGTTATTATGAAAAGATTAAACAGGGATTTGATGTAACTAGTGAAAGTGGACAACTCATCTCCAATAGCGAGCTTAGTCTTGAACCTGATGCGCCAAAATCGTATGCATTCTGCAGTGATACAGCCTATGAGCCAAAAATTATTCCACAAATAACGAACAGTACACTGCTATATCACGAGTCAACTTTTTTAAGTGAGCATCAAGAATTGGCAGAAAAAACAAAGCATAGTACAGCAATGGAAGCTGCTCAGATAGCGAAGGATGCCAAGGTTACTGCCTTATTACTCGGTCATTATTCTGGACGCTATGGCGATTATGAAGTTTTCAGAAAAGAGGCGCAACAAGTTTTTGAGAATGTGGAACTTGCAGAAGACGGAAAGTCGATCATTTTTTGAAAAATTGACCTCAAGATTGATCATAAATTTAACACAACCAAGTGTTTAATTCCCCTTAATTCTATCTATAAGAGAGCTAAATGCATTTCGTGTACTTTTGAAATCGCTAGTAAAATCTATTTTTTTAATACCTAAGCTTCCTTCAGAATTTTTCATGAGTTTGTACTGCCAAACATAGGGTGCGTCTTTAGTAAAACCGTATTGCCCAAATTTTAAATCCGTATAAATGAAACCACCTTCGACTTCCTCCACAGTATAGAACCCTCGTGATAATTTAATTATTGCTTTAATGTCTTCCTGTTCTTTATAAGGAGTTAATAAATCATGTCCTTTTGGTATTTCCGAATGAAATGATATGGGCTTCTCATCAAACAATGAGTAGTATGCAAAACGATAGCCGTTTTCCGTTTCGATTTGAGCGTTCCATAAAATGGTGTTTAAAGGAGTAGGCTTGGTTACAAGTGAAAAATATTCAATGTCTTGTCGCAGTAAGGTCTTTTTAAACATATAGAAACCAATGCCCTTGAAAACTAGAGTAAGCAAAAGATAGGCGGAGCTTAGCATTAAGCCCAAATTGTTTAATCTCCTGCGCTTGTTACTTGTTCTCTTGTAGAACATCGCAGCCAGAACTAAAATTAGAAATGGGAAGGTGTACATTGGATCAATCACAAATATGTTATTGAAAGCCAATCTAATATCTAAGGGCCAAAAAAATTGAGTTCCCCAGGTGGTATGGGCATCTAGGATGGGGTGGGTAACCAAAACCAAGAAAAACATGAGAGTCCATTGCTTCATAGTTGCCTCCTTCTTTCGGTCCAATTTAACAAGAAGCCAACCCAGTATGGGGGAGAATAGTAGACAAAAAAGAAGCGAATGTGAAAACCCGCGATGCATCGCTGTAGCTGAAACTTCATCAGTAACAAAGTTTAATAGTACATCCAAATCTGGCAACGTACCGGCAATGGCACCATATAGCATAGCCTTATTGCCAATCTTTCTTCCAAGAGTAGCTTCTGCGACAGACGCACCAAGTACTATTTGAGTTAAAGAGTCGATACGCTATTGAATTTGGCTTTAAATGGTTTTCTCAATTCAAAAGCACTTGGAGAAACAAAATGTAAAATCGATGACATAAAAAGATGTGTTAAGGGGTTTTTATGTTTTGCATATAACTTCATTTGGATGGGTTTAGCCGTCACCTTCTCCCAATCTGCCATATTTAATGCAGCAAGAGATTTTGAAATAACCCAATTCTTCGCTGATTTCAATGAAAAATTATTTTTTAATTTAGTAGACGAAAATAGGTATTTTTAATCAGTTTTCTTTTGTGATTAATAGTTAGAAAACGAAATGTTTTGGGTAATTCGTGGGCGAAATTTTGTTTTTAAAGAATTTACTTAAACTTAGGAATACAACTTAATTGAAAGAGTCTTTTAAACATTCTTCAAAACTCGTAACTTGCATCAAAGTTTGTATATGAAAGAAGATCTGTATACTAGTAGAAAATCATATGAAAAAGGCGCGCTTTCTGAAAAATCTGTTGCTAATAACCCGCTTCAGCAATTTAAGAGTTGGTATAGTGAATGTCTTGAATCTGGTGGTGTTGTAGAAGTTAATGCAATGACGCTTACCACCATCGATTTGGAAGGATTTCCTCGTGGAAGAGTCGTTCTGCTGAAGAAGTATGATGCGTTTGGATTTTATTTCTACACGAATTACGATAGTGAAAAAGGCAAATCGATTGAAATAAATAATAAGGTTTCCCTGTCATTTTTTTGGCCAAATATGGAACGTCAAATTATTATTAAAGGAACAGCAAAAAGAACATCCAATCTTGATTCTGAAAAGTATTTTCATTCGAGACCAAAAGGAAGTCAAATTGGAGCCTTAGTATCTAACCAGAGCACTGTTATAAAAAATAGAGATGTTTTGGAGAATCATTTAAAGGAGCTCGAGTTAGAGTACGAAAATAAAGAGGTGCCGAAGCCCACTAATTGGGGGGGATATATTGTTACACCTCTAACTATAGAGTTCTGGCAAGGCAGGCCTAACCGCCTGCACGATAGAATTCGGTATACGTTAGATAAAGGAAGTTGGATTATTCAGAGGTTGGCTCCATGACCCTAAGAGCTGCGAATTTTAAATGTTATTCCGCGGAGAGGCGCAGATGCGCTGGCTTACCATTACTACAATTAATTAAGATTGAAACCCTGCATAGGTAGGCGATATTCGAAATTTGAATTTATGAAAACACTGTATATGGTTAGGCATGCTAAATCTTCTTGGAAGGATGACGTTATTGATCATCAACGTCCCTTGAAGAGCAGCGGTAAAAAGGACTGTGAGCTAGTTTCGAGTGCATTAAAACAAGCAGGTATCATACCAGAGAAAATAGTATCTAGTGATGCAATTAGAGCCCAATCCACTGCTTTATATTTTAAAGAAGCCTTGTTAGTTAACAGTGCAGATTTTATAACGAATCATGATTTGTACGACTTTGGAGGCCAAAATGTTATGAGAGTAATAAAAGAATTTGATAACTCCTTGTCATCAATAATGATTGTGGGTCATAACCATGCATTTACATCAATTGCGAATATGTTAGGCAATACATATTTTGATAACTTGCCTACCTGTGGATTTCTAATGATAGAATTCGATACTGATAGTTGGAATAAAATTAAGACTGGAGTTACAAAAATGGTAATTTTACCGAGAGATTTAAAGGAATGAAAGAAGAGACAATTAAGCATAAGACCGTTAAAAATCAATATAGAAACCGCGAATTAAGTTGGCTGCAATTCAACGCGCGCGTACTTCAAGAGGCCGAAGATGTCTCTGTACCGCTTATTGAAAGATTGCGTTTTATCGGAATATTTTCGAATAACTTAGATGAATTTTTTAAGGTTAGATATGCGACTATAAAAAGAATCGACGATGCTGGAAAAGGGGGTAGGAGTTTTTTAGGAGGGTATTCAGCTAAAGAATTAATGGAAGAAATCACTCAAACGGTTATAAGCCAACAAAGGAACAGCCTGAAGGTTTTAGCCGAAATTAATAAACAATTAGAAAAAGAAAACATCTTTATTATTGACGAAACCGAAGTCACTCCGTCTCAAGGTGAGTTCATTTCGGATTATTTTATCAGTAAGGTAAGTCCGGCCTTAGTCACTATTATGATAAGTGAACTTGATAAATTCCCAAGCTTAAAAGATACGGCTGCATATCTGGCGGTAAAAATGGTTATTTCTAATGAAGATGCATCCCTTGACGCTAAAAAACTATACGCACTTATCGAAATCCCGAGATCAGTTGAGCGTTTTGTTGTTTTACCGCAAGAAGGAGATAAGCAGTACATTATTATTTTGGATGATTTAATTCGATATTGCCTTCATAATCTCTTTAATATTTTCAAATATGAGCGTATATCAGCCCATATGATTAAGATTAGTCGTGACGCTGAATTAGATATTGACAGTGATTTAAGTAGAAGTTTTATTGATAAAATTTCTAAGAGTGTTAAAGAAAGAAGTAAAGGTGATCCCGTTCGATTTGTTTATGACAAATCAATTGATAGTGCAACCCTTCAGTTTTTGTTAGATAAAATGGGAATTAATAATACAGATAGTATTATTCCAGGCGGACGTTATCACAATCGAAGGGATTATATGGATTTTCCGAGTTTGGGGCGAAATGATTTGCAATATGAGCCCAAGACACCTGTTCCAATTGCTGGATTGAGCCTAGAAGGAAGTTTATTAGATAAGATAGCTAAAAAAGATTATTTGCTTCATGCTCCCTATCAAACATTCTCTTATATCATTAAATTTTTAAGAGAGGCAGCCTTAGACCCCAAGGTTAAGACTATTAAAATTACAATCTATAGATTGGCACAGTTGTCTCATATCTCAAGTTCTCTCATTAATGCAGCAAAAAATGGAAAGGATGTTACTGTTCAGATCGAACTTCGAGCTCGTTTTGATGAGGAAGCCAATATTCGATATGCAGAACAGATGCAAAGTGAGGGCGTTAAATTGATTTTCGGTGTGGCTGGCTTGAAGATTCATTGTAAAATGTGCTTAGTTGAACGGTTGGAAAACAAGAAATTAAAGCGTTATGCGATTGTTAGCACAGGAAATTTTAATGAGTCGACAGCTAAGGTGTACACCGACTATTCTTTATTTACCTCTAATTCTAAGATATGCAAAGAAATAAATAAGGTATTCGATTTCTTCGAAGTTAACTATGAAATCAAAAAATACAACCACTTAATAGTGTCGCCCCATTATACTAGGAATGCAATATACGAGATGATTGATACTGAAATATTGAACGCGAAATCTGGAGTTATTAGTGGCATAAAGTTAAAGCTAAATAGTTTGTCTGATCATGGTATAATCGATAAACTCTATGAGGCGAGTAATGCAGGAGTTCAGGTTCAATTAATCGTTAGAGGACTTTGTTGTTTGATTCCAGGGGTTCAAGGGATGAGTGAAAATATAGAAGTAATTAGTATTATTGGGAAGTTTTTGGAGCATCCAAGATTGTTTATTTTTTCAAATAACGGTAAAAATGACATTTACATTTCATCTGCCGATTTTATGGGAAGGAATTTAGATAACAGAGTTGAAGTAAGTTGTCCAATATACGATTTGGATATAAAAAAACAAATCGTAGAGATGTTCGAAATTGGCTGGAGTGATAATGTGAAAGCAAGAGAGATTTCAAATAACAACGACAATGCTTATAGAAATAATGGCGAGGCTTTGGTGCGTTCTCAGTTTGTGATGTACGACTATTATTTAAATAAACTTAAAAACAATTAATTTGTTAAAGATTGAAAAATATGGGGCAATTGATATTGGGTCAAATGCAATACGTCTTCTCATTGCTACAGTCATTGAGCAAAAAGACAAGCCCACTATCTTTAAGAAGACATCGCTTGTAAGAGTACCTATTCGTCTGGGAGAGGATGTATTTCTTGACGGAAATATTACTCTGAGAAATGCATCACGACTCATAGATGCAATGAATGCATTCCAACTCTTGATGAATACCCATGGCATTACACGCTATAAAGCCTGTGCAACGTCGGCAATGCGAGAGGCAGCCAATAGCGAGGAGGTGGTCGATATTATTGAAGAAAAGACAGGTATAAAGATTCATATTATCGATGGAGAAGCAGAAGCCGCCATTATTGCCTCCACCCATTTAAAATCGCTACTACAGAACGACCGTGTGTTTCTTTATGTTGATGTAGGAGGTGGTAGTACAGAACTAAGTGTATTTGAAAATGGCGAAAAAATCGCTTCTCATTCTTTTGCTATTGGTACCGTTAGACTATTAAACGGCAGAGTTCATGATGATATTTGGATTGAGATGAAAGACTGGATTCAAAAACAAACCAAAACATTTAAAAAAATTGATGTGATTGGATCAGGCGGAAATATCAATCGTATTTTTAAACATAGTGGAAAAAAAATGGGATCGCCACTGAGCTATTTTTATTTGGTCTCTTTTTATGAATTGGTGAAGTCGTATTCTAATGATGAACGAATTATTGAGCTTGATATGAATCCCGACCGCGCCGATGTAATCGAATCTGCAACGCGTATTTATTTATCGGCAATGAAGTGGAGTCGAGCAAAAAGCATGTACGTTCCTAAAATTGGGCTTTCAGATGGTATTATTAAAAGCCTATACAATGATAAAAATGCGGAAAATATCCCTCAAGACTAATTATGGCTTTTCAGATTTAGGTCTACTATCTAGGAGAATTATTAAAAGCTATCCGTGAATTGTTTCTTTATTTCCGAGTTCTTTCATGACTTCAGCCTCAAATGCAAGCAGCTCTTGCCATTTTTGATCGACCTCGTTTCGATCCCCATACTTTCGAGCAAAAGCCAGAAACATCGTATAATGATTGGCTTCACTTACCATGAGTTTGCGATAAAATTCTCTCAGCTCAGGTTCCTTTAAAGAAACACTTAGTAGTCTGAAACGTTCGCAGCTTCTTGCTTCAATTAAAGCTGCATACAGCAGACGATGTACTAGTTGCGTTTCTCGGCTTCCTCCTTTTGGAAAAAACGTTCGTATCTGAAGTACGTATTCGTCTTTGCGATCACGTCCCATAATCCAACCTCTTTCAATAATTTTATCATGAACCATTTTAAAGTGACTAATTTCTTCTTTAACTAAGGAAATCATCTCTTGTACCAGTTCCGTAAATTCAGGAAAACTTACAATCAAAGAAATTGCAGTTGAGGCAGCCTTTTGTTCACAGTATGCGTGATCTGTCAAGATTTCCTCAATATTTAGTTCAACAATATTGATCCAACGCGGGTCTGTTGGTAATTTTAAACCTAACATGTTCTTTTTCTGGGTATTCAATGGGCACTATTTTTAATTCATAAATTGTACAGAGGCCAATTAAACAAAGCCTTCCATAGGTGTTATACGTCTAAATCAAACTCAGTTCTAAGTTTGTCCATTAATGGATTTACTTCTTTTAGCTTCTGAAACTTCTCTCTATCAGTATATGCATAGCGTTTGGCTGAAGTTTCATTCACCTCAATGGATAAGTTGATACTGTAATTTTGAAGTTTTTCTTTTAAAAATTCTAATAGTTCATATTTAGAACGTTCAACTTCAATTTTTATGGTATTGTTTGGAAACTCTAAGTGAATAATCACTCCTTCCAATTTAGGTACACCCATGGAAAGATGTGAAAGTAAATTGTATTTTCCTTCTTTTTCAATGATGTCACTGTACGATTTCCAAGCAATAAGCAACTCCTCTTCAGTAAAATCCTTGTAAGGCAAGTTTTTTGAGTCTGGTTTTTTAGCAACCAACTCTTGCTTCATTTCATGTTTTTTCTGAATACTCTTTAACGATAGTGCTGATACTTTTTTCACTTTTCGTTCCGTAAGTATATCAGGGCGTTCAATTGGCCTTTCCTCAAATTTGGCTGGAGAATTTTTAAGCAGTGTTTTCTCGGGTGCTTCAGTTTTAATTACTGAAGAACCTTCAGGTTTCTCTATAGTTTCGGTTGCAACCTCGTTCTGCGTTGACGTTGAATTATGATTTACAACCTGGTCCACATGGTTCTTGTCTTGATCTAGACCGGAGGTGTCGCCTGCCTCGTCTTTTAATTCAGGTTGTTTAAAATGGGAGGGAGGTATTACGTACCGCTTAGATTTTTTTTTTCAACCACAGCGGTGAGCGAAGCTAATTGTAAAAGGCATAACTCAACTAAAAGTCTTTGGTTACGGCTACTTTTGTATTTTAAATCACAGCTGTTGGCGAGTGTAATCCCCTCGATTAGAAAAGAATTCACTGTGTTGCGAGATTGTTCAAAATACATCGATTTAACCTGCTCTCCAACTTCTAATAAAGCAATGGTCTCCTCATTCTTACAAACCAATAAATCTCTGAAATGAGATGCTAAACCCATAATAAAATGATGCCCATCAAATCCTTTCGCTAGAATGTCATTAAAGGCAACCAATACTTTTGGAATATTGTTTTGTATCAAAAGATCTGTGATATTAAAATAGTAGGTGTAGTCTAATACATTTAGATTCTCAGTGACAGCTTCTCTACTCAGCGTTTTCCCTGAAAAGCTTACGACTCGATCAAAAATAGAAAGTGCGTCTCTCAGCGCTCCATCCGCTTTTTGTGCAATTACATGCAGTGCATCATCTTCTGCAGCTACTCCCTGAGCTTCTGCAACATGTGCTAGATGGCCTTTAATGTCATTGACGGTGATACGTTTGAAATCAAAAATTTGGCATCTTGAGAGTATCGTAGGAATGATTTTATGCTTCTCAGTGGTAGCTAATATGAATATGGCGTGCTTTGGCGGTTCTTCAAGTGTTTTAAGAAATGCATTAAACGCTGATGGAGATAACATATGTACTTCATCAATGATATATACTTTGTAATTTCCAACTTGTGGGGGAATTCGAACCTGATCAATTAAACTTCTTATGTCGTCTACAGTGTTGTTTGACGCAGCATCCAGTTCAAAAATATTGAAGGCAAAATCTTCATTTTCTTTTTGGGTTCCATCCTGATTGATCTGTTTGGCCAGAATACGGGCACAGGTCGTCTTACCAACACCACGCGGTCCTGTAAATAACAATGCCTGAGCCAAGTGATTTTGCTGGATGGCATTTTGTAAGGTATTTGTTATCGACTGTTGCCCCACCACATCTTTAAATGTGGTTGGTCTGTACTTAAGTGCTGATACTATAAAGTGTTCCATAGAAGTGAAACAAATATAAAGATGTACAGCTAGTTTTTAAAAAATAGCTTGCGCTAATTTAGTGTATTTATTAACATTGGTTACTTTTGCAACAGCAGGCCGCCTTATCGTCGTTCTTAATTCGTTAAGAAGGGAGGAAAGTCCGGACACCATAGGGATGCATAGCGGCTAACGGCCGTCAACTCGATTTAATATCGGGATTAGGACCAGTGCAACAGAAAGAATGTACAGATCATGCTGTAGTGAAACCAGGTAAACTCTATGCGGTGAAATGTCATGTAAACCTGTGCTTGAGGGTTCCCGCCCGATGCAGGAGGGTAGACAGATAGACTCTAATAGTAATGTTAGGGCTAGATAAATGATAAGGCTCCGAAGTTAATTCGGAGACAGAATCCGGCTTATAGGCCTGCTTTTTTTAATTATACTGCATTTGAGAATTCCTTTTAAAGGGCAATGACGTACTGTTGTCCTTATTTTTGAAAGAAACTAAAAACAGAGCCGCCATATTTTCTTGCTTCAGAGAAGTTTAGGATTGAAGATAAGTCGATGTGCTTGGTGTGCTCGATGATGAGCATCCCATCTTGTTCAATCCAATCGTTTGCAAACAAACTTTGTACAAGTGATTCCATTTGCTCCATAGTGAAAGCATATGGAGGATCTGCGAAAACTACGTCAAACGTGCCTTTGGCAGAGGCTACATATTTATAAACGTCCGATTTAATAGCGCTAATTGGAAAAGAGAGCTCTTCTGCAGTTTTACTGATAAATTTTATACAGCCAAAGTCTGCATCTACACAGCTAATGTCTTTTGTTCCTCTTGAAGCAAATTCATAGCTTATATTGCCTGTTCCTGCAAACAATTCAAGGAGGCTTACCTCACTAAAATCAATCCTGTGATTTAGAATATTGAACAGTGCTTCCTTTGCAAAATCTGTTGTGGGTCGCACGGGTAAGGATTTTGGGGCTGAAAGTCGTTTCCCTTTATATCTGCCTGAAATTATCCGCATCAATAACTGTTTTTGAGAAGGTAGTTGTTATGGTATACCTCGGTGGTTGATTTGGCAGTAGAACCAGACGTATCTTCAACGAATGATATATTCCGCACATACGTATAAAGAAGTTCATAATTTGAATCTTCTTTGTCTATACTGCCACTGAGAATTAATGGGATACTGTCTGGATTTAATTTTAACTGTTCCAGGCAAAATAAAATATAATAAATAAAGTCTTCTGAAGTTTTAAAAAGAAAACTATTGCAAAGCAAGAGTTTCCCTTCTTCCAGAATGATAACATCCAACTGTTCTTCTTGAACATTAAGGTGCATTTTAGGCCCTGTGCCATGTTTAGCTAATGGTAAAACATCCTTCAAAAAAATAGATGCAGCATGGAAATACTGAAATGCGCCAAACCGTTCAAAAAAGTAATTATTGATATTTACATAAGGAATATAAACGACGACCATATTGTTACTTTCAACTCGGTCGTAGGCAATAAAATCATTTGAAAGGATCTTAGAATTAAATTTTAAATATTCACTTGCTTTTGTTTCATCAAATAAAGAGGCGGGGACTGGGGTATATACATTATTGGAATAAAGCAGAATAACTTCATCGAATTTCAATTGAAGCATATCATTTTTAGCAATAATAGAATCTATTTCAAGTAATAATTCTTCGGGAGTTGAACGACTGCCAACCTGTTTTTGTGTGAAAAATAAAGTTTCTTCGGTATCTAGACCTTTTACTAAAAAAGAAAGTCCGGTCAATGAAACTTGAACGGACAATCTATGATGTATGTTTTTCGAAATGTTACTGCTTTTTTGCTGTATCATATAATTTTGGCCAGTTACCACTCGTGTTTACTTCAGTCATAGAGCCAACCTTTATCGTTGGTCCATTCACACCTTCTACAGAAACAACTTGTTTTTCTTGAACAATTAAATCTAGATCCAACCCTTTTAAGATGATATCTTTTGAAACTTTTGCTTCAAAAACTGAATATGTAGCTCCGTTTTTTTCAAGTTTTCCTGCTTGTAATTCAAATGTTGATTCAATCCCATCGATAGTGATGTTCATCATGGTTTGATAACGTTCAACATTATCTTCAAAAATGGCTTCCTTAACAGGAGTAAAGCCTAAGGTGTCTAATACAATGTCCTCCACAAAATAGCCTTCTTTAATACCAAAAGCCCTGTTTCTAGCAACATCCGCATAACTCGTATCTCTTCGCTCTACATTGGCGAATTGAGCCGTATCGATAAACTGTACCAGACTATCAAAACTCCCTGTGAATTTCCCTGTAATTTCATTGTAAGCCATTTCTGCGGCCTTAATGTCTTTGAGTTTTTTAATTACTTTGGCATAACGCACTTCTTTTGCCTTGTTAAATTCTACTGGACCGTTTACAGAGTTGTATAATTTCCATCCAAGGAAGATAATTACAAGCCAAAGAAATAATTGAAGCACTAATTTCATGTTATGATTTTTTAAGAATTTTGTATTCAAATAGGTTATTCACAAAACTACAATTTTTTTTTGTTCGTAAAAGTATATTCTGAAAAAAAGCGACCTATCTTTAAAGGCTCATAATTTAGTATACACTCATGGATGTTTCACAGTTTTATGGTCTTTTAAAAACCGACTTTCCTCACAATACAACGACCAAACAAGATATTGCGCTGCAATTGCTCGCAAAATTTGTGACTAGTGATGTGAAAAATGAGATATTCCTACTAAAGGGATATGCCGGAACAGGTAAAACCACTACTATAGGGACGCTTGTCAAGAATTTAGGGAAAGTTAAAAGATCGGCTGTATTGCTTGCTCCGACAGGTCGTGCTGCAAAAGTAATGAGTTTGTACTCCAAAAAAGAGGCATTTACAATTCATAAAAAGATTTACTATCCTAAAAGAGAAAAAGGAGGGGGTGTCTCTTTTTCGCTTCAAGCGAACAAACATCGAAACGTAATTTTTATAGTGGATGAAGCTTCTATGATTCCAGATATCATTCAAGATGCAAAATTATTTGAGAATGGCTCCCTCTTGGATGACCTTATACATTATGTTTATAGTGGTTACAACTGTCGGTTACTGCTTATTGGTGATACGGCACAATTACCCCCTGTAAAACTCGATATCAGTCCAGCTTTAGAGCGACGTATATTGGAGGATCAATTTAATAAAACGGTCATCGAATTGGAACTTGATGAGGTGGTTAGACAACAAATAGATAGCGGAATTTTAATAAACGCGACAAAACTGAGAGAGCGGTTAGCAGATGGATTTTTTGAAGACTTTAAGTTTACTGAAATGTTGTATGCAGATGTTGTTCGTCCCTTAGACGGTCAAGAAATAATGGACGCAATTAGCGACAGTTATAACGAGGAAGGAAAGGAAGAAACGGTTGTAGTGGTGCGTTCTAACAAGAGGGCAAACCTTTACAATCAAAGTATTCGTAATCGCATTCTTTTTCAGGAGGAAGAGCTTTCAGCAGGCGATCATTTGATGGTAGTGAAGAATAATTATTTTTGGGTTAAAACCGAAAGTGAAGCGGGGTTTATTGCAAATGGCGATATTATTCAAGTATTAGAAATTATGGGCCTTAAAGAGCTCTATGGTTTTAAATTTGCGGAGGTAATGGTGCAAATGGTTGATTATCCAAAAATGAAACCCTTTGAAACAGTCTTGCTTTTAGATACCTTAACTTCGGAAACACCCTCATTGCCCTATGAAGAATCGAATAAGCTTTACCAAGAGGTGCAGCTGGATTATGCCTCTGAAAAATCGAAGTATAAAAAGTTTCTGGCTGTAAAATCGAACAAATACTTTAATGCCTTACAGGTTAAATTTTCTTATGCAATTACCTGTCATAAATCACAAGGTGGGCAATGGAACACCGTATTTGTAGAGCAGCCGTATTTACCAAATGGCATTGACAAAGACTACCTGAGATGGCTTTATACCGCGATAACCCGTGCGAAAGAAAAATTATACCTCATTGGTTTTAAGAACGAATTTTTTGAAGAATCTTAGTGTAGTGTTTATTTTTTTCAAGTAGTCTAAGGGTATTCTTTGTTACAAATATCCCCTAAAAAATCCATTAGATTACCTGTCTTCGAGGTATAAGCTCTTCTTATTTTTGGCAGTCTTGTATAAAAGCGCAATTTTTGTAATTCGATGCGATTTAAAACTTTTATAAACAGGCAACCTAATACGAGTTTTCACATCTAATAATGAACTGCTAATTTAGTATATGAAGATAATAGCAATGATTCCTGCTCGATATGGAGCATCCAGATTTCCCGGAAAACTAATGCAAGATTTGGGTGGCAAAACCGTAATTATTCGGACCTATCAAGCCGCTAAGGCAACCGGTTTATTTGATGAAGTATATGTAGTTACCGATAGCGAAGTGATTTTCCAAGAAATCGAATTAAATGGAGGGAAGGCTATAATGAGCATAAGGGAGCACGAGTGTGGTAGCGATCGCATTGCGGAGGCTGTTGAACACATGGATGTCGACATTGTGGTAAATGTGCAAGGAGATGAACCATTTACGAGCAAAGAAGATTTAGAGCAGGTACTAGGTGTTTTTGAAGGACAAGATGCCGATAAAATAGATTTAGCATCGCTTATGTTCAAAATTTACGATTGGAAAGAAATTAGTGACCCTAATTGTGTAAAAGTAATTGTTGACAAGGAAAATTTTGCGCTCTACTTTTCGCGTTCGCCTGTGCCGTATCCTCGCGATAAAAATGCTCCTATGCAGTATTATAAGCATAAAGGAATCTACGCATTTAGAAAGCAGGCAATACTCGATTTTTATCGGCTGCCAATGCGTTCTCTTGAAGCCGCAGAAAAAATTGAATGCATCCGATATCTTGAATACGGTAAAAATATAAAAATGGAGATTTCAAACACACAAGGAATTGCAATAGACACACCTGAAGACTTAATTCGGGCTAATAAAGTCTTAAAAGAGGGGAATATAGACCCGAGATAGATTGAGCGCTTTAACCAAAAATTGTAATCTTTAACCAAACTTTATTTATGTCTATCACAAAGTATATATTTCATACTATTCTAGGTTGGAAGATTGAAGGTGATTTTGACAGAAGTATAAAGAAATCGGTACTTATTGTCGCTCCTCATACGACTAATTACGATTTTATTATTTGTTCATTTACGAGACGCATTCTTAAAATTCAAATAAATTTTGTTGGAAAAAAGGCGCTTTTTTCTTGGCCAATTGGATGGTATTTTAAATGGATGGGGGGAGAGCCTTTGGAAAGACGTAAGGCTCAAAACAAAGTGGAAGCTATTTCAAAAGTGTATGATGGCTTAGATGAGTTTCGACTCGCTATCGCGCCAGAGGGAACAAGAAAAAAAGTAGACACCTGGAAAACGGGTTACTATTTTATAGCACAGCGATCCAAAGTCCCTATCATTCCAATAGGACTAGATTATCCCACAAAAACCATTTCTATAGGAAAAGAATTTTATCCGACAGGCGATATTGAAAAGGATGAACTGGAGCTTCGCAATTTTTTTAAAGGGATGGAAGGAAAGAATTCCTAGTTCCCTTAGATACGAAACCTATTCTTTGAAAGAATACGCTCTTTTCATCAAAATAAAATTTCCAGTATTAGATAGAAAAAAGGTGATTCAGGTTTTTAGGATTCCTGCATGGTGTGATATACATTTTGAACATCGTCATCTTCTTCCAATCGTTCTAAAAGTTTTTCAACATCGGCTGCCTGTTCTTCTGAAAGCTTCTTGGTAACCTGAGGAATACGTTCAAATCCAGATGACAAGATTTCAATATTTGCATTTTCTAAATAGGATTGAATGTCACCAAAACTCTCAAAGGGTGCATAGATTAAAACACCGTCCTCATCTTCAAATATTTCTTCAATACCGTGGTCAATTAATTCGAGTTCTAATTCTTCTAAATCCAATCCTTCACCATCCACTCTAAAGTTACACGTATGATCAAACATAAATACTACAGATCCTGAAGTGCCTAAATTTCCATCAGTTTTATTAAAACACATACGCACATTCGCGACTGTTCGTGTATTGTTATCTGTAGCAGTCTCAATGAGAACGGCAATTCCATGCTGCGCATACCCTTCAAAGATAATTTCTTTATAATCACCTAAGCTTTTGTCGCTTGCCTTTTTAATCGCTCGTTCTACATTGTCTTTCGGCATATTTACTGCCTTTGCATTCTGAATCACTGCACGAAGACGCGAATTAGAGTCGGGATCGGGCCCTCCATCTTTAACCGCCATGACGATGTCTTTTCCAATACGTGTAAACGCCTTAGACATGGCAGACCAGCGCTTCATTTTTCTTGCTTTTCTAAATTCGAAAGCTCTTCCCATTGTAAATTATTTTTTATCTATTCAACAAAAATATAAAAATATGCATCACAGATACATTTAACTTACCAAAGCATCAATAATCTTGGCCAATTCAAAATCTTTTTGAGTTAACCCACCTGCATCGTGTGTGGATAATGTGATATTCAGTGTTTTATAAACATTAGACCAGTCTGGGTGGTGGTTTAGTTTTTCAGCTTCAAAGGCGATGCGCGTCATCACTGAAAAGGCATCCTTAAAGTCATTGAACTCCAAAGAAGTATGGATTGCATTTTCATTATATTCCCATCCGTCTATCGTTGACATTCGTGCTTGTACTTCGAACTCAGTGAATGCTTTCATACTCTTAATTTTTAAATGTAGTTATTTCTTCGCTTAGTGTGCTGTCCTCGATGACCTTAGCAACACTGATGCGATACTGTTTTGGCAATTTATTTTTCTTCGGAAGAATCGCTAAATATTCATTCTTATCTCTCCTAAAAACATTTTTAAAGATAGGTTTTTTATCTCCAATTTTTGAAGTGATATCTCTAAATAAATCATCATGATGAACCATGTCATCGCTAGCAAGGTGAAAAATTCCGTCTAATTTTTTGCTAATAATATAGTGAATTTGTTGCGCCACTTTATCTACAGTAGTAGCACTAATTGTTAAGTTAGGGTAAATTTCGAAAGTGGCTTTGTACTTGATAGCCTGCCGAAGCTGGAGTATTCGTGGAGAATGAAAACCTAAAACCATGGGCAACCGCAAAATAATGGTTTGCACAGGGATGTGTTTGGATAACATTTTTTCTATAGAAACCTTAAACAATCCGTAGTCGCTTTCTGCCAGAGGTTCATCATTCTCATAGGAGGGAAGGGTGTACTTTCCATCAAAGACCTTTTTCGATGATATATAGATAATTCGAGCACCACGATGGCCACTTATATAGTCACATAATTGCCTATGTGCTGCGAATTGGAGCTTATAATCCCCTTTAAGTGAAGAAATAATTATATCTGGTTGGACTGTCTGAAGAATCGTGTCTAGTTTCCCTTCTTCCAGGCAGTATTTAAAGTAAACTTGATTGTTTATATAGTCTTTGTCATTTGAGCAGTAGGTTCCAAATACATCAAAATATGACTGTAACTCTAAGTAAATACTGCGACCGATAAAGCCACTAGCGCCAAGGATAAGAATTTTATTCAAGTTTAACCTTTGTAAAATGGGAGTTTGATAACCGTTGCTGGGACAGCCTTCTTGCGAATTTGAATATGCAATTCAGTTCCAGGAGTTTTAAAATTCTGCTTCACATATCCCATTCCAATACCTTTGCCTAGTGATGGTGACATGGTTCCGCTTGTTACAAGGCCAATTTTATGACCACTACCATCCAAAATGTCATAGCCTTGTCTTGGAATCCCGCGCTCATTTAATTCAAAAGCGATGAGCCTATTTTCGGGACCCTGCTCTTTCTCTTTTTTAAGACCTTCAGCATTTATAAAGTCCTTTGTAAATTTCGTAATCCAACCCAAACCAGCTTCGATAGGCGAGGTGGTATCATTAATGTCGTTTCCGTAAAGACAGTATCCCATTTCCAGTCGTAGTGTGTCGCGAGCAGCCAGACCTATTGGTTTTATTCCAAAACCTGAACCTACTTCCATTACCTTATTCCAAATGTGTTCTGCGTCACCGTTCTTGCAGTAAATTTCAAAACCGCCACTTCCGGTATAGCCCGTTGCACTAATAATAACATCCTTGATTCCCGCAAAATCTGACACTTTGAAGGTGTAAAAACCAATGCTATTTAGGTCTTCTGAAGTCAACGATTGCATCGCCTCGATAGCCTTAGGCCCTTGTATTGCCAGCAATGAATATGCTTCAGAAAGATTCGTCATTTTAGCACCCATTGTATTATGACTGCTAATCCAGTCCCAATCTTTTTCTATATTGGATGCATTTACAACGAGTAACCACTTGTCATCATGCATGCGATAAACAATGAGATCATCCACAATACCTCCTTTGTCATTAGGGAAACAACTATACTGTGCTTGCCCATCTACCAATTTAGCAGCGTCATTACTAGTTACTTTTTGAATGAGCTCTAATGCATTTGGGCCTTCAATTAGAAACTCTCCCATATGAGAAACATCAAAAACACCAACTGCCTTGCGAACTGTTTCGTGTTCTAGGTTAATACCTTCATATGACACTGGCATGTTGTACCCCGCAAAAGGGACCAATTTAGCGTCTAAACTTTCGTGTATATGTGTGAGTGCCGTATTTTTCATTCTAATTCATTTTTTATGCTTACAAATGTATAAATTAAGGCGTAGTTATGCATCATATCCTTATTGGTAATCTTTATACCTTTTTGTGGAACTTTCCGAAGGGTTATTTCATCTCCGATACCCTCTAATGATACCCCTAAAACGTCAAATTCACAATTTAGGTTGGCAATCGATGCAGGTTAAAACACTTTTATTCCATTTTAATAAGTTCTCATTCGTATAATATCTGAAAATAATCCAGAAGCAGTTACATCGCCACCAGCACCAGCACCTTTAATGATAAGGGGCTGCTCGGGATATCTGTTGGTATAGAATAATACAATATTATCTTTCCCTTCTAAATTATAAAAAGGATGGGATGGAAGTACTTCTTCAAGTCCAACTTTCAATTTACCATTTTCTAGTTGAGCCACATATTTAAGTCGACTGCCATTTTCATTCGCGGTTGCTAGCAGCTGCTGAAAATGTGAATCATCTTCTATTAATGTTTCGTAAAAATGATCAACTGTATTACTTTCAAGGTTTTTATTTGTTAGAAACGGTAGGTTAGTAACGTCATTTAAATCCATCTTTAATCCGCTTTCCCTAGCTAAAATTAAAATCTTTCGAGCTACGTCTACTCCGCTAAGGTCAATTCTTGGATCTGGTTCTGTATAACCTTCAGCCTGAGCTTGCTTCACGACATCGTGAAAAGAAACCCCTTCTTTATAATTGTTAAAAACAAAATTTAAACTTCCAGAAAGAACTGCCTTAATGCTAATAATTTCATCACCCGAGGCCATTAGATTGCTCAAAGTGTCAATTATAGGTAATCCCGCACCAACATTTGTTTCGAATAAAAAAGGTGCGTTATACTCGGTCGATAGGCTTTTTAACTCTTCATATTTCGTATAATCTGAAGAGCAGGCTATTTTATTACAAGCTACAACTGCGATACTTTTTTTCAAGTATGAAGCGTAACTACTTGCGACTTCAGAGTTGGCCGTAACATCAACAAACACGCTATTTCGTCTGTTATCCTCGAGAATTTTATCGTGAAAACCTTGGATACTACTTTTTGAACCTCCCGAAAGTTTTTCTTTCCAATTTTCGAGTAGAATTCCTTCAGAATCGAAATACATTGTTCTAGAATTTGTGATTCCAAGAACTCTTACATTTAAACGAAGTTTTTCTTTTAAATATTGACTTTGCTCAGCTATTTGGTTTAAAAGTTTTTCACCAACATTTCCAACGCCTGCGATATATAAATTGATTTGTTTAAACTGATCTTCGAAAAAACGCTCGTGTAAAACATTAAGCGCTTTTTTAACATCCTTCTTATCTATTACCGCAGAGATGTTTTTTTCACTGGCTCCCTGAGCTATTGCTCTAATATTGATATTGTTTTTGCCCAGCTTGCTAAACATTTTCCCACTAATTCCCTGATGGTTTTTCATGTTATCACCAACGAGAGCGATTATCGAAAGATCGGTTTCAACTATCAGTGGATCTATTTTACCCAATTGAATTTCATATTCAAACGCCGTATTAACAGCTTTACTTGCGATTTCTGCATCACTTTTAAGAACGCCAAGACAAATGCTATGCTCACTAGAGGCCTGAGTTATAAAGACTATATTTATAAATTGCTGTGAAAGGGTTTCAAATAACCGTTTTGAAATTCCAGGCACCCCAACCATTCCGTTTCCTTCAAGCGTTAGTAAAGCAATGTTTTCGATATTGCTTATACCTTTTACCGACTTTCTAGTCTTTAAATTCCCATTTGCAATTCGAGTGCCTCTATCATCGGGCTTAAAAGTATTTTTAATAACAATTGGTATGTTTTTTAACATTACAGGAACAATCGTTGGCGGGTACAGAACTTTCGCCCCAAAATGTGATAACTCCATAGCTTCTTGATAAGATATGTTTTTAATTGGACGCGCTTGTTGCACTATGGAGGGGTTGGCGGTGTACATTCCGCTCACGTCGGTCCATATTTGTAATTCTGAAGCATTTGTTGCTGCTGCGATAAGTGCAGCTGAGAAATCGGATCCGCCTCTTCCTAAAGTTGTAACTTCCCCTAACTCATCTGCAGATACAAAACCAGGAAGAACTGTGATCCTTTCCTTATTGTCTGAAAAATAAGACACTATTTTGTTATTCGATACTTTTAGATTCACCGAATTTAGCGTTCCTTCAGTCTGTGTTATGATTAATTCGGTAGCATTTTTTCTTTTTGAATCGAGCCCTTTGGCTTGCATCGCCTCTGCAATTATTAGGGAAGAACATAATTCACCGAAGGCGACCAATCGATCTTTTGTTCTTGGGGATAATTCATTGATATAAAATACTCCCTTTAGTAATTCTTCTAACCTATTGAGGATATTCTCTAGAAGCTTGGGACTTTTTTCTTCGATTTGCAGTTTAGATACTGCCAACAGATGCCGTTCTTTGATACTATTAAATAAGGCTACATAACTAGAATCCTTTGCGGCTGCCAGTTCTCCCGCCTGGATTAATTGGTCCGTGATACCTCCAAAAGCCGAAACTACAACAGCAATTTTATTCTCTTGAGAAGCTACCTCTATAATTGAAATTACTTTCTCAATATTTTCAACGCTTCCTACAGACGTTCCTCCAAATTTTAAAACTTTCATATATGTACTTGTAAATTGAATAATAATGTATTCTCTTTTTTCAGTAAAAGAAAAATAAACTTAAGATGATATGTTTAAATAGATACCCCGACGGGGGTAATAGCGCGGTTTGTTGAAGCACTCCAAAAAATGGTGTTTTCAAAACTAAAATTAATATGGAAGATTTTTCTTTTCATCGTATTAAAGGCGTAAAAGTATTATTTTTACGCAACTGAGCATTAAATAATATCACTTTATATGAAAATATTTTCTTCGGAACAATTAAACGAGGCAGACAAAATTACGACTGAAAAACAGCAAATTTCCAGCGCCGATTTGATGGAAAGAGCAGGAAGTCAAGTTTTTAATTGGCTGCATCATCGTATGCAAGGAGCTCAAGTCCCAATTCATATCTTTTGCGGTATTGGGAACAATGGGGGTGATGGATTGGTTGTTGGCCGTCTGCTTATTGAGAGTGGCTATAACGTACATATGTTTGTCGTAAACTGCAGCGATAAACGGTCTAGTAATTTTCTGATCAATTATGACAGGATAAAGAACGTAAGCAATTCGTGGCCTGTATTATTGACTTCTGAAAAAGATTTTCCTAAAATTGAAGAAGATGATATTATTATCGATGCTATTTTTGGTATTGGATTAAATAGATGCTTAGATGGTTGGGTATTGAAGTTGGTCCACTATTTAAATGCTTTGAAATCTTTTAAATTATCGATTGACATGCCCTGTGGTTTGTATGCGAACGCTCCGCAGGAAGATCTAGATGCAATACTTAAGGCAAATCACACCCTCACATTCCAGGCGCCAAAGCTTTCTTTCTTTTTACCCGATACTGGAAAATTAGTACCCTACTTTGAAGTGTTGGATGTGGGCTTGGACCCTGACTATCTGCTAAAGACAGAACCCTTAGCAAATCTAATTACAAAAACAGAGGCACAAACGTTTTATAAACAACGAGAGAAGTTTACTCACAAAGGGAATTATGGTCATGCCTTGATCATTGGGGGTAGTTATGGTAAGATAGGGGCAGTTATTTTAGCTGGGAACGGTGCTTTTAGAGCAGGAGCCGGTCTTGTGAGTTGTTTTATTCCGAAATGTGGGTATTCAATTTTACAAACGGCATTACCAGAAGCGATGGTCATCACAGATACCAATGAAACTTCTATCACATCAATTTCTGTAGATTTTGAGCCGAAGGTTATTGCGATTGGCATGGGTATTGGAACAGATTCTGAAACCATAGTTGCTTTGGAGAATTTGTTAAAGAAAACCACATCACCAATGGTTCTTGATGCAGACGCACTGAACTGTATTTCTATAGAAACTTCTTTATTGAAAATAATTCCAAAGAACTCTATTCTTACGCCCCATTTAATGGAGCTAGAACGTCTTATTGGAACATGGACAAATGACTACGATCGACTTAGAAAAGTGAAAGAATTTTCTCGAAAATATGAGGTTATCGTCGTTGTTAAGGGAGCGAACAGTATGATTGTTAGAGATGATACACTTTTTATAAATTCGTCCGGAAATCCAGGAATGGCAACTGCAGGTAGCGGCGATGTATTGTCGGGGGTGATTTGCGGATTACTATCTCAAGGCTATGAGCCTCTGATAGCGGCTGTATTGGGTGTTTATTTGCACGGAAGCGCAGGAAACCTGATCACTCAAGAAATTGGATTTGAGTCATTGATGGCAAGTGATATTAGTAACGCTATTGGAAAAGCCTACTTGGCCTTGTTTGAACAAGAACCAGATCCAATAGAAGAAACTCAAGAAGAACCTTCATAAAATAAACACGCCCTTCAATATGGTTTTGAAGGGCGTGTTTCTAGTTTCGTGTTTTTTTTTGCAACCTACAGCTACATCATTAATTCGTCAAACATAATTCGAAGGGCCGGATCTGAAGGCCTAGGTGCACTTGCATTGACAATATTTCCGTTTGGATCAATTAAAATAAATCTTGGAATCCCTTTTATTTTATACTCCTGAATAAATTTTGTTTCCCAACCTTTTGGAGCAAATATTTGAATTCCGCCAAGTTCCTTATCGGCAACCATGGCTTTCCAATCTTGCCTCGCTAAGTCCCAGGAGCCTTTGTGTGATCTGTCGTCGTCAATAGACATGCTCACAAACTGAATGTTTTTTCCGTGATAGTCTTTTTCAAGTTCTTTCAATGCCGGGATTTCTGCTTTACAAGGCCCACACCAGGTAGCCCAAACGTCAATGTATGCGTATTTCCCCTTTAAATCATCCATAGATGTTTCACCACCATTATAGTTCTCAAAACCTTCAAAAGTAGGTGAGGGAGCCCCTTTAGGTAAGGCTTTTTTCATAGCTAAAATACCAGCAAAATACCCCTTGTTACCTTCTATCATCCCGTCAACATTGCGTAAGCTTGTATTGGTTACCATCGTATCCAAACCTTTTGATGCATTGATAAATGCAACAATTTCAGATTTTATTCCGACGAACGTCTTGTCCAGGCCTTGTTCATCTAAATCGCCAAAATTCACATCCATTAGTTTTTCTTCAAGGAGTGACTTCTCAGCTAAGAAATTACTGTTTTCAGAACCATTCCCTTCATATTTAGCCGTCTCATCGAACATCTCAGTGTCTAATGTCATCGTGATCTCAAATCCGTTTTTTAGGAATATATTGGTCGATTCTCCACCGTCATAGAAATTATAAATCCCTGCTTTTACCTTTAAGGTATCGGTAAAAGTACCGTCGTTCTGTACTTTTATAGTTTGGGAAAAACCGCGTGTTCGTATCACTATGGAATCACTGTTTTTGTTTGTGATTTTCCCTGAAAAGGTGACATAGTCTTTTGTCTCTTTTTGACATGCAGTTACTGCAATAGCCAGTATTATTAGAAATAAATATTTCATTGGATTTGGTTTTTGATAATCAAAAATACGAGTTATTTAATGAGTTTGTAAAAATTGGTAAAACCTTAACATAAATTGGTATTTTTGCTTGTAAACATTTTCACAAGCATGCAAGAGGTACATTATATCAGTCCTGAAATACTTGACTTACCAATAATTAAGGGCATAGTAGATGCCAAAAAAAAATTAGAACTCTCTGAGGAGGCCGTACGAATAATCAAAAGATCGAAAGCGTATTTGGACTCTAAATTAACTGATAATGAGACTCCCGTATATGGTATTAATACTGGATTTGGATCTTTGTGTGACGTGAAAATTTCATCTGAAAAACTTACGCACCTTCAGGAGAACTTAGTGCTTTCTCATGCTTGTGGAACGGGTGAGAAGGTTGCAAAACCTATTATTAGATTGATGTTATTGCTTAAAATTCAATCATTAAGTTATGGCTATAGTGGGGTTCAATTAGAAACGGTTCAACGCTTAGTTGATTTTTATAATAATGATATTTTACCGGTAATTTATTCCCAAGGAAGTTTGGGAGCATCTGGAGATTTAGCGCCTTTGGCTCACTTATCATTACCCCTTTTAGGAAAGGGATCTGTCTACGTTGAAGATGCAATTGTGGATTCCGAAATAATACTTAAAAAGTACCATTGGAAACCAATTGAACTGCAAGCCAAAGAAGGATTGGCATTGCTAAACGGCACTCAATTTATGAGTGCTTTTGGAGTGCATTGCTTGCTACAAAGTTACAAATTATCATATCTGGCAGACCTTATAGCAGCCATTTCAGCGGATGCTTTTAATTGTAGTTTGAGTCCTTATAATCCATTAGTTCATATGGTGCGCCCGCACAGGGGTCAGGTTCAAACTGCAGAGCAAATTATTACTTTTCTGGAGAACAGTGAGATTGCATCATCTAAAAAGAACAATGTACAAGATCCTTATTCGTTTCGCTGTATTCCTCAGGTTCACGGGGCTACAAAAGACACTATCTCTTTTGTCGCTAAGACCATCAAAACTGAAATTAATTCAGTAACGGATAACCCGAATATATTTGTGGGTGAAGATCTTATTATTTCTGGAGGAAATTTTCACGGGCAGCCCTTAGCTCTTGGTTTGGATTATTTAGGAATCGCAATGGCAGAATTAGGAAGTATCTCGGAGAGACGAACCTACCAGTTAATTTCAGGACTTCGTGGTTTACCTGCCTTTTTGGTAAATAACCCCGGCCTTAATAGTGGCTTTATGATACCGCAGTATACAGCGGCTAGTATTGTAAGTCAAAACAAGCAACTGGCTTCTCCGGCTTCTATCGATTCAATTGTTTCTTCAAACGGGCAGGAAGACCATGTGAGTATGGGGGCAAACTCGGCTACCAAATGTTTGCGCATCATAGATAATATTGAAACTATTTTAGCGATAGAATTAATGAATGCATCACAGGCATTAGCATTTAGAAGTCCAAAAAAGTCATCGCCATTTATTGAGTCCTTTATAGCATCATTTAGAGAGGTGTCGCCTTTTATGGAAGAAGATCGTTTGATGTCTGATGATATTCAAGCTTCGATACATTTTTTGAAAAGCTTCTCAATTGATGATGACCTTTTATTTTAAATAATGGAATCATTTGAGACTGAATTATGAATTCAATTCTAAAATTACAATGAGAAAAGTACTTGTTTTTAGTTTTCTGAGTTATTGTATGACCATGTCAGCCCAGGATTATAAGCCTCTACTTGATAACTTTAATGAATGGCATGTTACATCCTGCTATTTTGGATGCTTGACAGACGTATACTATACGGATGGAGATACCACCGTAAACGGGAAGGTTTATAAGGTTTTAGATGGATCTCATTATATATCACGAACTTTCTTGCTTCATGAAGAGGTTTCGACTAAAAAGGTTTCTCTAACCCTTGTTGACGGTGCCATGAACGAAGAATATTTACTATATGATTTTTCGTTGACTATTGGCGACTCGATACCTATGCTAAATCCTATTTCACCTTTTCCAGAAGAGGCTGGTTATTATAGATTAGATTCTATCATAAATCGTCCACTCGCAGATGGGAACGAGTATCGTCACTTTTATCTTTCTCCCACTGCGACAAACCCTATTAGTGCAACAAACGCTACTTGGATTGAAGGAGTAGGTTCTTTGTCACTAATTAATGCACCTAGTGGAGATCCAGATATTAATGGCGCGGGACACTTGAGTTGCTTTTTTAAAAATGGTGAATTGTTCTATTCAAACCTAGATTCTATAGGTGGTTGTGAGCCCGTAATTTTAAGCAATTCATTGAACCATTCAACCCTTGATGCACTTACTGTTGTGAACACGGGGCAAGACAACCATTGTCAATTATTGAATACAACTTCCGTGCGATTGCTAGATATATACAACTTGAGCGGCCAAAGACTTCAATCGATCTCGAATGGCGGAGAGCACAGCCTTTTATTAGATTTTTCTGGTTATGGGAGTGGTGTTTATCTTCTTGTAGCTTATGATTTACTTTTCAAGCAAAGGACTTTTAAGGTTCTAATCAATTAGCATCATTCACCTACTGCAATGAACACAAGTGATTACCTGAGGCATTAATAACAGTCTCCCTAGTGGAATAGGCTGATGGCATTTTCTGCACAATCCAAAATCGGAATCTTCTATTTTTGAAAGGGCAACTTTAAGATTATTATATTTTAATTCTGCCTTGCGGAGTGCAACATCGTTAATACTCTTATTATTGATAGCGTCCATTCTAGAGACTCTTCCTATTGCATTTTCTGGCGAAATAGGTTTTGTGAGTTCTCTATATTCTTCAATTTTTTTTGAAGTGATTATAAGCTCTTCTTCAATTCGGTTTTTTATGTCCTGTTTTTGTTTCACTTTATATCAAAAAAAATAGCATCTAAAATAACTGATTTTAGATGCTATTTAAAAAATTCTATTTCTTTTAGGATTCGGTTTTCTTTTTTTGTTTTTTAATTTTGATAGTCAACTCATTGGTCTTTTTATTCAGGTCCATAGTAATACTATCTCCTTCTTGGAGGTTTGAATTAATAATTTCCTCTGCTAAGGCATCTTCAATGTATTTCTGAATGGCTCTTTTTAAAGGCCTCGCTCCATACTCCTTGTCAAATCCTTTATCGGCAATATAGTCCTTCGCTTTATCCGTTAAGGTCATATGATAACCAAGGTCTTTTATTCTGGTAAACAGCTTCTCTAACTCAATCTCAATGATTTTGTGTATGTCCTCTCTTTCCAAATTATTAAAAACCATAACATCATCAACACGATTCAAAAACTCTGGAGCGAATGCCTTTTTAAGGGCATTTTCAATAATACTCTTGGCATTTGCATCTGCCTGATCTGTCTTAGCCGATGTTCCAAAGCCTACTCCCTGACCAAAGTCTTTAAGTTTTCTGGCTCCAATATTTGAAGTCATTATTATGATGGTATTTCGGAAATCAATAGTTCGCCCAAGACTATCTGTAAGGTGTCCATCATCAAGGACCTGAAGTAGCATGTTAAATACATCTGGATGCGCCTTTTCAATTTCATCTAAAAGAATGACAGCATATGGCTTTCTTCTAATCTTTTCGGTTAATTGGCCTCCTTCTTCATAGCCTACGTATCCTGGAGGCGCTCCAACCAATCTCGATATAGCAAATTTCTCCATGTATTCACTCATGTCAATGCGCACCAAAGCAGACTCAGAATCAAATAACTCTCGTGCTAATACTTTCGCTAGTTGCGTTTTACCTACCCCTGTTTGCCCTAAAAAAATAAATGACCCTATGGGCTTGTTGGGGTCTTTTAGTCCAGCTCGATTGCGTTGAATCGCTTTTACAACTTTAGCTACGGCTTCATCCTGCCCTATAACCTTCCCTTTTATACGTGCAGGTAATTCGGCCAGTTTATTGCTTTCCTTCTGTGCTATTTTATTCACAGGAACGCCTGTCATCATAGAAACAACTTCAGCAACGCTCTCTTCATCTACAGTTTCTTTATGAAGTTTTGAATCGATTTCCCATGCTTCTTGAGCAACTGCCAATTCTTTTTCTAGATTTTTTTCATCATCTCTCAGCTTCGCCGCTTCCTCGTACTTCTGTTTTTTAACTACGGAATTCTTGAGTTCACGAACCTCTTCTAATTTAGACTCGATGGTCAGTATTTTTTCAGGTACTTTAATATTGGTAATATGAACACGAGACCCAGCTTCATCCAGAGCATCGATGGCTTTATCTGGCAAAAAACGTTCCGTCATATAACGGTTGGTCAGTTTGACGCAAGCCACCAGAGCATCATCGGTATACTTCACATTATGGTGGGCTTCGTATTTGTCTTTTATGTTTTTTAAAATTTCAATGGTTTCCTCTACCGTCGTAGGTTCCACTAGTACTTTCTGAAAGCGTCGTTCAAGGGCACCATCTTTTTCGATATATTGACGGTATTCGTCTAAAGTGGTTGCTCCAATACATTGAATTTCACCTCTTGCAAGCGCAGGTTTAAACATGTTAGAGGCGTCTAAAGATCCCGTAGAGCCTCCTGCACCAACAATGGTGTGAATTTCATCAATAAAGAGAATGATGTCTTTATTCTTTTCCAATTCATTCATCACTGCCTTCATGCGTTCCTCAAACTGCCCTCTGTATTTTGTTCCAGCCACCAAGCTTGCTAAATCTAGGGTTACGACACGTTTGTCATATAAGATTCTTGAAACCTTTCTTTGTATAATGCGTAAGGCAAGTCCTTCTGCAATTGCAGATTTTCCAACACCAGGTTCACCGATAAGCAGGGGGTTGTTCTTTTTTCGTCGACTTAGTATTTGTGAAACACGCTGGATTTCATTTTCTCTACCAACCACAGGGTCAAGTTTGCCTTCTTCGGCCATGACGGTTAAATCTCTTCCGAAGTTATCTAAAACCGGAGTTTTTGATTTTTTACTAGCCTTCGAGCTTGTTCCAGCAAAAAGATTTTCTTTTCCAGAATCATCAGACGGGGCATCATCACTTTCATTTGAAAATTCAGATGTTGGGTTCTCTATATAATCTTCATCGCTTGCCATCATAAGTTTAAATTGGTCTTTAACGCCGTCATAATCAACCTCCATTTTGTTTAATAATTTTGCTGTTGGGTCGTTTTCATTACGCAGAATACACAGCAATAGGTGGGCCGTATTTATAGAAGAACTTTGAAACAACTTCGCTTCTAGGAAGGTTGTTTTTAAAGCACGTTCTGCCTGCCGCGTTAAGTGCAAGTTTTTTTTATCGTTTGAACTTATTCCAGAACTTGGATTTGCAGGACTTAATATTTCTACTTTCCTGCGCAAATGATTCAAATCAATTTCTAATGCATTTAAAATAGTCACAGCTTTTCCGCTGCCATCACGCAACAATCCTAACATTAAGTGCTCGGTGCCAATAAAGTCATGCCCCAGTCTCAGGGCCTCTTCCTTACTGTAGGCTATTACGTCTTTTACTCTCGGTGAAAAATTATCATCCATATATTTGTATCCAGTTCCTGTATAAAATTACTAAAATTAGCCTTAAAAAGACAACAACCGTTCCTTTATTCCCTGAATGGTAGTAAAAAGACGAAAAAACTTAGTGATATCAAAGCTCAAACAGTGATAGTTATTAACGTTTTTGGGGTTCATATTTGTTAATAAAATCGTGAATAAGAGATAATAAAAAGCGCTACAAAACACTGAAATTAGTGTATATTGCTTCATTAGAATTGAAACACAAAATTAAAGAAAATATTTTATGGCTGAAGGTGAAAAAGTAATCCCAATAAACATTGAGGACGAAATGAAGTCGGCCTACATCGATTACTCGATGTCGGTCATTGTGTCACGTGCATTGCCAGATGTTCGAGACGGCATGAAACCCGTTCACAGAAGGGTCTTATTTGGAATGCACGAATTAGGAATCCGAGCAACTGGTGCTCATAAGAAATCTGCCAGAATAGTGGGTGAGGTTTTAGGAAAGTATCACCCGCATGGTGACACCTCCGTTTATGATGCAATGGTGCGGATGGCTCAGGAATGGAGCCTTCGTTATATGCTTGTGGATGGTCAGGGAAATTTTGGGTCTGTGGATGGAGATAGCCCGGCCGCTATGCGTTATACAGAAGCACGTATGCAGAAAATTTCTGAAGACATGCTTGCCGATATTGATAAGGAAACCGTGGATCATCAACTGAATTTTGATGATACATTACACGAGCCTAAAGTACTTCCAACGAGAGTTCCAGGATTATTGATAAATGGTGCTTCCGGAATTGCGGTGGGTATGGCGACAAATATGCCGCCACATAATTTAACCGAGGTGATAGACGGAACAATTGCTTATATCGAAGACAATGAAATTGACATTGACGGACTTATGGAGCACATCAAAGCTCCAGATTTTCCAACGGGAGGTACTATCTACGGGTATGATGGGGTTAAGGAAGCCTTTCATACGGGTAGGGGACGTGTTGTAATGCGTGCAAAGGCAGGTTTCGAAGAAGTTGCAGGTCGCGAGTGTATAATTGTGACAGAAATTCCATATCAGGTCAATAAGGCAGACATGATTAAAAAAACCGCCGATCTTGTTAATGACAAGAAGATTGAAGGTATTTCTAATATTAGGGATGAGAGCGATAGAAATGGAATGCGTGTTGTTTATATACTTAAGAGAGATGCGATTCCAAATATCGTACTTAACATGCTTTACAAGTATACAGCATTGCAATCGAGTTTTAGCGTAAACAATATCGCCCTTGTGAAAGGGAGGCCTCAAATGCTAAATTTGAAGGAGCTCATTCATTATTTTGTTGAGCATCGTCATGAAGTCGTTGTTCGTAGGACAGAATATTTACTGCGGAAGGCGAAGGAAAGAGCACACATACTAGAAGGTTTAATTATAGCTTCAGACAACATAGATGAAGTAATCCGACTAATAAGAGCCTGTGCGAACGCTGACGAAGCCCGTGCTTCTTTGGTAAAAGCTTTTGACCTGTCTGAAATTCAAGCCAAGGCAATCGTTGAAATGCGACTGCGTCAATTGACGGGTCTAGAGCAAGATAAACTGCGTTCGGAGTATGACGAATTAATGAAAACGATTTCAAACTACGAGAACATTCTTGCTAACAAAGAGGTTCGAATGGACATCATAAAAGAGGAATTACAGGAAATTAAAAGCAAATACGGTGACGAGAGACGCTCTGTAATTGAGTATGCTGGAGGTGATGTAAGTATTACAGATCTGATAGCCGATGAACAGGTTGTGCTTACCATTTCCCATGCTGGATATATTAAACGTACTTCATTAACTGAGTATAAGACTCAAAATAGAGGAGGCGTTGGCCAAAAAGCATCAGCTACAAGAAACGAGGACTTTTTAGAACATTTATTTATTGGCACGAATCACCAGTACATGTTATTCTTTACCCAAAAAGGAAAATGTTTCTGGATGCGCGTATTCGAAATTCCTGAAGGTTCAAAAACGGCCAAGGGAAGAGCCATTCAAAACTTAATAAACATTGATCCAGACGATAAGGTGAAAGCATTTATATGTACACAAGATCTAAAGGATGAAGAATACATTAATAGTCACTATGTAATAATGGCAACCAAAAATGGGCAGGTTAAAAAGACCCCATTGGAGCAATATTCTCGTCCGAGAACGAATGGTATTAATGCCATTACTATTAAAGATAATGACGAATTACTTGAAGCAAAGTTAACAACTGGTGATAGTCAGGTAATGTTGGCTCTTGCGTCTGGTAAAGCGATTCGTTTTGAAGAGGGTAAAACAAGACCTATGGGAAGAAATGCCTCCGGAGTTCGCGGTATTACACTCGCTCATAAAGACGATGCGGTAATTGGAATGATAGCCGTGAATGATAAGGAGTCTGACATCCTTGTGGTTTCAGAAAATGGATATGGAAAAAGATCAACCCTAGAAGATTATAGAATCACCAATCGCGGTGGAAAGGGAGTTAAAACCATAAATGTTACTGAAAAAACGGGGAATTTAGTTTCGATCAAAGTGGTCTTGGACGTTGATGATTTGATGATTATAAACAAATCAGGAATCGCAATAAGAATGGCAGTTGCCGATCTGCGAGTAATGGGTCGCGCAACGCAAGGCGTTCGTTTGATAAAAGTGAAGGAGGGAGATTCTATAGCAGCCGTTGCTAAAGTAATGCACGATGATGATGATATTGAGGAGTTAGAAGGAGATTTAGAAAGCGATACGCCTCTTGATAACGAATCACCTCAAACAAATACAGAAGAATAATTTAAACATTAAGAAATGAAAAAAGAATTAATATTAGCAGGTGTATTGTTGTTATCTGCTGTATCATATGGTCAAAAGAAAGAGATTAAAAAAGCTGAAAAAGCCGTGAACTCTGGAAATTATTCAGAAGCCATGGGCTATCTAAGTGAGGCAGAAGGCCTTTTAGAAAGTGCTGATAGCGGTGTTAAGTCACAGTTTTATCTCGTTAAAGGGAAAGCGTTAATGGCAAGTGCAGGCTCCGATGTAGGAAAAATGAAATTAGCTTCTGAGGCTTTTGCTATGGCAAAAGAAGTAGATGTAGAAGGAAAAAACACAAGGGCTATAAACAACGAAAAACAAGCACTAAAGACGTCGTTAGAATCGGGTGCCGCATCAGATTATAAGGCTAAAAACTATAAAATGGCAGCGAATAAATTTTATACTGCTTATTCGCTAAGTCCAGCAGATACACTGTTTTTGTTTAATGCAGCCTTGTCTTCTAAAATTGGGAATGACTTTGACAATGCCGAATCTTATTTTTTAAAACTATCAGATTTGGGCTACACAGGTATGCAGAAACAATTTATGGCAGTTAGCAAAGAGACGGGTTTGGAGGAGCCATTTGTAAGTAAATCAAGTAGAGACTTGATGGTGAAGGCAGGAACACATGTGAAGCCAATGGAGAAGATGTCCGAATCAAAACGAGAGACCGTTCTTTTAAGCTTGGCTCAGATATATATCGCAAATGAAAAGAGTGAAGAAGCCCTTGAAGTAATTAATCAAGTGCGCATGGCGAATCCAAAAGATCTTATCTTAATACAGGTGGAAGCGGATTTGGTATACAAGCAAGGGAACATCGTGAGATATAATGAGTTGATGCAAGAAATGATTGCCTTGGATCCATTAAATTCTGATTTATATAACAATTTGGGTGTAGCAAATGCAAAACTTGGTTTGAAAGATGAAGCGATAAAATATTACAATAAAGCCATTGAATTAAAACCAGAAAATCCTGGGGCCTTAATAAACATAGCTGTTTTAATACTTGATGGTGAAAAAGAGTATAATGAGGCAATGAACGCTTTAGGCACATCAAAAGCTGATTATGATCGTTACGACGAATTAAAAGCTGAGAAAATTACGCTGTATCGTTCAGCATTGCCATATCTTGAATCTGCACTACAATATCGATCAGACGACGTTGATATTGTTAGAACACTAAAGGGTATTTATAGTCAATTGGGTGAAGATGCCAAAGTAAAAGAGATGAAGACGCTTTTAACAACTCTGGAAGAGGGTCAATAGTTTTACGTCTTATTTATAAAATTGAAATCCTCTTAACCATGTTGAGAGGATTTTTTTATACAATTTTTTTTATGACTCTTAATTGGTGTGAATATGTCTTGGACTCATAATTAAAAATTCCAGTATGGTCTAAGCCGTCAATACGCACTTTACCATGGGCATGTATTATAGAATTGTCCTTCATAATAATGCCTACATGCACTATCTTTCCTTCTGCATTGTCGAAAAATGCTAAATCTCCAGGTTCGCTTTCTTCGATAAAGCTCAAGGCCTGTCCCTGGGTAACTTGCTCACTCGCATCTCTTTTTAGATTATAGCCGTTCAGCTTGTACACCATTTGTGTGAATCCACTACAATCAATACCAAAGGGTGTTTTTCCTCCCCATAAGTAGGGCGCATTCAAATAGAGTAAGGCAGTTTTTACAAGGTGTTGTTTCTGAAGAGTTTCAGAAATTGATTTTCCTTCAAAGCTATGTTTTAATATATGGACCGGATTTAATGTGCTACCTAGACAGATTGAAAGCAACTGATTTTCTGAAGTCGTTATAAACTCAACCAAATCGGAAGACATATGCAGCTTCTCTTTCTGCAAGTCATTATATTGTTCTTCTAATAAGGCTGCGAATTGCTTGTTATCTACCCATCCTTCATACGAATCGAATGCCAAACGAATGCGGCTCCATTTGGATCGCTTTTCAAGCACTTTGAAAATTTCACCATAGAGAATTTGACTTACCAATTCGCTACTATCGGAAGCTTCCGCTCTTAGAGGAATAATACTTAGATTACAAACGCCGTACGTCATTTAGGGTACATTGAAAAGTCTCGGTTATTATTATTTTCTTTCGATGACCATTGCTGAAGCACCACCGCCACCATTACAAATTGCTGCGGCTCCAATTTTGGCATTGTTTTGTTTTAAAACATTTACTAAGGTAATTACGATACGAACACCACTACAACCTAATGGATGTCCTAGTGAAACAGCTCCTCCATTTACGTTAACATTGGAGTCGGTAAGACCTAATATTTTCATGTTTGCTAAGCCTACTACAGCAAATGCCTCGTTAAATTCAAAATAATCCACATCACTTTGATTGAGTCCTGCTTTAGCCAATGCTTTTGGTAGGGCTTTTGCTGGGGCAGTAGTAAACCACTCTGGTTCATGAGCTGCATCTGCATATCCTTTTATTGAAGCAAGAGGCGTATATCCAAGTTCTTGCGCTTTTTCAGCACTCATAAGAATCATAGCGCCGGCACCATCATTAATGGTGGAGGCGTTTGCGGCGGTCACAGTTCCATCTTTTGAAAATGCAGGACGCAAGGCAGGAATTTTATCCATCCGTACGTTCTTATATTCTTCATCTTCGGAAATGATTATGGGTTCGCCTCTTCTTTGTGGCACAGAAACAGGAATTACCTCGTCACTATATTTACCTTCAGACCATGCTTTCGCGGAGCGCTCATACGATTGAATGGCATAGGCATCTTGATCTTCTCTTGAAAATGTATATTCTGTAGCACAGGCATCGGCGCAAACACCCATGGCATTTTTATCATAGGCATCAACGAGTCCATCTCTTTGCATTCCATCTATTAATGATGCAGGACCAAATTTTGTTCCCTTACGCATGTGCACGTAGTGCGGGATATTGCTCATACTTTCCATTCCACCTGCAACAACAATGTCGGCATCTCCTAATGCGATTGCCTGTGCAGCATTCATTAAAGCTTTCATTCCTGAAGCACACACCTTGTTTACAGTTGTACATGGCACCGTGTTTGGTATGCCAGCTCCAAGTGCTGCTTGTCTGGCTGGGGCTTGCCCAACACCGGCTTGCACCACATTACCCATAAAAACCTCTTGAACCAAAGTCGGATCTAAATTAATTGTATCCATAGCGCCTTTTATCGCTACCGAACCTAATTGGGTTGCACTTAAGGAAGAGAGACTTCCCATAAAGCTTCCAATTGGAGTTCTAACGGCAGAAACAATTACAACTTCTTTGCTCATTTTTTGAATTTTATTTTGAATAATTAAGCTCTTTGACAGACTTCAGTGCCTTTTGAAAAAGAGAAGCAAATTTACATATTAAAAATTAAAATATCAATCTTTAAGAGAGATGCATATATGAATAATCAACGGTAATTTATACCTTTACTCATAGGAAAAATTTTCATGAAAAACATCTTCGCACTATTTACAAAAAACCAATCCTTTATTTACAAGGCTTTCCTTTTTGTCATAGCTACTTTTCTAGTCATTTATTTGCTACCTAAAGGAGGTCAATTTAAATATAATTTTCAAAAAGGGAAGCCTTGGCAATATGAGAACCTCTATGCGCCATTTAGTTTTACAATTAAGAAGGACTCTGAAACACTTGTAAAAGAACGTGAGGATATAATCAATGAAGCGACGCCATATTTCGATTATAATGTAACCATTGCGAAGAAGAGCGAAACCGACTTTCTAAAGTTATTGTCTGAAGTTTTTGTTGACAGTTTGTATGTACTATCCTTGGAAGATTTTCAGAACCTAGGCGTTGCGCTGACAAAAGACATGTACACCACTGGTATAATAGATGAGGTTCATCAATTTGATGCCGAAAAAATTATCTATCTGAAGAAAGGCAAAGAGATTGAAGAACTAACCTATAAACGATTCTTCAAGAAAATAAATATAAATGAAAAAGTAGCTTTGGGCATACCAGAAGGGTCTGCCGATGAAGCGAATATTTTGTTAGAAAAAATTCTAGCACGAACCATTGTTGCCAACGTTTCTTTGAATCGCGAACTCACTGAGTCGATTCAGAAATCTGAAATAAGCGGAATAAACCCGAATCAAGGAGTCATAGAAAAGGGAGGTAGAATTATTGCAAAAGGGGAAGTTGTAGAAGGAGATAAATTTCGGATTCTTAACTCTTTAAAATCTGAATACCAGTCTCAAGTTTGGAGTAAATCTAACTTTTATTGGTTGCTTATTGGCTATTCATTGCTAGTATCTCTGGTTTTTTTGATGCTTTTTCTTTTCTTAAAAAAATACAGACTCGAGATTTTCAACAACAATACGAAAGTTACATTCATCTTTTTTAATGTTTTTCTAATGGTTTTACTAACAACTATTGTTGTAAAACTAGATGCTAAGTATGTATACGTTGTGCCTCTGTGTATATTGCCACTCATATTAAAAGCCTTCTTTGATCCGCGATTAGGTATGTTTGTTCATGTGCTTACCATACTGCTGCTGGGCTTTGTAGTTCCAAATAGCTTTGAGTATATGTTTCTTCAAATAATAGCTGGAGTTGTAACGATCTTAACGCTTTCAGAATTATATAAAAGAGCAAATCTATTTATTTCCGTAGGGCAGATTACACTTATTTACATCATCGGATATTTTGCATTTTATTTAATTCAGGAGGGAAATATTCAAGTAATTGAATGGGAAACTTTCGGCTATTTTGTTTTGTGTGGATTGGCAACGCTGTTTGCGCATCCTCTAATCTATTTATACGAAAAAATATTTGGTCTTGTGTCAGACGTGTCCCTTCTGGAGTTAAGTGATACAAATAGTAAATTGCTTAAAGAACTATCGAATAAAGCACCAGGTACTTTTCATCATTCACTAAACGTAGCTAATTTGGCTGAAGCAGCAGCCAATGAAATTGGGGCAAACTCTATGTTAGTAAGGGTAGGGGCGCTTTATCACGATATCGGTAAAATGGCAAATCCAACTTATTTTATAGAAAATCAAGCAAATGGAATTAACGCTCATGACGAATTAGATCCTAAAGAAAGTGCTCAAATTATCATAGATCATGTAATTACTGGGATTGAAATTGCCAGAAAAAACAACCTTCCGGATCGTATTATAGACTTTATTAGAACCCATCATGGTAATAGTTTGGTGTATTATTTTTACAACAAGGAAAAGGAGATGAGAGGCACCACTAACCCTGAAGATTTTAAATACCCTGGACCTATTCCTTTTTCAAAAGAAACCGCGATATTAATGATGGCCGACAGCGTTGAAGCAGCCAGTAAAAGTATAAAAGAACCCACCTCTATAAAGTTTGAAGCCTATGTTGATAAAATAATTGATGGGCAAATGGAGCAGGGTCAGTTTCTAAATTCAGATATCACCTTGAAGGAAATTCAGAGAATAAAAAAGGTACTAAAGAAGAAATTAAATAATATGTACCATTTAAGAGTAGAGTATCCTGAATAGACATTGCCGACAAAAACAACAGCGACGGCTCACAGTTAGTAACTAGCGTTCTATTGAAGTTGCAAAGAGAAAAGCTTGGAGTTTCCCTTGCCTAGTCTAAGATCTCGTAATCAACACTCAGTTTTCGCAAGGCTCTAAGAGCAGAGCTTGTGTTTTTATCTTCCACTTCAATTTCTATGGCATCACCTTCTAAGAGTATGCTCGTAAGTTCATTTGACAAGGACGCGTCCATGTTAAATGAAATTTCTGAAATACATCTTGCAATCGCTCTTTGATCTGGCCTCTGAGCATCGCAAGACAATAGGTTTATTTTCATAGATTTAGTTTGTAAATGCAAGATACTAAAGTTGGTAGAAGTTACGCACGAATGCGCCCTACCAATTTCTGCTTTATTTATATGAAACAAAAAACCCCTCGAATAATCGAAGGGTTGATGTGAGCCCGATAGGATTCGAACCTATGACCGCCTCCTTAGAAGGGAGGTGCTCTATCCAGCTGAGCTACGAGCCCATTTAAGGGTGTTTATTTTAAAAGTAACGATGTAAGCCAATGTTCCTTTTATATTTTTAAATGATGTGTTTTTATAAAAACGCATCATTTAATTTTGTCGGGGTGGCAGGATTCGAACCTGCGGCCTCCACGTCCCAAACGTGGCGCGATAACCGGGCTACGCTACACCCCGATGGTGTTTGTTGAATAAAAATAGTATTCAAAATTGCGGAGAGTGTGGGATTCGAACCCACGCGACAGTTACCCGTCGACAGTTTAGCAAACTGCTCCATTAACCACTCTGGCAACTCTCCAATAAAATATGAACTATCACATTAAAAATGCGCTTGCAAATGTACCTTTTCAATTCTAATAACGCAAAATTTAGGCTGTTTTTTTAACGCTTTTTTATTCAGTTCAAAATTAATTGATTAAGGGTCAAAATTTATTCAAATGAGAAGATTCTACCTAGCTTTTGAACAAACAATTACTACTTTTTTATCATTTGCGATTGTTGTGAAGAATAAATAGCTGCTGCCACCTTCATCAATTTTCCATTTCTTTCTTAAACTGGCGACACTTTCAGGAAAATTACGGATGGTAATATTAGCGTTCTTACCACCTATGTTTTTTCGTATTTCCTTTTTAGAATACGGAATTACTTGTTCGATTACAAATCGGCGTCCGGGGAAATCCCGTTTCGTTTTACTGGTATAGAGGTGTGTATGCTTGTGTAATTTTTCTACTTTAAACTTTTCGGTAAGTAGGCTGAAAGCCCCTGCCTTTAGTATGGCCGCATTGGGCTCATATAAATAACGTAAAGGGTCGCTAATTGTGTTCTCGGCACTTGTCTTCCATTTAAAGTTAAAAGTTTCGGAAGAACTTTTTTTCAAGTTCAGCGTATATATATCTGGCTGCGCATCTGAATCTTTTTCCAGGAGCCAGATCAATTCTTTTACTTCATTATTTATTGCAACTATGTGTATTTGGGAAACCCTTTTCAATTCACTCAACCCGGCAGAAATATCTAGCATTGGCGAAGTTTTTAGCATTAAAATACTGCATTGGTTGAGGAGTTTATCGATATTTTTAGGAATGTTTGGCTCACAATCTTCCAATAGATATACCTTCCCTTTTGTATCATTACGTCTTGAGGGATCGGCATAAATAAATTGATAGGCCTGCTGTAAAACCTTCTCTAAACCATCCTTTTGGTAACAATGTATGTTCGACTTTTTTAGAATATTGAAATTATGCTTTGCAATTTCCGATAGGTCACCATTTATTTCGAAGGAGTCCACCTTATTAATAGAATTAGAAAAATAATAAGAGTCTACGCCAAAACCCCCACTAATGTCGGCAAGAGAACTTCCAGATATTAGAGAGGCCTTGTATTTTGCGGTTAATTCGGAAGAGGTTTGTTCTAGATTTAGTTTGGGTGGGTAATATATTTGATGATTTTTGTACCAAGTAGGCAACTTGCTTTTAATTTTCACTCTACTTTCAATCTGTTGCATAAGTTCTTGAACAGTTACCTTACTAAAGGGACTTCCGGCAAACGCTAGCTTGGATAATGGCAAAGAGTAGCTGCGTATAAAATCCTGTATTTCTTTATGTAAAATGCTGTTATTCAATTAACTGATTTAATTTATGAACGAGGGTATACAGCGCAATACTTGAGGCCTGAACAACATTCATGCTACTGTTTTTGCCATACATTTCAATATGCATATGCTTTGGCGTTAATGCTAAAACCTCTTCAGAAACCCCATGTTGCTCATTTCCAATGATTAAAACAAGAGATCTTTTGTCCAAAACAATCTTTTCTGAAGGAATACTAATGTCGCTTACCTCTAAAGCGATGATATCATATTCTAGTTTTTTAAATCCTCTCAAGGTTTCTCTAATATCGTGGCTGACAGAATAATTCACCAATTTATGCGTCTGCCTAGCTGTTCTTTTTAGACGCGAAGAATGAACATCTATATTTCCATTGTAAAACACGATCTCATCCACACCAAAGGCCTCGCAGATGCGGAACAAACCTCCAGCATTGGCAGGGCTGTTAACTCCGTCACATAAAACAACTAGTGGAAATTTTTTAGTAACAAAGGGGGTGGTTGTATGGGTATGTTGAAGAGCCATTAATTTTCAAAAGCATACTTTACAATATTTGCGCCCATCCGAAGTGCTTTTAGCCTAACAGACTCCGGGTCATTGTGTATTTCTGGATCTTCCCAACCATCACCTAAATCACTTTCATACGTATACAATAACATTAATCGACCCTTTTCATATAGTCCAAATGCCTGTGGTCTGTCATTATTATGCTCATGAATTTTCGGCAATCCTTCAGGGAAATTGAAAACGTAACTGAAAATAGGATGGTCTACAGGAATTTCCTTTAATTCTTTATTAGGAAAAATTTTGATTAGTTCTTTTCGCAGATATTGATCCATTCCATAGTTATCGTCAATATGTAAAAAACCACCACTTAAAAGGTAGCTTCTAAGATTTTTCGCGTCATCTTGAGTGAAAAACACATTCCCATGACCAGTCATATGAACCAAAGGATAATCAAAAATATCAATACTGTTTGGAGTCACTGTAACAGATTTTTGCTGGATCGTTGTTTGAATATTTTCGTTGCAAAAACGAACGAGGTTTGCTATAGAAGTTGGATTACTATACCAATCACCGCCACCGCTGTACTGCAATACTGCGATATTTTGGCCTTCAATGGTACCGACGGAAAACACTATAAATAAATAGAATATTTTTAAACGCATAGCATCCAAAAATACAAAAACACGAAATGAAAAAGTGGGTTTATTTTAAAAAGAAATTTTGTCGAACATTTTTGTATTCAAGTCGTCTATAAAGAGTGTCCATTCCTGGTTTAAATCAGATACAGTTTCAATTTTAGATTCGATATCTATTTTCTTCAGCAAAGAATCAACCCTAGAATTGTCGACTAAAGAAGGCTGCAGCAGCTTACCCGAATTAGATATTTCTTTAGGAATTAGGGATGTGTTTTTACCCTTAGTAGTAGAAAGCATCCAATGTGTGGTTTGGTTGAAGAAACATTTTTATACTAAATTAAGCTAAACAAGGATAAGCAATATTTAAGAATTATTTCATAATATTCCTCAGCTTTTAATGAACCTTAGTTTGAAGCGATAAAATACACGCTATGACAAGCTGAAATTGCCGCAGTTTCAGTTCTTAACCTACTGTTTCCAAGACTTATAGGTCTTATTCCAATTGAAATAGCTTTTGTAATTTCATCTTTAGAAAAATCGCCTTCAGGTCCAATTAATACTAATAATGATGAATCCTTCTTAACAATGCTTTTTAGCGATTGCTTTTGCGTGTCTTCGCAATGAGCAATACATCTAATTTCTTCAGGATGCTCTTTGTTTAGGAAATCTTTAAGGGAAGTGGCCTCATTTAGTATTGGCAGATATGCCTTTAAAGATTGTTTCATTGCACTCTGAATAATCTTGTTATAGCGCTCTTTATTAATGACTTTCCGTTCGCTATGATCACATACAATGGGAGTGATTTCTGTGATGCCTATTTCTGTTGCCTTTTCTAAAAACCACTCATATCGGTCATTAAGTTTCGTTGGTGCAACCGCCAAATGCAGTTGATATGGCAGAGGTGCCTGCTTTTCTTTACTAAAAATGGATGCAATACAACGCTTCGGGTTTGTATCTGTTAATTTGGCGTCAAAGAAAAACCCTTTCCCGTTAGTGAGCTTGATTGTATCGCCTTCGACTCTTCTCAGAACTTTAGATATGTGCCTGCTTTCTTCTTTGTCGAAAATGACATCCTTGGAAGTTTCATTGATATTTGGTAGGTAAAAAAGATTCACGGTGTATCTATTTATTGGTGTATAATCGCCCTATTACATAGGTTGATTTTTGAAATTGATAGGGATCTCTAAGGTCTAAAAGAAAATACAACCTTCGCTCCATAGAGGCTCCCTATTTAGAAACAAACATAAGTACTTTCAATGTCTTTTAACAATATATGGGCTTTGCATTTGCAATGTATTGCCCATCATAAAATCGCTATAGTTTTAATCGGGCTGCGGCAAGAACATCGCTATTGGCAAATAGGTTGTTCCGATATTTTAATTCTCCTACAATTGCTATCATCGCAGCATTATCTGTACAGTATTCAAATTTAGGTATGTAGGTATTCCAACCATATTTACTCTCTGCTTCTGTAATCGCTTTACGTACCCCGCTGTTGGCAGAGACACCGCCACCAATGGCAATTTCCTTAATCCCGGTATGCTTTACTGCATTCTTCAATTTGTCCATCAGATAGTCTACGATTGTATGCTGTATGCTAGCACAAATATCTTCCATATTCTCAGTGATGAAATTTGAGTTTTGTTTCACTTCTTTCTCCACGAAGTACAGGATGGCCGTTTTTAAACCACTAAAGCTAAAGTCCATGGGATTCACTTTAGGCTTAGGGAATGTGTAGGCTTTGGGATTTCCTTTTTGCGCAAACGCATCTAATATAGGACCTCCAGGATAGGAGAGGCCTAAAATCTTGGCGCTTTTATCGAATGCTTCTCCTACTGCATCATCTATCGTTTGTCCAAGAATTTCCATAGAAAAATAGTCAGTTACTTTCACTATTTGAGTATGTCCTCCGCTAATTGTTAATGCAATAAAGGGGAATTTTGGAATTTTCTGGCTTTCACTTTTTATAAAGTGAGCCAAAATATGGGCTTGCATATGATTTACATCAATTAATGGAATCCCTAAACCCAAAGCCAACGACTTGGAAAATGAGGTACCTACTAGAAGCGATCCCATCAAGCCAGGACCCCTTGTAAAAGCTATGGCACTTAACTGTTTTTTATCGATATTTGCTTTCCGAAGCGCTTGCTCGACAACAGGAACAATATTTTGTTGATGCGCACGTGACGCCAGCTCTGGGACTACACCGCCATAGTCCTCGTGAATTTTTTGAGTGGCGACAACATTTGATAATACGATACCGTTGTTAATAACAGCAGCGGCCGTATCATCGCAAGAAGACTCAATACCTAAAATATAACAGTTTTTTTCTTTCAAAATGGAATGGACCTATTTAGTGGGTATAAAATTAAAACAATAAAAGCGTATCAAAAAACTTAGGAAAATAATACTTCGCTCATTCGCTATCATTGTTTTGCTACTATTGATACTGCTGATTTTTCTTTCGACTCCTTCTGTACAAACAGAGATTGCGAAAAGAGTTACAACATATGTGAATGACCATTACAGCACAGACATGCAAATAGAGCGACTGGGGCTCAATTGGAAAGGACAAGTAGATATTAGGGAAGTGTTAATTAAAGATCATCACGACGACACTTTAATTTATTCTCAGAAAGTACAAACTGATTTTTTAAACTTTCGGAATCTCTTAAATAATAAAATGGGGTTAGGAAATACGCGCCTAACGAACGCAAAATTGTATTACAAACAATACAAGGGCGAGAAACGGGACAATCTATCTTTATTTGGAGACAAATTTCAAACTGGAAGGCAGTCGAGTGGTTCTGTTTTTACATTAGGAACAAAAAATCTTGAACTAATAAATGGCGTCGTTACCATACTAAATGAAAATTTAGAAACGGCTGAAGTTTTTAATTTTAGCGGAATTAACATTGCAGCCAATGACTTCAAATTAACAGGGCCTCAGGTTGAGGCTGAAATCTTGAAATTGTCTCTTTTTTCAAAAAGGGGTCTCATTTTAAAACAGCTAGAGGGAGATTTTTTATATTCAGTTGAGGGTATAGTATTAAACGATTTGAAATTAGAGACTGCTGGTTCAAAAGTAAGTGGTGACATCTCATTATTTCATGGTGGGAAGGGTTTTTCAGACTTTTACAACGATGTGATTATTACAGCAGACTTTGAAAACACAAAGATTTTAACAGATGATTTAAATTCTTTTTACAACGAATTTGGATTAAATCAAACCATTTACCTTTCTGGAGACATTAAAGGAACGCTCAATAATTTTAGCTTTCTAAATGGAAATATAAATACAGGTCGAACAAAAATAGTTGGAGACTTTAGCTTTAAGAACCTACTTAAAAAGAACAGTCCTTATTCAATACAGTTAAAAAATCATAAGATTACAACTAGTTATTACGAGCTACGAGATTTTATGCCACGAATCTTGGGCGCTGTCTTACCATCAGAAATGAAACGCTTGGGAACCTTTAGTTTTATGGGAACTACTGTGGTTACAACATCAGACCTGAATACTGTTAGTGCGATTGAAAGTGACATTGGAAATATGAATGCGAACTTGACCCTTGGTGATTTTCATGATTTAGAGAATACCTCGTATAAAGGTTCGATCGCCTTCACCGAATTTAATTTGGGAAAAATGACAGGGACTTCATCTTTAGGAAACGTTACTGCAGACTTGGTTTTTGACGGAAGTGGTTTTACTCAAACCACCTTAAACACAGGAATAGATGGAGCCATAACGAACTTTTCTTTTCAAGGATATGAATACCAAAACATCAACATCTCTGGAACCATGAAAGACCCATTGTTTAATGGAGGTCTTACCGTTAATGACCCAAATTTAAAAATGGACTTTGTCGGCCTAATTGATGTTTCTAATGATTTTAATCAATATGATTTTGAAGCCAATATTAGCTTCGCTGAGCTGAACAAATTAAACCTAGTAAAGCGAGATAGTATTTCTGTATTCGCAGGGAAGGTTGTTATGGATATGGATGGAACCACTTTTGAAGACGCCGAAGGGAGCATAAGCCTAAGTGAGACTTTTTATCAAAATGAACGAGATAATTTTTATTTTGATGATCTAAAAATCATCTCATCTTTTGATTCGAAAATTAGAACTATTGAAGTAACATCCCCCGATATTATTAACGGAGAAATTAGCGGTGAATTTTTATTAAAAGACATTCCAAGTCTCTTTCGAAATGGAATTGCCAGCATATATGCCAATTTTATACCAAAGGAAGTAACGAGCAATCAATACATAGATTATGAATTCGTTATTTATAATAAAATTGTGGAACTCTTTGTGCCGCAATTAGAATTTGGTGAAAACACTAGGATTAAGGGCTCTGTTTTTTCTGATGAATCGAAGTTTAAATTAAACTTCAAATCTCCTGAGTTACTGCTTTTTGACAATTATCTTTCCAAGTTAAATATTCAAGTTGATAACGACAATCCGTTGTTCAATACCTACGTATCCATCGATTCGGTGTATACAGGCGTTTATAATCTGAAGGATGTTAGTTTGATAAATAAGACATTAAATGATACGCTGTACATCCGTTCTGAATTTAATGGAGGTAAAAAGAAAGAAGACTTGTTTAATTTATCGCTGTATCACACGATCAATCCAGAGGGGAAATCGGTTGTTGGTGTAAAAAAATCAGATATCACCTATAAAGAAAATATCTGGTTCTTAAATGAGCATAATAACCGTTATAATAAAGTTGTTTTTGATGATAATTTTAATACGGTTCGAGTCGATTCCTTAGTTTTAAATCACAACAAAGAAATCATTCATTTTGCAGGAACCATTAGGGATTCTACCTATAAGAACCTGAGGATGCGTTTTAATGACGTAAATATTGGAAATTTGATTCCAACAGTTGATAGTCTTAGACTTGAAGGGAATCTGAATGGGAAATTTAATCTTGTTCAGAAAAACAAACGATACTATCCCAGTTCGGTGGTTCGCATTGATAGTGTGCTTATAAACGACATAGCCTTTGGAGATTTTAGTTTGCTGGTTTCTGGAAATGAGGATCTAACGAGATATTCTATTAACTCCACTCTTATTAACGATCAAGTGAAGTCAATTGAGGCGTTAGGTAGTATTGATGTTTCAAAAAACAGTTCTAATCTTGATGTAGATGTAGCGTTGAATGAATTCAATATGCGTGCATTTAGCCCCTTTGGAGCGGAAGTTATTACAGACATAAGAGGATTGGTTTCTGGCAAAGCAAAAGTTACAGGAGACTATGGCTCGCCAGAGATACGAGGCAACTTTTCTCTTGAAAATAGTGGTTTAAGGGTTGTTGAGATTAATACAGATTTTGAAATTGAAAACAAGGCAGAAATTTTAGTGACTAAAAACAAGCTAGAGATTGGAAATGTTACAATTACCGACTCTCAGTTTAAAACAAAAGGGACTTTCTTTGGAAATGCTACCCATGAAAATTTTAGTGATTGGGAATTGAACTTACATATTGAAGCGCCAGAGCGACTGCTTGTTTTAAATACCCCGCCCGACGATGAAGCACTATACTATGGAACAGCATTCATTAGCGGTTCGGCAGACATTTTAGGCCCGATAGATGAATTGGTTATAGACGTTACTGCTACAACAGAAGAAGGAACGACCTTCAAAATTCCATTAAGTGATGCCGAAACAATTGGAGAAGATTCTTTTATCACGTTTTTATCACCTAAACAGAAACAAGCTATAATTAGTGGTGACCCCTTTGTTTCAAGAGAAATTAAAGGCTTGTCACTGAACTTCGATTTGGATATAAATAATAAAGCCGAGGTAGAGGTTGTGGTTGATAAAGTAAACAATTCGACACTTAAAGGAAGGGGAGATGGTACACTCTTAATTCGTATTAACACACTGGGAAAATTTCAGATGTGGGGCGAGTTTACAGTAATCGAAGGATCCTACGATTTTAGATATGGAGGTATTATTCAAAAGGATATTGATGTGGTAGGAGGGGGCTTTATTGTCTGGGAAGGTGCCCCAGAGAGAGCGAGGCTTAATATTAGTGCGAAATATAATTTGGATGCAAATCCGGCTACTTTACTAGACAATCCCTCAGTTAATCGAGATATACCTGTGGAGGTTATTGTAGATTTGAAAGGTGAAATTATACAACCTGACCTCAATTTTAATATTGGTTTTCCGAAAGTAAGTTCAACAGTACGAAGTGAATTAGAATACAAACTCCAAAGTCAAGAACAGAATCAGAAACAAGCACTGTTTTTGCTTGCAACCGGTTCTTTTGTAAACGATAATTATCAAAGTTCTAACACCTTTTCCGGAACTTTAGCACAGCGCGTTTCGGGGATGGTGAATGATCTTTTTGCAGACGAAGATGGGAAGTTTCGAGTAGGGTTGGATTATTCTGCTGGAAACAGAACTCCAAATCAAGAAACTTCAGATAGATTGGGGATAACAATATCAACTCAAATAAGTGAACGCCTTTTAATTAATGGGAAGGTAGGGGTGCCCGTTGGAGGGTCAACCGACACGACTATTGCTGGTGATATTGAGGTTCAGTGGCTTGTAAACGAGGATGGTAGTTTAAGAATGAAATTTTTTAATCGTGAAGCAGATTTGCAATTTATTGGTGAAGATCAAACCTTTGAGCAAGGGGTTGGGCTCACGTATTCCGTCAATTTTGACACCTTTAGCGAATTAGTAAACAAGCTCTTTCATAAAAAGCTAACATTGGAGTCTGAAGAAGCGTTACCCGCTGTAACAGACGATAATTTACCTGTCCAATTCGTTTCGCCAAATAACAAAAAGGGAATCTAAGGTTTTTAGATCGGCCAATGGCATTTCGTTAAAGCGATGCGATTAGTGAAATTTCTACATTCACGTATTTTGGTAGGTTTGCAACTTCAACTGTTTCTCTGGCAGGTGCTGTCACTTCATTAAAATAGGTGGCATAGACTTCATTAATTTTAGAGAAATTTTCCATATCGCTAATAAAAATTGACGTCTTTAGAACATTTTCAAAGGTCATCCCTACCTCAGAAAGTATGCCTTTTAGGTTTTCCATTACAAGTTTTGTTTCCGCTTTTATATCGCCTAATGCCAAGGCCCCAGTTTTTGGGTCGATAGCAATCTGTCCTGATGTATATAGCATGCCTCCGTTTAAAACAGCCTGGCTGTATGGTCCTATTGGAGCGGGTGCATTTTTGGTTGTTATAATCTTTTTCATTAAATAATTATTTAAATTGAATTCAATAATGAAGCACTCTTTGGGTCTTAGTACTATTTCAAATCTGTTTTGTAAACTCCTTAAAAATTCCTATCTGGCTCTCTTCGTTTGTCATATTTGATATCACTTAGAACCCCAGACTTGATTCCTATAAAGAAATACCAGGCCGTATTAACACTGCCAATTGGAGTCCAGTTAAAACTCATGTTCCAACTTTCTAAATCGCGCACAAAACGGAACTGAGTTAGTGTCACTCCCTTGTTTTTAAAATCGTACCCAGAAGAAACGCCAACCCGCCATCGTGGTGAGAGTTCTACATTGGAACTAAACATAAGCGACTGAGACGATATTTCGTTCTGTCTTTGCCCATTCGAGTAGGTCATTGTATACGCGATTCTCAAATCCCAAGGGATGTCGAAATTATACCAGTCTTCTTTCGGGTTGCTTTGGTTTTTTTCTTTATTGCCTGCATTGGACGTGTTATTAAGAAGGGTTGAGTCCCCAAAAAGATCATCAGGACGCCCTCCATTTCTGAAGGTATCGTTGTTAAAGTTCTCTTCATCATTGCCCTTGCCTTCAAAATCTTTGCTAGAAAAATTATAATTAAAACTAATATTGGCATTGGTTAATCTAAAAATACTTCCGCCATTATTAATATTAAATTCATCAATTCTAACGTTGCTGTTGTTGAGAGCATAGGGGTCTAAAGCACCATTAAAGTTTAAGTCTAATTTTTCAATAATAGGGATGCTACCACTAAAAGAAACAGGACTCCAATTTAAAGAGTCACCCTTCAAGTTATATCCGGTTGCAAAGTTTAAGTTGTTTAATAAAACTATTTTCTTGGGGCTAACTGCAGTCGTGTCTTTATCCCGCACTTTGGCTTCAAGAGTATTGCTTAATGAAATTCCAACATTACTTGAAAAGTTGCGGCCAGGAGCACCATACAAAGTACCTTCAAAACGGGAATAAGAAACCACTTCTTCATTAATATTAGGATCTGCCGAAACAATTGGCACGGCATAGGAGTCATACGTATTGTCGAAACCAGGATTGATTCCATAACTAACACTGGGTCGCATCACGTGTCGTATCGCTTGAAATTTTTTGTCTTTTCCAAAATTGTATGTTCCATATATGGTTGTCCCAAGACTCGATGCAAAATTGTAAGTTCTGTAACTATCAAAGCCAGAAACAGTATCGGTTACAACCTCTCCTGCGCCGTTATTTGCACCATCATCATATCGTTTTGTGAAAGTCTTCAAGGTCCATGTTTCTTGATAGGTTGTGCTCGCAGATGCACTCAGATGCTTTAGTATTTTAAAGTTCGTGCTAATTGGAATTCTATGCCGAGCACCTACCTGCGCCTTATTGAACATTTCTTTCTTAAAAAACAATGAATCTACGGTGTTAATTCTATTATCGCCAATAAAATCATATTGAAAATTTATATTGTCAATAATGCCTTTTTTAGTACCAGATTTTGGTGCAAATGGGAAAACTCGAGAAACGCTTGTTGTAATACTCGGAAGAGACATGTTTATCTGTTGCGTATTACTGTTTTGCGAATGTGTTAGAGAAACTGCGGTATTTACCTGAGGCTCTCCCTCAAAACTCTTTGAGTATGAAATTGAGGAGCTCAATGAGTTCACGAGTGCGCTCGCGTTGTTTGTCTGGTTTATAGATTGCTGATAATATTCACTACTCCCTAAGTTCACAGAAGCAGAAAACCTAGAGCTCGGGCTCGACTTCTGGTCCTGTGTATGGCTCCATCGTATGTTATATACTGTACTTTGGTTGAAGTTTGGAAAACCTCTTTCTTCATTGAGTAAATTTTCATATCGTACGCTTACGTTACCACGAAACTTATACTTTAAAACATAGGCCGATTCGGCTCTCAACCCATAACTCCCATTGGTGTAATAATCGCCCGTTAGCGTTACATCCACATAATCATTAATAGCAAAGTAATACCCTCCATTCTGAAAAAAGAAACCACGTTCACTACCATCTCCAATTGTAGGTATGATAACACCAGACGCCCTATCTTCAGTTAATGGAAAAAAGGCAAACGGCAGGCCTATGGGCGTGGGGACATCTGCTATATACATGTTTGTAAGCCCGGTAACAATCTTTTTTTTAGGCACAAACTTCGCTCTTCTCGAATAGAAATAATAGTCAGGATCATCGATATTATCAGAAGTCGTAAATTTTACATTTCGCACATAAATAACCGAATCATTTTCTCGTTTCGTAACCTCAGCAATAACATTAAAGTTGTTTTGCATCGTTCTTGAGTTGTAAATGAGCGCCTTTTTTGTGTCGAAGTTAAAACGAATAGAATCCGGGTTTACCTCATTTGAGGCCTGAACAAATTTAGGTTTTTGGCTGTAAACACCGGCGCTGTCAATGCCCCGGGCATATACTTCGTTTTTTTCATAGTCCAGAATAATGAGGCCCGCATCGATGCGCAAGTCTCCATAAATGATATAGGCTTTATTGTATAAATAGACTTTGCTTTTCTTTTGATCGATATAGACATAGTCCTCCCCATAATAGGAAACAATGTCATCTAGCATTTCTTTCTTAGGCTCTAAAGAATCTATCTTTACAGTATCTGTTATTGCTTCACTTATTTCTGGGTTGAAAGGCTCTGAAAATAATGATATCGTATCTGTTACAGGCTCTACAATAACTTCGTCTTGCGCCTTAGATGGCAGATTTACGTCACTTTTGGGTGGGATATCTTGAGAATAACTAATGCTCCCGCACAAGAGCAAAGTTAAAAGGAAAACATATAAATATTGCTGTCGTGTTTGCAATGCTACGATATGATTATTTTGTAGTTTTGACTTAGTTTTTTGAATTTCAAAATTAAGCATATTTTTTCGGCTGAACTTTTTAAATTCATTTTTTTAAAATATCAACTTTGAACATACGTTTGTTATAAATGAAAACGATACTGTTACATACTATATTGCTACCTATTAGCTTCATACTATTTTCCTCTTATGAAGGTAACAGTTCAAATCTGTTAAAACCAATAAAACGGTTTGTTGTTGTCTTAGATGCTGGGCATGGAGGACATGACCCAGGGAATGTAGGAAACGGATATAAAGAATCGGATATCGCACTAAAAATAGTGCTTAAGGTAGGTGCTGAACTCGAAAAGAATCCGAATATAAAGGTGATTTATACTAGGAAGAAAAATGTCTTTGTAGAACTTTTTGAGAGGGGAGCGATAGCAAACAGAGCAGATGCCGACCTTTTCGTTTCTGTGCACTGCGATTCGCATACGAGCAACGCCTATGGCGCGGGTACTTTTGTTTTGGGTTTGCATGCGAATAAACGAAATTTAGAAGTAGCCAAGAAAGAGAATGAGGTGATTTTGCTCGAAGAAAATTATCAAGAAAATTATGCAGGTTATGACCCAAATTCGCCAGAATCTTTTATCGGTCTAACATTAATGCAAGAAGAGTATTTGGATCAGAGTATTTTGCTCGCTAGCTTGATTCAAGACAATTTCATTAACAAATTAAAGCGAAAGGATAGAAGTATAAAGCAAGCTGGTTTTATTGTTTTACACCAAAGCTATATGCCAAGTGTGCTAGTTGAAACGGGTTTTTTGACGAATAAGACAGAAGGAGCCTATTTAAACTCTTCAAAGGGACAAAAAGAAATGGCCACATCTATTACTCAAGCTATTGTATCCTATCAAAAGACCATTGACTTGGCAACGATAGCTGTCGCATCGGATGAAAATCAAAATGGGCAAAGTGCTACAGGAGAAAAAGTGTATCCAGGGATTACTTTTAAAGTTCAGCTAGCTGCTGGTTCGAAAAAATTAGCGCTGAAATCGTACAATTTTAAAGGGCTTACTGAAATAAGTCGCTCCCTCGAAGGTAGGATGTATAAATACTACTACGGAAGCACTTCTGATTACGACAAGATTCTGTTAATGAGAGCGTTTGCGATAAAAAGCGGCTACCCTTCTTGCTATATTGTTGCCTTTAAAAATGGTGATAAAATGAAACTTTCAGAAGTCTTGAAATCGGAAGATAAATAAAGAAGATTTCTCTATAATTATTTTTAAATTTGCTTGAACCTTAAACTGTATCATTTGAAAGTCTCTCGAGAAGTAAAAACAGGAATACTTGCTATAGGTGCTATCCTACTCTTTGTATTTGGTTATAGCTTCTTAAAGGGAACAAACCTTTTTCAAGACAGTCGTGTTTTCTTTGTGAAGTATAAAAATGTCGAAGGATTGGCTACATCTGCACCCGTAACAATAAATGGCTTAAATGTAGGTAAGGTGAACGACATTAGGTTTGCCGATGGCAATGGAGGACTTGTTGTGAAGTTTACAGTAGACAATGCGTTTGTTTTTTCAAAAACCAGTAAAGTGCGTATATATAGCGATGGTCTTATCGGTGGTAAATCACTTGGCATTTTCCTAGAATACGATCCTGAAAATATAGCAAAATCGGGCGACACCTTAAGTGGTGCTATTGATGGAGGAATGTTGGATGCTGTAACCAAAGCGCTAGGCCCATTGGAAGATCGGTTAACATCAACCTTAATATCTGTTGATTCTATGCTTTTGAGCGTAAACGACATCTTAGACAAGGATACAAGGCTTCACCTAAAACAGGCGATTCAAAATTTAAACGGCACTATGAGTTCACTCAACGGTGTGTCCGGAAAACTCAACACCCTTTTAGCAAATAATGCAGGGAAGATGGATCGCACCTTTACCAATCTTGACGAAATGTCTCTTAATTTTTCTAAATTTTCAGACTCGCTTGCACAAATTCAAACAGGTAAATTGGTTGCCGACTTACAAGGTGTTATTGGTCGTTTTGATGCTATCGTAACTGGATTAGATAATGGAGAAGGTTCTGTTGGAAAACTATTAAAGGACGAAAAGCTTTATGAGAATTTAGAGGGCGCTTCTAAAGAACTAGAAAAGTTGTTAGAAGACGTGCGATTAAATCCAAAGCGATATGTTCACGTTTCAGTATTTGGAAAAAAGCAGAAAGAGTACGCAGCGCCTAACGATTCCATTCAATAATTGATGCACTATTTACCTAATATAATATTTCTCATTGCCTTGGTAGCTGGCGTTGGCTATTTTACTCTGAACATTCGTAAAATAATTCGCAATATCAAACTAGGGCAGACAGTTGACGCGTCTGGCCATACAAAAGAACGATGGGGCAACGTGCTTCGAATTGCAATAGGGCAATCAAAAATGGTTGTTCGACCCGTCGCAGGTCTTTTTCATGTTGTCGTGTATGTAGGGTTTGTATTAATTAATATAGAAGTCTTAGAGATTATTATTGATGGGCTGCTGGGAACTCATCGCGTATTTTCATTCTTGGGTGTATTTTATGACTTTTTGATCGCGACCTTTGAAATACTGGCACTTCTTGTTCTGGTTGGCGTTATTGCTTTCTGGATTCGAAGAAATGTTCAGAAAATAAAACGATTTATGTCACCTGAAATGAAAGGTTGGCCTAAGAATGATGCGAACTACATTCTGTATTTTGAAGTAGTGCTAATGGTGCTGTTCTTAACAATGAATGCTTCAGACCAGGTGTTACAGCAAATGGATGCAGCGCATTACACGAAGGCGGGCACATTTCCCGTTAGTAGTTTTATTGCGCCTCTTTTTGCAGGTTTTTCAGAAGCCACAGTTGTAATTATTGAGCGCAGCGCATGGTGGATTCACATCCTAGGGATCCTGGTATTTCTTAATTATCTATACTTCTCTAAACACCTTCATATCATGTTGGCTTTCCCTAATGTTTACTTCGGAAGCGTAGACCCAAAAGGAAAGTTTAAAAACAATAAGGCTGTTACGAATGAAGTAAAACTAATGATGGATCCAAATGTTGATCCATTTGCAGCAGCTCCCGAAGGCACAGAGGCACCGGCAAAGTTTGGTGCTAGTGATGCTTTAGATTTGAGCAGAGTACAATTACTCAACGCATACACCTGTACTGAATGTGGTCGTTGTACGAGTGAATGTCCAGCAAACATAAGTGGGAAGAAGTTGTCTCCTCGTAAAATTATGATGGATACGCGCGATCGGATTGAAGAGATTGGCAAGAACGTAGACAAAAATAAGGTGTTTGTGCCCGATGGAAAGCAATTGCTTGACGACTATATCTCACGAGAGGAGTTGTGGGCTTGTACAAGTTGTAATGCATGTGTAGAGGCCTGTCCAGTTAGTATTGACCCTATGTCTATCATTATGGAAATGAGGCAATACCTGGTGATGGAGCAATCTGCAGCACCGACTGAACTAAATGTAACCATGACAAACATTGAGAACAATGGAGCGCCGTGGCCTTTCAACCAAATGGATCGATTAAACTGGAAAAACGAATTATAAAAATGGAAAATAAAAAAGGGGAAGAATTTCTAACAGAGAAAAAAGAGGAAGGAGAACTGATAAGTCCGGTTCTTCATGGGGGAATTAAAAATTATTTGATTGATATTGATGGCACCATTACGGATGATGTTCCCAACGAAGAACCTGAGCGAATGGCCACTTGTGAACCATTTCCAGATGCATTGATTACATTAAATAAATGGTACGATGAAGGACATATTATCTGTTTTTTCACCTCTCGTACTGAAGAGCATCGTGGCGTCACAGAAACTTGGTTAAAAAAGCATGGTTTCAAATACCACTCGCTACTTGTTGGAAAACCAAGAGGAGGAAACTATCATTGGGTTGATAATCACATAGTAAAAGCAACCAGATACAAGGGGAATTTTTCAGATCTTATTGAGAAAAAAGTAACCATCGAAGTATTTAAAGAATAAAAAGCATAGCATAATGAGTGATCAAATAAAAGTACCTACGATGGCCGAATATATGGCCCAAGGAAAGCAGCCAGAGGTCTTGTTCTGGGTCGGTTGTGCTGGTAGTTTTGATGATAGGGCTAAGAAAATTACCAAAGCTTTTGTGAAATTACTTCACAAAGCGAAAATTGATTTTGCAGTATTAGGAACGGAGGAAAGCTGTACAGGTGATCCAGCAAAAAGAGCTGGAAACGAGTTTTTATTCCAAATGCAAGCCATGGGAAATATCGAAGTGCTCAATGCCTACGAGGTAAAGAAGATCGTTACTGCCTGTCCCCATTGTTTTAATACCATTAAAAATGAATATCCCGAACTAGGTGGTAATTATGAGGTAATGCATCATACGCAGTTCTTAAAAGCTTTAATGAGTGAAGGTCGTTTGAAGGTTGAAGGTGGTAAATACAAGGGCAAGCGTATTACCTTTCATGACCCCTGCTATTTGGGCCGCGCCAACGGCGAATATGAAGCGCCCCGTGAATTGCTTCAAAAGTTGGAAGTGGAACTTGTGGAAATGAAACGATGTAAATCTCGTGGACTATGTTGTGGGGCAGGAGGAGCTCAGATGTTTAAAGAGCCAGAAGCTGGAGCTAAGGATATCAATATAGAACGTACGGAAGAAGCAATAGCGTTAAAGCCTAGTATTATAGCAGCGGGTTGCCCGTTTTGTAATACAATGCTAACAGATGGCGTAAAAGGAAAAGAAAAAGAGGGTGAAGTACAAGTGATGGATGTCGCCGAAATGATTGCAAATGCAGATGAATTATAATTATGTTAGTTGAATTTAAAATGTTGCCAGATAACGCCAGAGTATGGGTGTATCAGGCAAGCCGAAAGTTATCTGAAAGTGAAGTGGAGATTGTCGCATCCAAAACGGAATTGTTTCTGCAGCAATGGACGGCTCATGGACAAGACTTAGAAGCAGCATTTGAACTAAGATATAACAGGTTTATTGTTTTTGGATTGAATCAGGAAAATGCATCGGCTTCAGGATGCAGTATCGACGCTTCTGTTCAGTTTATTCAATCCTTAGAAAAGGAATTTGACATTGACTTGTTGGATAAAATGAATGTTACTTTTTACAATGGTCAATTTATTGCTCATAAATCCTTAAGTGATTTTAGAAAAATGGCAAAAGCAAGATCTGTTTCTGCCAACACTGTCGTGTTTAATAACTTGGTAAATACGAAAGCTGAGTATTTAGAAAACTGGGAGGTACCCGCTAAAGAAAGCTGGCACAATAGATTTCTAGCATAGTATTTGTAACATTTAATATATGAAGAAAAGTATTGCTGCACTGCTCTTATTATTTAGTTCCGTAGCTGTTTTAGCCCAACAATTCAATCCTCTTTTAGTTCAAAATGATCGAGAAAATCAACGCGTCTGGGTTGATAGCATTTATTCAAACATGTCGCTTCAGGAAAAAGTAGGGCAACTTTTTATGGTGGATATCTACTCGAGCGATCCGAAGGAAAAAAAAGACAAAGTAAAAGACCTCATACAAAATCAGTATATCGGCGGTATTATCTTTTCAAAGGGAGGTCCGAAGCAGCAAGTACAACTCAATAATGAATTCCAAGCCCTTTCGCGCACCCCCTTGATTATGGCTATGGATGCCGAGTGGGGGTTAGCAATGCGTTTAGATTCGACCTTTGCATATCCTTGGAACATGACACTAGGTGCTATTTCTGACAATAAAATTATTCAAAAAATCGGGAAACGAATTGGAGAACATACCAAACGAATTGGCATGCATATCAATTTTGCTCCCGTAGTAGATATTAATATAAACCCTGCAAATCCTATTATTGGAAACCGCTCGTTTGGTGAAGATAAATACAATGTGACTGAAAAATCTGTAGCGTTTATGAAGGGAATGCAAGAGGCAGGAATTATCTCAAATGCGAAGCATTTTCCGGGTCATGGCGATACCGATGCAGATTCACACCTCTCATTACCAACGATAAACTTTACAAGAGAACGTATTGATAGCATAGAGTTATTTCCATACAGACGTCTTATAAAAGAAGGCTTAGGGAGCGTTATGGTGGCCCATTTAAATATTCCAGCATTGGATGCGCGGCCCAATTTTCCGTCATCCTTATCCAATAAAGTGGTTACGGATCTTTTGCAAGGAGAACTCGGTTTTAATGGCTTGATATTTACAGATGCTTTAAGCATGAAGGGTGTTGCAAATTATAACGAACCTGGAGCGATTGATTTAGCGGCATTTATAGCTGGGAATGACGTGTTGTTAATTTCTGAAGATATTCCAAAGGCACATGGTGCAATCATAAAGGCATATAACGAGGGGATTATTACTGAGGAACGCCTTATGCGATCGGTTAAAAAAATATTATTCGCAAAATACAAAGTCGGATTACATAACTATCTCCCTGTAGATGCTACGAATATAGTAGCCGATTTAAATGATGTCGTAGACGATGTGTTATATGAAGAGGCAATCCAAAGTGCGCTAACAGTTCTAAAGAATGATGATGAGATACTGCCTATTAAGGACCTAAAAAACACTAAAATTGGCTATGTAAACTTTGGAGATGATAGTGGCGAATATTTTTTAAATCAACTTAACAAGTATTCAAATGTAGATTGGGTTAAGGCCGATAATCTCAATACGTACATTCAAAAATTAAAGGAGTACGATGTTGTTATTATAGGGTTTCATAAGCAGAATGATAATCCTTGGAAGTCATTTAAGTTTTCAAAAAAAGAGTTGGTTTGGATATATGAAATTGCTCGAAAGAACAAAGTGATATTGGATGTTTTTGCACGACCGTACAGCCTATTGGATGTAAAGACCACAGCCAATTTTGAAGCTATTGTTATGTCTTATCAGAACAGTAGGGTTTCACAAGAATTATCTGCTCAGCTAATTTTTGGAGCACGTGCATCGGCTGGAAAGCTACCTGTGTCGCTGGGCGAAGGTTTTCCGGTTGGATCGGGGCTTCAAACGAGTCAAATTGGACGCCTGCAATATGGTACCCCTGAAAGTGTTGGCGTGAATTCTAAAACATTGACCAAAATAGACTCCTTGGTACAAGTCGGTTTTGATGAAGATATGATGCCTGGAGCACAAATACTGGTAGCTAGAAAAGGAAAAGTAATTTATCAAAAAAACTTTGGGTACCACACGCAGGATAAAAAAATTGCGGTGAAAGACGACGACATTTATGATGTGGCCTCCCTTACCAAAATTCTTTCCACGATGCCATTGGTTATGGATCTCTATGATCGAAAGCTAGTAACGATGGAAACCACCTTGTCTCAATTACTGCCTGAATACGAGGACTCCAACAAGGCAGACATAAACATGAAAGATATGTTAATGCATTATGCAAAATTAACATCTTGGATTCCTTTTTATAAAGAAACGATGGACTCGGTAACAAAATTACCCTCCCCTAGGTATTATTCAAAAAAATCGAAAGGAGAGTATACCATTAAGATTTCCGATAACTTATTTCTGCGAAAGGATTTTAAAGACAGTATCTTTGAACAGGTTAGAACCAGCGAACTTAGAGAACGTTTGAGTTATAAGTACAGCGATTTGCCCTATTATATCCTCAAAAAATACCTTGAGGCGTATTATGGAATGGGTCTAGAAAATTTGGTTCAAGACAATGTATACCAATCTTTGGGAGCAGTGCATACAACCTATCTGCCCTTAGAAAAGTTTCCAAGGTCTCAAATAGCACCAACAGAGGACGATACTTATTTTAGAATGCAGAAAGTTCATGGCTATGTGCACGACCAAGGTGCTGCTATGCTAGGTGGGGTTGGTGGACATGCTGGTTTGTTTAGTAATTCAAATGACGTCGCGAAGATTATGCAAATGTATCTGTGGGATGGCTCTTATGGTGGGAAACGATATTTTGGCCCCGAAACGATGCAGGCTTTTAATAGCTGTTATTATTGCGAAGATGACGTTCGTAGAGGGGTTGGTTTTGACAAGCCACAACTGGATGATGATGGTCCTACTTGTGGCTGTGTTTCAATGACCAGTTTTGGCCATAGTGGATTTACTGGGACCTTTACATGGGCCGATCCTTCAGAAGAAATCGTTTATGTCTTTTTATCAAATAGGACCTATCCTTCAGCAGACAATAAAAAAATAATACAAAGTAACTTACGGAGTAACATTCAGGAGGTAATTTACGAAGCTATAGAAAATAAAAACTAAAATGAAAAGCATGGTTATAGGTATAGTTTGTTATCCAACCTTCGGAGGAAGCGGTGTCATGGCTACAGAATTAGGAATTGCATTGGCTGAGAAGGGGCATGAGGTTCATTTTATTACGTATCAACAGCCCGTTAGGCTAGACTTATTATCCCACAACGTACATTTCCACGAAGTGTTTGTTCCCGATTATCCATTGTTTCTTTACCAGCCCTATGAACTCGCTTTGTCAAGTAAGTTGGTAGATATGGTAAAGTTGCATAAAATAGAAGTACTTCATGTTCATTACGCCATCCCACACGCTTATGCAGGCTATATGGCGAAGAAAATGCTGGAAGAGGAGCATATTTATATCCCAATGGTAACAACCCTTCACGGGACAGATATTACCCTTGTTGGGAATCACCCTTTCTATAAGCCAGCAGTTAGTTTTAGCATTAACAATAGCGATGTGGTAACTTCGGTTTCACAGAGTTTAAAAGAGGATACCCTAAGACTTTTTGATATTGACAAGGAAATTTTTGTTGTGCCAAATTTTATTAAAGTGGAGAAGCAGGGCAATACCTATACAGAGTGTCAACGTGATTTAATGGCGCAACCTGAAGAACGTATCATTACACATATTAGTAATCTGCGTCCTGTGAAAAGAATTGTAGATGTTATTGAGATTTTCTGTCGGATTCAAAAAGAAATGCCTGCGAAGTTGCTGATGGTGGGTGAAGGCCCGGAAAAAGAGATGGCAGAGGAAATGTGCATAGCAAAAGGTATTGAAGATAAGGTACTCTTTTTAGGCAATAGCAATGAAATAGATAAGATACTTTGTTTTAGTGATTTGTTTTTATTGCCCTCTGAAAAAGAGAGTTTTGGATTGGCAGCATTAGAGGCAATGGCCTGCGGTGTTCCTGTAATTTCGAGTAATGCAGGTGGACTGCCAGAAGTAAACGTTCAGGGTGTAAGTGGCTTTTTAAGTGCCGTTGGTGCTGTTGATGAAATGAGTGACAATGCAATTGCTATTTTAAAAGATTCTGAAACCCTTGCCAAGTATAAAAATCAAGCAAAGGAGGAGGCTTTGAAATTTGACACCAAGAATATTGTTCCTTTATATGAAGCTGTTTACGAGAATGCTCTTAGAGTTGTGTCTTATTAGGTATCGGTGTGTATAAACGCATTTTTGAGATCGTTTTCTTTTCTCCTGTCCATTTTCTGGACTAGGAACGATGTGTTTTTGGAAATAATAATTTATAGGTATGGAGATAACTAGGCTGCATTTTTTACTTTTACCTTTATAATGACGAAAACCGAACTTACATTATTTGCAACGGGTTTTGATGGTGAATTTTTCTTCGATGATTTGCATAAAACCTTATATGCCACGGATGCTTCAGTGTATAGAAAGATGCCTTTGGCAGTTGCCTTTCCGAAGTCGGAAGATGCCATTAAACAACTCATTCTTTTTGCGGCAAAAAACAATACATCTCTTATTCCTAGAACTGCTGGAACATCGCTTGCTGGTCAATGCGTGGGTGAGGGGATTGTTGTAGATGTCTCAAAGTATTTCACCAAGATAATTTCAATAGACCCCGAAAAACAAACAGCTACGGTACAGCCGGGTGTAATTCGAGATGAGCTGAATGCCGCATTACAACCCTCCGGTCTTTTCTTTGGACCTAATACGTCAACCTCAAATCGTTGCATGATAGGAGGTATGGTAGGGAATAACTCAAGTGGCACAACATCCATTCAGTATGGGGTTACACGTGATAAAGTAGTACAGCTAAAAACACTTTTGTCAAATGGCGAGGAAGTAGTTTTTGAAGGGCTTTCCGAAGAAAGATTCATAGAAAAAACGAAGTTAGAGACCTTAGAAGGAGCAATCTACCATGCGCTTTATACCCAATTATCGTCAAAAGAGGTACAACAGGAAATTACAGAACAGTTTCCAAAAGCAGAAATACATCGCAGAAATACCGGTTATGCGATAGATTCATTAATAGACACAGCTGTTTTTAGTGCTTCTGAAAAGGAGATTAATTGCTGTAGTTTACTTTGCGGAAGTGAAGGAACCTTGGCTTTTACTACCGAGATCACCCTGAAATTAGACCCCTTACCACCGCAGAAGACTGTCATGGTCGTTTCACATTATAGCACTCTTGAAGATTGCCTAAATGATGTAGGGACGGTTATGAAGCACAATCTTTATACTTGTGAGATGATGGATGATGTTATCTTAGATTGTACAAAACAAAATAAAACCTACGAATCTTACCGTTCCTTTGTCGATGGCAAGCCGAAAGCTTTGTTAATGCTCGAATTAAGAGGGGTTTCAGAAAATGATGTTACAGCACAGGCTAATGCGCTCATACATTCCTTGAATGCTTCTGGATTAAGTTATAGTCATCCAGTTTTAAAAAATGAAGCTATTGATAAAGCTCTTGAATTGCGAAAGGCAGGCTTGGGGCTCTTGGGAAATATGATTGGGGATAAGAAGGCGGTTGCCTGTATTGAAGATACGGCCGTTGCTCTGAGTGATTTACCGGAGTTTATAAAAGAGTTTTCTGCTCTTATGAAGCGCTATAATCAGGATGCCGTGTATTATGCACACGCTGGGGCTGGCGAATTACATTTACGTCCTATTCTTAATTTAAAGCAGCATGAGGGCGTCGCGTACTTTAGAAAGATTACCACAGAAGTTGCGCAACTCACCAAAAAATACAAAGGCTCGTTCTCTGGAGAGCATGGGGATGGGATTGTTCGGGCAGAATTTATTCCCCTACTCATTGGTGAAAAAAACTATGAATTATTAAAACGGATTAAGTGCGCCTTTGATCCTCAGAATATCTTTAATCCGGGAAAGATCGTCGATCCTTATAAAATGGATGCATCCCTGCGTTATGAAATTGACCGTTCTGAGCCTCAAATTGACACCTTATTCAATTTTGACGATTCGAAAGGCATCCTGCGATTGGCTGAAAAATGCAATGGGAGTGGGGACTGCCGTAAATCGGCTAGTGCAAGCGGGGCTATGTGCCCAAGCTATCATGCGACGAAAAACGAAAAAGATACTACAAGGGCACGTGCCAATGCACTTAGAGAGGTGCTTACAAATAATGAGGCTGTAAATAAGTTTAATTCTGAAGAACTTAAAGAAGTTTTTGATTTGTGCTTAAGCTGTAAGGCTTGCGCATCCGAATGCCCGAGCAATGTAGATATTGCAACAGCGAAGGCCGAGTTTTTATACCAATACAACAAAGTGAATGGAGCTTCTATATCAAATACACTCTTTGCAAAAAGCAGCAAACTCACCAAAATGGCTTCAAAGTTTCCTGGGCTTTCAAATGCATTTTTCAATAACGCTATTACTTCAAAAATAATTAAAAATGTAAATGGAATTGCAGTTGAAAGGCAGCTTCCAAATGTTTCAACTAAGAGTTTTAGTAATATACGTCATAATACTGTAAATCAAACTATTAAACAGAATAGTAATTTTAAAAAAATCATACTATTCGTAGATGAATTTTCTAATTATTTAGATGCAACTATTGCCAAAGATGCCTACGATTTATTGGTGGCTTTAGGGTATAACATTACTGTAATTGATACATTAGATAGCGCAAGAGCTTTAATTTCTAAAGGTTTTCTAGAGCAGGCCAAAGCACAGGTGAACACCAGTATTTCACTATTAAAAGGAATGGTAGGGCAGAACAGTCCTTTGGTAGGAATTGAGCCTTCTGCGATACTGGGTTTTAGAGACGAGTATTTACGCATGGCATCAGATGTTAATGCAGCGCAAGACATCGCAAAAAACACCTTTTTAATTGAAGAGTTTATCGCTTCAGAAATACAAGCTGGAAATATAAAAGCTAGTATGTTCACTTCCGAAGAAAAGTCTGTGAAGATACATAACCATTGCCATCAAAAGGCTTTGAGTAATCAAAAAGTTACTTTTGATATTTTAAATCTACCAGAAAATTACAAACCTGTGATTATTAGTTCTGGATGCTGCGGCATGGCAGGAAGTTTTGGATATGAAAAGGAGCATTATAAAGTTAGCATGCAAGTTGGAGAATTAAAACTTTTTCCAGCCATACGCAAGACTCCGGAAGACACGATAATAGCTGCGAATGGTACGAGTTGTAGGCATCAAATAAAAGATGGCACCAACCGAACAGCCTTGCATCCAGTAACTATTTTAAAGAATGCATTGCGTTCTACAGAGCCTTAAGATTAATTTTTAATATCGGGCAGTAAGATTTACATTTGTTAAAAAGCATATTATGGCGGGGAATTCCTTTGGAGAAATTTTTAAACTAACAACCTTTGGTGAGTCTCATGGCCCAGCAATTGGCGGTATTATTGATGGTTGCCCGGCGGGCCTGGAATTAGATCTTGATGCAATAGAGGTTGAAATGAATCGAAGAAAACCTGGCCAATCTGCTATTGTGACCCAGAGAAAAGAGCCAGACACTGTGAAATTCCTTTCGGGAGTTTTTGAAGGTGTTACAACAGGAACGCCCATTGGTTTTGTGATCGAGAACACCAATCAGAAGTCGAAAGACTATTCACATATTAAAGATAGTTACAGGCCCTCTCATGCCGATTACACCTATGACGAGAAATACGGTATTCGTGATTATCGGGGTGGAGGACGTTCTTCCGCTAGGGAAACAGCGACTAGAGTGGCGGCAGGAGCGATTGCAAAGCAACTGTTGAAGGATGTGAAAATAACGGCCTATGTCTCAGGAGTTGGAGGATTAAAACTTCAGGGAAATTATGTCGATTTAGACTTTTCAGAAATAGAAAAAAATCCAGTTCGTTGCCCAGATAAGAGGATGGCAGCAGAGATGGAGACCTATATCAAACAGATTAAAAAGGAAGGAGATACTGTTGGAGGATTGATTAGTTGTGTGATTCAAAATGTGCCTGTTGGTTTAGGAGAGCCTGTGTTCGACAAGCTACACGCCCAATTGGGTAAGGCGATGTTATCTATCAATGCCGTTAAGGGATTTGAGTATGGGAGTGGATTTGCTGGAACCCAGATGAAAGGAAGTGAGCACAATGATTCTTTTAATGAAGATGGCAGCACAAAAACAAATCATAGCGGGGGCGTACAAGGCGGAATTAGCAACGGAGAAGCTATATACTTTAACGTCGCGTTTAAGCCGGTAGCGACCATTATGAAGGTACAAGAGACGATCGATACGAAAGGAAACACTTTAGAAATGAAGGGAAAGGGAAGACACGACCCCTGTGTTGTGCCACGCGCAGTTCCTATTGTTGAGGCGATGGCAGCGCTTGTAATTGCCGACTTTTGGTTGTTAAACAGGTTGTCAAGAATATCCAGCTAACGAATAATAAATTTTAATAAAAAAGCGTCCCATCACTGGGCTTATAGGTATGAAGAAACTAGCACTGCATTGGCAAATTTTATTAGGAATGGTATTGGGGGTTGTTTTTGCCCTAGTGATGACAAAATTTAGCTGGGGAGCAGAAGCCATCGGTGACTGGATAAAACCTTTTGGAACAATATTTATTAGTGCGTTGAAGTTGATTGCGATTCCTTTGATTTTGGCGGCTCTAATAAAAGGTATTTCAGATTTAAAAGACATCTCCAAACTATCCAGTATGGGGCTTCGAACGATTTTTCTGTATGTCTTAACGACGGTAATTGCTGTTACTATTGGTCTGGGCGTTGTAACTGCTGTGAACCCCGGAGGCAGTATAAGCGAGGATACTCGCAATGAATTGGTAGAGGCGTACGGCGGTGAGGCCGAGTCGAAGCGACTCGCAGCCGAGGATCAGAAAAACACAGGGCCTTTGCAAGCCCTCATCGATTTGGTGCCTTCGAATATATTTGAAGCAGCATCGAGCAATCGAAATATGCTGCAAGTAATTTTCTTTGCAGTGTTCTTTGGAATAGGGCTTATTTTAATACCAGAAGAGAAAAGTAAGAGTGTGAAAGACTTTGTTGACGGTTTCAATGAGGTTATACTAAAGATGGTTGATTTAATAATGCTCGCGGCTCCGTATGGTGTTTTTGCCTTATTAGCTGCATTGGTAGTCGAGGCACCGAGTGCCGATTTGTTTGCAGCTCTTGGATGGTATGCTTTCTGTGTGGTGTTGGGCTTATTGATTATGATTGGCATCTACCTTTTAATAGTGAAGCTTTATGCTAAAAAGTCTCCTTCATTTTTTCTAAAAGGCATCGGTCCGGCTCAATTATTGGCCTTTTCTACGAGTTCGAGTGCTGCAACCTTGCCAGTTACCATGGAACGAGTTACAGAACACCTAGGAGTAGAGGAAGAGGTTTCAAGTTTTGTGCTTCCCATAGGCGCTACAATTAACATGGATGGTACGAGTTTGTATCAGGCGGTAGCCGCAGTCTTTATTGCGCAGGCCTTTGGTATGGAGCTTACACTGGGAACCCAACTCGGAATTATTGCAACAGCCACATTGGCCTCGATAGGTTCGGCGGCTGTTCCAGGAGCTGGAATGGTTATGCTTGTAGGTGTGCTTGGCTATGCCGGAATTCCAGAAGCAGGGCTTGCACTTATTTTTGCAGTAGACCGCCCGCTCGATATGTGCAGAACAGTAGCAAATGTAACAGGAGATGCCACAGTTTCTATGATTGTTGCTAAGTCGCAAGGCAAGCTAGGAGATCCCAAAGTAAAAGAATGGAATGATGATTACCATCCGCAGGCTTGATTTTAATAGGATACGTTCTCTAGTGTAAGATTTTTTTAGTAGTTTTAATATTCTTCATTCGCTCCCTGCTTCTTTGCTTGGTCGTTTTTTAAGAACAGTTATTTAATTAATACGCTTTTTAAACCACGACAACGCCAAGATGTAATTTTCGAAGCTATGAAGGTTTTAGTATGTGTATTATTCTTTCTAACATTCAGTTTTTTCATGTATCCACAAGTAGGAATTGGAACCACAAACCCCAGTTCAGCAGCAATTTTAGACATTAACGGAAGTATTGGCAATGGCGTTCGCTTTGGCGGTTTAATGCCTCCTAGAGTAACTTCACAAACTCAAAGAGATGCGATTCCTGCAACATCTTCTGATGTTGGGCTAATGGTTTTTGTTCAAGACGATGCAACCTTTCAAATCTGGAATGGAATTTATTGGGAAACGATGTATACACTTTCGATTCAAGCCATCACTTTAGCGGTTCAGGATTTTGACACCAACATTAATTGGAATTACACCTTGAATCCAGCCCCCTACAATAGCAATAATGATATTTGGGATGTTGTAAGCACGCTGGGATCAAACACAGCTGCCATTGACAATGTATCTGGATACTTTTTGGGTTGTAGAGATTTAGAGAACACGCTCACAGGATCTAATTTTGTTCACCAGATATCCTTTATAAATGTGGATGTTTCAAGTGTGGTAAATGCCCGCCTCGCATTTGATTACGATGTGTTTGAATTTGATAATGGGGATGATGTACACTATGAGCTCTTTTTTGACGATGTGAGCCAAGGTGTCGTCACTATAGTGAATGGATCTGGAGATCTTTCTCTAGAAGGCACTATAACAGCTACGATACCGAATTCGGTGACTTATGTTCGCTTGACCCTTGGGATAAGTCAAAATGGGGACACCGATTTTGCAGGATTTGATAATTTTAGGGTCTACGGTGAATAGACCACACATAAAAAAAACCGTTCCGAATGAATATCTGGAACGGTTGTAAATTTGTTTTTTAGCCAGGAAATAGACTTACTCCTCTCTTCGTATTTGAACCGTATGTGGGTAAGGAATTTCGATACCTGCCTCATCTAATGAAATTTTGACCTGCTCGAGCGTATGATAATGAACCGTCCAGTAATCTTCACTCTTTGTCCATGCTCGAATCGTAAAGTCGACCGAGCTATCTCCCAGAGCAGCTACGTTTACGGTAGGAGCGGGATCGGCCAAAACCAAGTCTTGAGACGTGAGTACATTCATCAGAATGTCTTTGGTCTGCTTAATGTCTGCGTTATAAGACACGCCTATGAGAATCCTCACTTGACGTTCGCTTTCAACGGAGTAATTCGTGATGTTCCCATTAGACAGGGAGCCGTTTGGTATAATAACTAGCTTGTTTGATGGTGCCAACAACTTGGTGGTAAAAATTTCAATTTCTTTTACGACACCAGCTTCTCCTTGTGCTTCGATAAAGTCGCCTATTTTAAAAGGTTTAAATATCATAATCATAACACCACCGGCAAAATTGCTAAGGGATCCTTGTAGCGCCATCCCTATTGCAAGTCCCATAGATGCTAATACAGCAGCGAACGAAGTGGTTTCTACACCTAAATTAGCTAGTATCGCCATTATGAGCAATACTTTTAAAAGCCAGCCTAACAGATTTAGTAAAAACCTTTTTAAACCCTCATCAAAGGAACGTTTATCCATAATGAGATTCACCCCTCTCATCATTTTCTTAATTACCCACGAACCGATAAACCATATGGCGATTGCTCCAATCACTTTTATACCATATTCACCGGCTACTTCTATGACTTTATTTGTAATATCTTGGATGTCCATATGTATTTTTTTATACGCTTTTCAAAAATATAATAGATAATATTAGTAACCCTACTTTTAATTATAAAATTTCATGTGTTCATTTTCTACTGAATTTAAATAGCATCGTTATTTCAGAAGGAGGTGCACACTGGTTTGACCCCTTTCCTATACATAAGAGCCCTACTGTGAAGCTCGATGGTGGTTCCAGAATTTCAGAAACGGTTATAGAAATTTATCTTTCAATTGGGGCGCTGGTACCATACATGAATCGGTTCTTCCAAACCATTTGTACCGATTCTTTGCAATAATATCATAGACCCAATTGCGGATAAAGTTGGGTACAATCATAAAGCCATATAGCAGCGGGTAGCCTCCAGATAGATGTTTCGCGATTTTTAGAGCAGCGGTTGATTTGGCATCTATTTTATCCTGTCCAATCAATAGGATAGAATCTGTTTTAGAAGTATCAACACCATGTTTGGCGGCCATTGCAATGCCAACAGCACTTTGTAAAGCTGCGAACTGGAAAACGTTTTTTTTATCATGCTTAATTACAAACGTTACAGCACCGTTGCAGAGATTACAAACACCGTCAAAAAGAATTGTTTTATGTCTATTTTCTTTATCCAATATTAAAAAGTGCGTTTTGTAGTATTAAATATATTCTTTCTTAGCATTAACCTCAAACCTTTAGACTTTTTCAAGTTGTGTTACGTTCACATTGGTCGTAAACATGCCATAATTTACAACGGCCTTGTTCTTTTCTAAGGTATCGACTGTTCCGATAGCCTTTCCGTCTATCATACGAACCCGATCCCCAATTTTTAAAGTCACTTTTGGCTTGGGCGGTGGTGCTTTTCGTGCCTCGGCTTTTTCTTTCTTTTTACGTTCACGAATCACTTCCACCTTTTTCTCTACCTCCTTTAAAACCTTTTCAACTTTCGCCTTCTCGACTTTCTTTTTCTTAGGTGCAATACTTTTTCGTTTGCTGTTTTCAACCATTACCATTTTCATCAACTCGTCCAATAGCTTTTTTTTCTGCTTATTGTTCATGTATTTTTGAGAAAGCGTGTCGAATTTTTTACCGATACTTATCAGTTTTTGATTGGAGTCATACAATTCCTGAAAACTCTCCAATTTCTCTTTTACTTTCGCATTTACAACTTCGAGTTGTTTGCTTTCTTCTTTCACCTTTCTTTCTGAAGTAACCAAAGACTCTGATGTTTCCCGAAGTTTTGATCGCTCTTTCTGAAGGTTGGCAATGGTCTTGTCGAATCGTATTTTACCGCCTTCAATTTTCTTTTTTGATCGATTGATAAGGCTGTATGGAATCCCGTTTTTTTGAGCGACCTCAAAAGTAAAGGAGCTTCCAGCTTCCCCTAAATGCAATTTATACAAAGGTTTCAATGATCGACTATCAAACTGCATATTCGCATTAATGGCTTCTGGAAGTTCGTTGGCCAATAGTTTTAAATTCGAGTAATGCGTTGTAATTATTCCGAAAGCCTCTCGTTCATAAAATACTTCCAGGAAGGTTTCTGCAAGCGCGCCACCCAGTTCAGGATCACTACCCGTACCAAACTCATCAATTAAAAACAGGGTGTTTTTATTACACTTCTTTAAAAAATGATTCATCATTTTTAACCTGTAGCTATAGGTGCTTAATTGATTTTCAATAGATTGATTGTCTCCTATATCTGTTAATATTCGGTCGAAGAAACAGAGCTCACTTCCGGGATCTACTGGAATAAGCATGCCACTCTGTATCATAAGCTGCAGCAGCCCAACGGTTTTTAGCGTAATGCTTTTTCCGCCAGCATTGGGTCCTGAAATAACAATGATTCGCCCATCAGGCTTTAAGGAGATGGACTGTGGCAGTGTGACTTCCTTTCTTTTTTTATTCGCAATTAATAAAAGGGGGTGATAGGCATTGAGTAAGTTTAGAGTCCTGTCTTTTGTGAGTAAGGGAAGAATGCCATCTATTTTTACGGCATATTTGGCTTTGGCATATAAAGCATCGATATGGATCAAATAGTCTTGGCAATTTGCAATCGAGTCTTTAGCCGGTCGAATGTACTCTGTTAGCTCTTTTAATATTCGTTTTACTTCTTCTAGTTCTTCGTATTGTAAATTACTCAGTTCGTTTGTATACTCCAAGGTTTCCTGAGGTTCAATGTAAACGAGGCTTCCCGTTTTTGAATTCCCCAAAACAGCACCATTTATCTTTCTGCGATACATTGCTTTTACGGCGAGCACTCTGCGATTGTCAACGATTGTTTCTCGAATGTCGTCTAAGTAATCTGCTTGGGAGTAACGAGTTAGCGCTCGTGAGAATGATGAATTGATTTGACTTTTAACCGATTGCAAACGCTTTCTAATTGCGCCAAGCTCTGTTGAGGCGTCATTTTTCACCTCACCGTATTTGTCGAATCTCTTATGAATGGCATCGGCTATATCTGGCCTATGGTGTACCTCTTCGGAAAAGGCATTGAGGTTGATATAAAACTCTTCAAATTTCTTAAAAAATCGAAGCAATACTCTTGTAACCTCTACAATCGTAAGAATGCGTCTAAAACTTGAAGCTTCCAAAGAGCTATTCTCAATATCAAGTAAATGTAATTCTTTGAAAACGGGGTCGAATCCATGGTTAGGAATCGCATTATCGCCGTCTAGGGACGCCTTAAACTCCTTCAGCCTATAAAGCTCAGGGATACACTCTTGCGAAGAGGGAAAAGGAATAATAGCCAGTACTTTTTCTTTTCCAGGCTTTGTGATACAGAGATCAGAGACCTGCTGTAATACCAAATCTAGCTCGAGGTCTTCTAAGGATTTGCTGTCAATTCGAATGGTTCCCAATTAATCTTGTAATTTTACACAAAAGTACTAATAATGCATGTAACTATAGCGCCCGATTGGCAGTCTGTTTTGGCAAATGAATTTGAAAAGGAGTATTTCAATGCACTTTCTAAATTTGTAGCCTCCGAATATAAGACGGGTCACTGCTATCCTCCTAAAGACCGTATTTTTTCAGCCTTTAACACCACGCCATTTGAGTCGATTAAAGTGGTGATTATAGGACAAGACCCATACCATGGAATGGGACAGGCAAATGGACTCTGTTTTTCGGTGTCTGAGGGTGTGAAGCTGCCGCCATCGTTAGTGAATATATTTAGAGAGATAGAAGCAGACTTGCAAACAGATGTATCCCAGGATGGAAATTTAGAACGTTGGGCTGCGCAAGGGGTTTTGCTTCTCAACGCCACTCTTTCGGTACGAGCTGCTGAAGCGGGTAGTCATCAAAAAAGAGGTTGGGAGCTGTTTACGGATGCAGTAATTACACTGGTATCAGAAAGAAAAGAGGGCGTTGTTTTTATGCTATGGGGTGGCTATGCTAAAAAGAAAGGATTGAAAATCGATAGAAAGAAACATCTTGTGCTTGAAAGTGGTCACCCATCACCATTAAGCGCCAATCGTGGCTACTGGTTTGGAAACAACCATTTTAGTTTGACTAATAAATACCTGGAATCTAAAGGTAGAAAACCAATTTCTTGGCTTTAACTCGAACTATAGGATGTGGAAGTGCTTTTAGCGTTCTTTTTTTGAAACCTCTGGCTCTGCAACATCGTTACAACTAAAGGCTAGTAGTAAGTAGTTTGTAACAAGCAAGGTCCCTAATATAATTAAAAATGTCATCATCAATTTACTGTTTTACACTAAGAAGATGCACATTTATGTTTGGGGTTGCGTGCAGGTATAAAACTTTTTTAAAAATTATGCAACAAGCTGTTTATCTGTATTTTATTTTTTATTAAGTTCAAGTTTAATAGTTGATTTTGGATGTTTTCAACTTCGTTTTTACTCAATTGCCCTTGACTCCATTCGGTTAACGAGAGCCATTCTCGTGCATCCTCTAGTTTTATTCCGTAGCGATTTTTAATAATTTCATCGATATATTGGATCTCCTTAAAAGTGTTGGTTGTGTTATTTATAATCTCAAGTATCTTTTGGATCGCATCAGCATCTGTTTCTAAAACATCGTTGCGTACAGCAATTACAAAACAAGGCCATGGGGTAGGGCATTCGCCTACTTTTCGAAACGTACCATTATCGACATAGGGTTGGGTCATAAATTTTTCCCACATAAAATAATCGCCCTCTCCTTTTGGAAGACTTTCCAAAGCACCGTTCAAATCGTTAATAATTTGAAACCCCAAATCTTGATTTGTATCCCACTTTTGATTTTCGGCATTGACATAAGACATGAGATGCGAACCAGAGCCAAACCTACTTATTGCTGCCTTTGTTCCTCTCAGATCTTCGATTTTCATGTATTTTGACTCCTGGGCTACGTGAATCCCCCAGATTAAGGGAGACTTTACAAATACTTGCACAATCTTGCAGTCATTGCCATCTATAATATCACGAACGATTCCTTCCGTAAGAATTACAGCCATGTCAATTTCCTTTTCACGCAAGGCTTTACACATAGCTCCCGTGCCACTAGGATAATCTTTCCAGCGCAGGTTTATTCCTTCTTTCGTATACTTTTTTGTGCTAAGAGTAAGGTACCATGGGAGGTTAAAATGCTCTGGAACACCACCGATTTGAAATTTTTTCATGTACAATTTGTTCTAATCTCCAATGTTATCAAGCACATACGTTATGAGGTCTTCAACCACTTTATTTGGATCGTCACTAAAAGTTCCGTCGGCTCTATTGGCTAAAATCGCGCTTAATGAAATAGCATTATGTCCCAGTAGCTTTGCAAGACCGTATATAGCAGATGTTTCCATTTCGAAGTTCGTTACGCGCACCCCGTCATGGTTAAAACTATCAATTTTGCTATTCAAGTCTTCATGTTTGAGAGGCAATCTCAAGACCCTGCCTTGTGGCCCATAGAAACCCGAAGATGTGCCTGTTAATCCCTTATGCATGACAGAACTCTCAAATTTTAACTCTAATTTTTTGCTATTATCTATAACAATTGGATTTGCCTTGTTGGGATCCCAATTTGTATGTTTAATAAAGGCCTCTTCTATTTCATGGTTTCTTATTTCATCAATCTGGTAATGATGAAGCATTCCATTTAAGTCGAGCGCTTGGGTACTCATAACGAAGGAGTTAATAGGTATGTTTTTTTGAAGGGAGCCAGAGGTACCCACTCTAATTAAATCAAGAGACTTGAGATGTTCGTGTAGTTTTCTGGTGGAAAAGTCAATATTTACCAATGCATCCAATTCATTCAATACAATATCAATATTGCCGGGTCCTATGCCTGTTGAGATTACGGTTATTCTTTTATTCTTGTAAATCCCTGTATGCGTCTTAAATTCTCTATGTGCCGTTTCAAATTCAATAGAATCAAAATGTTTGCTAATTTGTTGCACCCGATTTTGATCACCCACTAAGATTATGGTGTCCGAAATATTTTCAGCTTTTAGATGAAGATGATAGACCGTTCCGTCTTCATTAAGGACTAATTCACTTGGCTTCATTCGTTTATCGTTAGATATTTGTTATTATAAAAGAGATATCATCCTCCAACCCGCTTTGTCTTAAATCCTTTGTCTTGAAGAAACTTCATAATCCTGTCTCGATAATCACCTTGTATGATGATCTGCTCATTTTTAAAACTTCCACCTACACTTAATAATTGTTTGATCTCTTTTGCAAGCTGCTTATAATCTGAGGTGGCACCTGTATAGCCTTCAATTATGGTAGTCGCTTTTCCCTTTCGCTTTTCGTATTTACAAATCATTGGTTCCGCTTGAATCCACAGTTTTTCTTCTTTTTTTTCTGCTAATTCTTCGGAAACCGAATGTTCTGGAAATAATTGCTTTAATTGATCTTCTAAATCCATCTATTTAATCTTCTTTAACCAGTCCAATTTCTATCAATCGTTGGTTTAAAAATGCACCCGCAGTAATATCCTCGTACGCCTTTGGGTGCGCTTCGTCAACACAGGCGTCAAGGCAATTTAATTTCATATCACCTCTAGGGTGCATAAAAAACGGAATGGAATACCGAGGAGTTCCCCATGATTCACGCGGCGGATTTACAACCCTATGAATGGTAGATCGTAGTTTATTGTTTGTATGCCTTTCGAGCATATCGCCTACATTTATAACGAGTTCATCTTCCTGAGGAATGGCGTCAATCCACTCGCCATCTTTCCGAAGTACTTGCAAACCGCCAGCAGACGCACCCATTAACAGGGTTATTAGATTTATATCACCATGTGCTCCAGCACGCACAGCCCCTTCAGGTTCTCTAGTAATAGGAGGGTAGTGTATGGGGCGCAAAATACTATCTCCATTGGCAGCCCAATGATCAAAGTAGAACTCATCCAATCCAATATACAATGCCAACGCTCTTAAAACATAGAGCCCTGTTTTTTCGAGCATTCGGTAGGCCGTCATTCCAGTTTCATTAAAATTTGGCAGTTCTGTAACCACTACGTTTTTTGGATAATCTTCGTCTAGATTTGCCCTTTCTTCCGGAACTTGCCCAAAATGCCAAAACTCTTTCAAGTCTGCGTTTACACTGCCCTTGGCGTGTTCTTTCCCAAAGGAGACATAGCCGCGTTGCCCACCTAACGCACTAATTTCATAGCTCTTTTTGGTAGCGACAGGAAGTTCGAAAAAAGAGGTTACTTCCTTGTATAGATCGCGCACTAAAACATCGCTCAAAAAATGATTCTTTAGACATACAAAGCCAATTTCTTCGTAGGCTTTACCAATTTCTTCAACAAATTTGTTTTTTATGATTGGGTCTTCAGAAAGAAAATCTGCTAAATTAACACTTGGAATATTCTTCATAAAAGTTGCTTTTAACATTACAAATATACAAATATAGCTGCGTAAATACCACCATAAAAAAGGAGATGAAAAACGCTAATACCAAAGCTTTTTTTTTATTTTTGGAATACTTAAAAAACGAAGATGAAATCCCAAGAGGCAGAAAAGTTTGCATTCAACTATAATAGAGATGGTATTGATGATAGTACCCTACTTTACTTGTATAAATCATTGCTTAAACCGAGATTGATTGAAGAGAAAATGCTTATACTTTTACGGCAAGGTAAAATATCAAAGTGGTTTGGTGGCATAGGTCAAGAGGCTATATCGGTAGGGATTACGGCAGTTCTAGACAAGGATGAGTATATTTTACCCATGCATCGAAACCTCGGTGTTTTTACTACAAGAGACGTTCCGTTGCACCGTCTTTTCTCGCAGTGGCAGGGAAAGGCAAATGGTTTTACCAAGGGGCGCGACCGTAGTTTTCATTTCGGAACCCAAGAATTTAATATTATAGGGATGATTTCTCATTTAGGGCCTCAGTTTGGGGTTGCCGATGGAATAGCACTCGCAAATAAATTAAAGGGAAACAATAAAGTTTGTGCCGTATTTACAGGTGAAGGAGGAACGAGTGAGGGCGATATACACGAAGCACTAAATGTAGCTTCGGTATGGAAACTTCCTGTTTTATTTTGTGTTGAAAATAACGGGTATGGCCTATCAACCCCTTCTACTGAACAGTATAATTGTGCCCATATCGCAGACCGTGGTATCGGTTACGGCATGGAATCTCATATTATAGAAGGAAACGACATACTTGCGGTTTACACAAAAGTAAATGCACTTGTTGAAAGCATGCGGAAAGATCCCCGCCCTATACTTCTAGAATTTAAGACGTTTCGAATGCGAGGCCATGAGGAGGCTAGTGGAACGAAATATGTTCCTAAGGAGCTCCTCGAACAATGGGCAGCGAAAGATCCCCTTGAGAATTTTGCAGCATTTTTAAAATCGAATGACATTCTTTCGGAAGAAGATGAGGGCAGGTATAAGAAAGAAATTATTGATGAAATAAATGAAAACTTAGCGCTTGTAAACCAAGAGCCTATGATTGAACCAAACTCAAGTACTGAGTTAAGTGATGTGTATAAAGAGTTTGTATATCAAGAAGTTAAACCAAGTGAATCTACTAAGGAGTTGCGTTTAATTGATGCCATTTCCCAAGGGTTGAAACAATCTATGGAGCGTCACGACGATCTCATCATTATGGGGCAAGACATTGCGGAATATGGCGGTGTTTTTAAAATCACAGATGGTTTTGTAGAAGCATTTGGAAAAGATCGAATTAGAAATACACCCATTTGTGAATCGGCCATTGTTTCTGCAGCAATGGGCCTTTCCATTAATGGAATTAAGTCTGTTATGGAGATGCAATTCTCAGATTTTGCCACGTCGGGGTTTAACCCAATCATTAATCATTTGGCAAAGTCGCATTACCGATGGAATCAAAAAGCAGACGTGGTAATACGAATGCCTTGTGGAGCAGGAGTAGGGGCTGGGCCCTATCACAGTCAAACGAACGAAGCTTGGTTTACGCACACCCCAGGATTAAAAGTGGTATACCCAGCATTTCCTTACGATGCGAAGGGCTTGTTAGCCACTTCAATTGAAGACCCCAATCCGGTCTTGTTTTTTGAGCATAAGGCTTTATATAGGACCATTCGTCAAGAAGTACCCGTAGATTACTACACCATTCCGTTAGGGAAGGCTGCGCTAATAAAAGAAGGGGAGACCGTTACTATTATTTCTTATGGTGCAGGCGTTCATTGGGCTTTAGAGACACTGGATGAGGTTTCAGACGTTTCAGCAGATCTGCTAGATTTGCGCACCCTATCGCCTTTGGATACAGAGGCCATCTATACGTCGGTAAGGAAAACAGGGAAGGTGATTATTTTACAGGAGGATTCATTGTTTGGCGGGATCGCTTCAGATATTTCTGCACTTATTTCGGAACATTGCTTTGAATCTTTAGATGCGCCCATTAAAAGGCTTGCGAGCATGGAAACTCCCATTCCGTTTGCAGCACAACTCGAAGCGCAATACCTTCCAAAGAACAAATTTAAACAGGCCTTACTTGACCTAGTAGCCTATTAAGATTGGTATGTTGTTTTTTTGTGTGTAGATATAGTGTTTTTGCCTATCAGGTCTGGTAAGAGGTGTCTTTGTCGCTGTGTTTTGAATAGCACACCTTAGCGTATTTCTTTTTTCTGAAAACAGGAGGTATTTGATTTCTCTGAACATTTAGTTTCCAATTATTTCTTATATTTGAATTCCTTCTCCCCTAAAAGTAACTACCGATCAACCCTTGTTAAACGTCGATTTATCTAGAATTACGCATCGCAATAAACCCTGTATTGCCATTAAGTTTCAGTATAACTTTGCTTTAAAAGAACACCTTAAAAAATTTAAAGGCACTTATTGGAGCAGTTCTAAAAGTGTCTTTTACGTCTATTATTCCGAAAATATCGCTCAAAAACTTACCGATCATATCGAAGCTGGTGGCTATGCTATTCAGCGACGTATGCTACCTAAAATCAATTCTGAAGCAAGGCCTGTACTAGAAACTAGGATGCAATTAAAGAAGCTGACCGAAGAAAAGATTGACATCTTAAAGCATTATGTTCGGTATTTGGAAGGAAAGCGCTTGAGCCGTAGTTCGGTGAATGTGTATTCAAATTTTATTCGTGACTTTTTACGATTTCATAGTTCACGCCCCACAGATACGCTGAGCGAAAATGACGTAAGAACCTATTTAGAATGGGCAGTAGAAGCACTCAAGTATTCTGTAAGCACACACCGACAGATAATTAGTGCGTTTAAGCATTTTGCTTTTTTTTACCCCATGTGCGCCATAAACCCTGAAAAGTTACAACGGCCCAAGCGCGATAAAAAATTACCTGTAGTTTTGAGTATGGAGGAGGTTTTACGCCTACTTGAAGTAACTAAGAATCTGAAACACAAGACGATTATCGCAATGCTGTATAGCTGTGGTCTTCGCGTTGGAGAGCTAATAGCTGTTGAATTGAGCTGTTTTGACTTTCACCGAAAGCAACTCCACATTAAAATGGCTAAGGGGCGTAAAGACCGATATACGACAATAGCAGAAAGCACCTATCCCTTATTGCGGCAGTATTTTAGGGCCTATCGTCCAAAAAAATATTTGATTGAAAATCCTAAAGGTGGGAAATATAGTAGCGCAAGTATTCGATCTTTTTTAAAACAAAGTTGTAAATTAGCGCGAATAACAAAACATGTGACGCCGCATACATTGCGACACAGTTATGCCACGCATTTGCACGAAAACGGAACTGGTTTGCGTTATATACAAGAGCTTTTGGGGCATAGTAAGCCCGAGACCACGATGATTTACACCCACGTGAGTACAAGAGACGTTCATGACATTAAAAGCCCTTTAGACGTCGCTTTAGAGCAAAAACTGATTCCGGATAAGCGCACTAAAGAACTATCGATATCCCCCGGGATTTGGCTGGATAAGCGTGATAAAAGATAGGATATAACAAGTTGTACACAAGCTGAAAAACGAACACAAATTGATGAAGAAATTAATAATTGGAGTTTTATTACTAGCAATAATAACCATAGTT